>CAITYU010000428.1 GCA_903896675.1 uncultured Planctomycetaceae bacterium
CGGAGGAGGTTCCCGGACTGTCCCTCCATGTTGAGTGTGATGGAAGTCGCTGGCCCTGTTTTGACCACGAGCGGCGCGGATGCCCAGTCGATTACGGGCTGTGTGCTGCTGGCGCGGTTGACTTCGACGTTGAGTGTGTTTGCGGAAATCGAGACGTCTCCGAGCCCGGTGACACTGATACCGTCGAGGCTGGCTTCGAGCGCTGTCCAGCGTTTTGCTGTGTTAGCGACATCGCTGGCGATGGCAATTGCGGCGTCAGCGTTGGTGATGGTCAGGCCAGCAGCGTCTGCGGTGCCACCTGCAAGGCCAACGAAGGCAGTTCCGCCGTCGATACCGAGTGTGAGGAGTGTGACATCAGCGGTGGTACCATCGGCGAGAGTGACGTTTGCGGCCGCGCGTCTGAGAGCGAAGGATCCGGTAACGTGGAAGAAGTCGCTGACATTGACGGTGAGTGTTCCAGAGGCCTCGAGGAGTGCTCCGGTAGCGCCGTTCAGGTTGATCTGATAGTTCTGGCCACCGCCGAGTGGGACGCTGAGCGGCGTTCCGCTGTAGCTAGCGACGACTCCATTCAGGTCAGGTCTGTTGATGCTGACGGCAAGATTCGATCCGGAGATCGTGACGTCTGGTATCCCGAGTGCCGCGACTGTGGCAGCGGTGGCCTGCAGAGTGTTCCAGCGTCGAGAGGCATCGAGTTTGTCAGCTGCGGAAATGAAGGCAAAGTTGACCCCGGAGAGGGACAGGCCGGCAGCGTTTGTCGTGCCGGGGTTAACACCGGCGAAGGCGGACACTCCGCTGCCGCCGATTGTCAGCAGGTTTGATGGGGTTGTTGTGCCATCAGACAACTTGAGATCGTACGTGGTTTTTCGGACACCGATATTGCCGTTGACTCGGAAGAAGTCAGAGAATGAGATGTCCGCGGTACCAGAGAGGATGAGTTGTGGTCCGGCTGCTGCTGAGTGTTCGACACGTACGGTTGAGCCGTCAGACATGTGGACTGAGAGGGGATTGGCAGCGAAGTCAACAAGTGACGTGTTGGCTGCTCCTGAACCTGTCTTCCCCATTGGCTGGTTGACGAGCAGCGACAGTCCGGCTGCCTGCAGCGTGACGTCGCTGATCCCTTTGATTCCCGCGGTTCCGCCGGTGCCAACAGCGCTGATCCAGCGACGTTTATCGGTGCTGCTTTTAGGGATCAGGACGACAATAGCAGCGTCGACATTGGCGATGTTGACGCCGGTTGCGTCGTCGCTGGCTGCGGGGCCGTTGACCCCGGCGAAAATACCACCATCAACGGAGTTGACCGCGATTGCCCACGTGGGGACGGTGGTGCCATCGTCCAGCGTCGCAGTGTATTCCACGCGTTCGATTGTGAGGCTGCCGCTGAGATCGAAGAAATCGAACATCTGCAGGGCCGGAAGATCGCCGATCTGGAACATTTCGATTGCGGGCAGATCGAAGCCAAAGTCGGGAATAGACGGCAGGGCCGGCAGGTCCGGCAGTCCCGGGAAGTTGGGCATTGCCGGGAGCCCGGGGAGTTCAATGTCAGGCAGTGATAATTTGAAGTCGATGTACGGGACTGGAAAGCTCAACGCTGGCACATCGAATGTCAGATTGAGTGACAGGTGGGGAAGGTTGAGTCCGAAATCGGGGATTTGTACTTCCGGGAATGGCAGGAAGCTGATTTCCGGAATAGAAGCGTGGAACGAGAACCACTTCATGCTGCCAAGGTCGGGCAAAATCCCGCTGAAAGGATTCCGCATGTTCAGCATCAGATTGAAGTCAAATCCCTTGAAATCGAAGCCTGTGAAATCAGGGACGCTCCAGCTGGGGCCATTGAACCCGAAATAAGCCTCAACATCGATGCCCCAGAACCGGATATAGTCGGTGGGCAGTGAGATGCCGGGGAAGCTGGGCAGAGTGACATCGAGGTCACCAAATTCAATCCCGAAACGACCTCTGATACCGACCACACCGGAGACACTGAGTTCCAGCAGTGCCGTGGCCCTCAGGATATCGCCATGGAAATCGAGGGTACTTGTCTGACCGCCTGCGGTGTTTGTGACAGGTGTTGAGGTGAAGTCTGCTGTGGTTGTGGCCGCTGTGCCATTCCGAGTGCCGCCGGCTCGGTTCATACGAAGGTTGAGCGTGGAAATTGATGCAGTGACGACGTCAACGCCCACAAGAGCTGCTGAATCTGTAGTGGCCATCAACCCGCTCCACGTTCGCAGGTCAGTTCCGGACTGCGAATTCGATGGCGTAAACAGCGAGTAGCCAAATGTGAGGTTGCTCAGGCTGACACCGGTCTGGTCAGCGCTGCCGGGGGCGGCATTTAAACCGGCAAACCCACTGATTCCGCTGCCTCCAATCTGAATCGCAGTCGTCTGAACGGTCGAACCGTCCTCAAGTGTCAGCGTCACCGCCCGTTTCTGAACGCCGACGGTGCCGGTGAGAAAAAGAACGTTTTCAGCGCCGAGTGTGAGTGTACCGTCGACTTTCGATGCGTCCTTGGCGACCGCGAGAATCCGCGTTGTACCACCAATCGTGATGGACTCGTTGACCGCAGCTCCCGTGGTGTTCTTCTGCCCTGAAAGGGTACCTGTCAGGGTTAAACCGGCAACCCCGACGAGCCCCGCAGTACCCGTAGCCTCGAACGCATAGGTTGCGTCTGCGTTAATCAAGGCGAGCAGGCTACCATTAGTAAAGACGACTCCAGTGTCGTCAATTGCGCTGGCCGTTCCCTTCCTGTCACCCACGAACCCTGTGACACCGCTTGCGGCGATCAGGATCCGCTGGTTGGGGGAAGTTCCCGTGGCTTCGACAGCGAAGCTGCCTGAGAGGTCGGCGACCGGTGTCCCGAGGGTTACGTTGCCGGCGAGTCGCGTAAGTGGGGTGGCGTCATCGTATTTGACCCGCACGGACCCGGAGCCAACGGGAATGGTCTCATCAATTGCGGCATTGAATCTCTGCAGTTGGAGTTCCAGATTGCCGGCAAGAGTGAAGTCA
>CAITYU010000429.1 GCA_903896675.1 uncultured Planctomycetaceae bacterium
GAAATCCGCAGTCCCCCGCAGGCAACCCGCCAGCACAATCACCGCACACAGAAACAACACCACCAGCAGCAGCAGTTGTCCCAGTCGAGCCAGCTTCCGCTCCAGAGGTGTCCTGCCATGTACCGCCGCACCAATCAAACGCCCGATCCGACCATACTCAGAACTCACCTCTCGCGCCGTTACCAGCATCCGACCTCGACCATCCACAATCATCGTGCCCAGGAATGCCATGTTGCTGCGATCTCCCGGCAACACGTCCCGCTCCGACAAAGCCGCCACTGTCTTGCTCACCGGCAGCGATTCACCCGTCAATGCCGCCTCGACAGCCTGCAGACGAACACTTTCTGTAATCCGACCGTCCGCCGGCACACCGGACCCCGCCTCCAGAATCACCAGATCCCCGCGCACCAGCTGTTCCGCCGGAACCTGCAGCAGACGACCATCACGAATCACTGCAGCCAACTGCACCGCCTGACGCTGCAGCGACATCAAAGCCTGCTGCGCCTTCCATTCGGTGAAAAAACCAATGCCCGCATTCAGCACAATCACCGCCAGAATCGAGACCCCTTCAACAGTCTCACCCAGCACAAACGCAGTCACTGCAGCCACAGCCAGCAGCAGCACCAGAAAACTGCCGAACTGAGCCAGCAGGATGGACAGGGCCGGCCGAGCCCCCTCGGCAGACACCACGTCAGGCCCCGCCTGAGCCAGCCGACGACCGGCCTCCGACTGACTCAGGCCACAGACAATATCCGTCTGCAGCCTCGCCGCTGTCTCCGCCACCGACAGGGCATGCCAGCACTCTGCATTCACATCGTCCGGCTTCCTGGCCACCATTCGCGACTCC
Organism: uncultured Planctomycetaceae bacterium; assembly: GCA_903896675.1. Classification (GTDB taxonomy): domain Bacteria; phylum Planctomycetota; class Planctomycetia; order Planctomycetales; family Planctomycetaceae; genus SXXK01. Next base: position 848 of record CAITYU010000429.1, read on the forward strand.
CCGTGGCCAGCTGCAGCACAACCCACACCTCCGGAACTCTATCGTCTTCCCCGGTCAAATCAATCAGCAATACCCGGCCCACAGGCAGTCACCAGCGGCCACCTGATCGCTCAAGCCCAACAGCCGCTGCCAGACTCCGAACCATTTCGATAAACTCGTGTCCGATGGTGACTGCACTTTTTTTCCGGAAGACTTCCTGATGCCCTTCGAAATTCTGCCCACCGGTGAGGCCACCGCGATTCTGCCGGTCACCAATACCGCCCTGAAGCCCATCACGGTCATCGGCACCCCACCCATCCGCAACACGTTTGACGAGACCTGCCTGCAGCAGGCAGTCAATTCGCGGATGGCACCCGGAGTCACCGATCTGGTGCTGAATCCCGATGCACACTGCGGTTACGGAGCACCTGTCGGATGTGTGCTCGTCTCACCGACCCATGTGTACCCCGGCCCGGTCGGCGTCGACATCAAGTGTTCAATGAGTCTGTTGCAGCTGAGTATTCCGGCAGAAGCGATTGCGGATCGGCGAGTGCGTCGGGCTCTGATTCAGGCCATCTGCGAACGGACTCCCACGGGAGCCGGTCGGGGCCGGCAGAGTGCTCCGAAGTCCCGGCATGTCGGTGAATCCCTCGGCCGACAACTGCTGCTGGAAGGCGCATCCGGGGCAGTCTGTGAGCAACTGGGAATTCCCCCGCACTGGGCGGAACGCTGCGAAGACGCCTTTCATGTCGGCCATGACGACACTCAGGCTGCGCTTGCAGCACGCCTCGATCACCACCTCCGGAATGGTCTGTTCCGCCACAAATTTCCGGGAAAGATGAAGCAGCTTGGATCCTATGGCGGGGGCAATCATTTCGGGGAATGTGAGGAGGTGCAGGTCGGGGAGGGTACGCGGGCGCGTCGAGTGGCTGAGGTTTTCGGACTGCAGGACGGACATGTGGCCTTTCTGTCGCACTGCGGGTCACGGGGGATTGGACACAATCTGGCGGACGGTCAGTTCAAGTCTCTGCAGGCACATTTTTCGCGGTGGAGCATCCCGCTGCCGGGCGGCGACCGCGAACTGGTGTATGCCCCGCTGGGAACGGCCGAGGCGGATGCGTATCTGGACGATATGGCACTGGGAGCAAATTTTGCCACCGTGAACCACATGCTGATCAACGCACTGGTGCTGGAAGCGTTTCAGGAAGTGTTACCGGGAGCAACGGGCGAGCTGGTGTATTTCATCAGCCACAATATTGCCCGCCGGGAAGTGCTGGACAATCGAGTGGTGTGGGTGCATCGCAAGGGAGCCACTCGCGCATTTCCTGCCGGCCATCATGCCCTGCAGGGAACTCGCTACCATGACACAGGGCATCCGATTCTGCTGCCGGGAAATCCGCAGGCTGGATCCTGCGTGATGGTGGCAGACGAAGGTGCGGCCCTCAGCTGTTACAGCGTGAATCACGGTGCCGGCCGGGCGCTGGGTCGGCGGCGAGCGATTCGCGAGCTGGACCAGCGGGCGATCGACCAGTCATTTGACGA
>CAITYU010000430.1 GCA_903896675.1 uncultured Planctomycetaceae bacterium
CTGAATGGAACCGTGCGGGCCCGCGGTGCCATCACAGTCAAGGCCGCCGGTGGTTCCATCAACGGCAGCACCGAACTGTCCGCACCGCAGCTCAGCCTGAGCTCCTCAGCCGGTATCGGCAATCTGGCCCCGCTGCGAATCAGGGCGGCCACGATCGACGCCGACAGCGGGACGGACGGAATCTTCCTGAAAAACAGTATTGCGGCCACCTACAACAACCTGTGGTCCGGCACCGGCACCATCAGCGTCGAAAGTGAAACTTCAGCAGAAGTCGTGTCGGCTTTCGCTGGAGATGGCAGCCTCAGATTCAGCACTGTCGACGGCGACCTGAAAATACACCACGCTCTGACCGAAGTCGGAAGCATCGTCCTGCTCAGCGGGGGCCACGGACTGGTGCTGGTCGGTCATGTCAGCGCCGGCGGTCTGCTCAGAATCAATTCCAGCACCGCTGTGGCCGAGCTTGATGATGATCCCGCTGCGGATCTGCAGGCACTGCAGATCGCAATTCAGGCCAACACAGGCATCGGCACTGCCGCCAGCCCGATCGAAGTTGACGGACTGGAAATGACACTGGCCGCTCTGACCGCCAGCGGAGACATTCACCTGCAGGCTCTGGGCCACGTCTTTGTCGGCCAGGCTGCCGAACTGCAGGGACTGAAAATCAGCGATCCGGGTGATATGAATCCCGCCACATCCATCAGTCTTGATGCCGGAGGGGTGATCTATGTCGTCGACAGTATCGAGAACGTGGCCAATGGCAACGTCACACTGACGGCCGGGGAGGACATCTTCCAGGAAGCTCAGACCCGCATCGTTACCGGTGGCAGCGGGATCATCAGCCTCGTCGCCGGGATCAGTCAGCAGGGCTCACTGCCCGGCAGCATCCAGATGACTGAAGGAGCCGTCATCAGCAGTCAGCAGGGTCGGATTTCGCTGCTGGCCGCCGGCGACGTGGCCCTCGCGGAAATACTCAGTCTGTCCGGCGACATTTCGATCGACGCCGGCAGTGGCGGAGCGATCGGCAGCATTGTCGATAACTCCGTCGATGAACAGTTGAATCTGGCGACGACCGGCCTGCTGTCATTGCGTGCCACCACCAACATCGGTGGCCCGGATCCGCAGCAGGATCTGAATCTGCATGTCTTTGGCCTGCAGGCCACAGCCGCCACTGGCGGCATTTACGTGCGTTCCACCAACTTTCTGCGGATCCACAAAAACGGCCTGCAGACTCAGGGTGGTGCCGGTGATATTCAGGTCAGCACTGCTGCCGGCGGGATCGAAGTCGCCGGTCGCATTCAGGCCGCGGGGACCGGTCGCATCGACCTCACCGCTGCGGATGATCTGAAGATTCGCTTCGGCATCACCTCGGACAGCGGCAGTATTCGACTCACGGGACGTCGGATCGAAGCAGAAGCTGACGGCGATATTTCCACAGGTGGCACTGGCGCTGTCATCCTGCAGGCAATGCAGAGCGAGATCGTGATGGACGCACAGGCCGCTTTCACCGCCGCAGACGGGGACATCACGCTGCAGGCTGCCACCCAGGTGCTGATTTCCGATCTGCATACGGCGGGCAACGTCAGCATCTCAGCCGCTCAGGGGCAGTTGCTTGACGGTAATGACACCACCACGAACAAACGCACGAACATCACGGCCAATCATGTCCTGCTGAAGGCAGCATCCATCGGACAGACACCGGTGGAGTTTTTCACGGGACTCCCGGAGGCACTGGAAGTCAGCGTCTCCGGAAACCTGAGCGTCTCTGTTCAGCAGTTCGCCGCATTGCAGGGGACCATCGCCGGCACCGGCCTGCTGGAAGCCGAAACGCTGTTCCTGATGTCCGCTGGCAACCTCGGTTTCTCGACACTCAACCCCTCCGTTACCAGCCTCGCACTGCTGGCGGATGTGGATGGAACCAACGGTGGCACACTGTTTTTCAGCACACCCGTCGTGGTTTCAGGTGATCTGCGCATCTCCGGCGCGGATCTTGACGGGGGCAGCCCGGGAATCAACCTGTCGGCCCGGAACGTACTGCTGCAGTCAGGCCAGTCTGAAACTGTGCGGCTGACACTCAACGACCCCGGCACAGGCCTGCTCGGTGCCCTCGATGCCCGCTCCGGCGGCGCACTGGATATCGTAACCACCACTCCCGTTCAGTTGCGGGATCTGGATCGCAGCGGGCAGGCATTGTCTTCCACAACCGGCACCGGCAGCCTGAAACTGCAGGCCGACGGAGCCATCCGCGTCGATGGCAAAATCTTCACCGGCTCAGACGTCGTACTCGTCTCTGCCGCCGACATTGCCATCAACGCCTCCATCGACCCGACCAGCATTACCATTACGGCTGCTGACGACATCACCGTCGGCGAACAACTGCAGGCAACAGACCTGATCAGCATCTCGGCTGGCAGCGACGGCAGTGGCGACCTGCACACCACTGCGGCATCCGGAATTCTGGCCGGCAGCAGCAGTACAGGAACAGGTATCATCCGCCTCACTGCCGGACAGAACAGCGGCAATATCAAGCTGCAGGGAACAGTCCACGCCGGCTCGCTGCTTATCGTCAACGCTGCCGCTGGCTCCGTTAACGGTGCCACTGAGCTGCAGGCAGCGACTCTGGACGTCGATGCTGGCACCGGGATCGGCAACCTGCTGCCCCTGCGAGTCCGCGTCAACAGCCTGTCGGCTGACACATTGACAGGCGACATCAGTGTCATCAGCAGCCAGTCCGCGATCGTCACCAGTCTGACCAGCGCAGCCGGTGCGATGGATTTCCGCGGAATCGGGCCGACTGAGGTCAGGCTCGCCAGTACCGGGGAGGGCAGCATTTCCCTCGAAATCGTCGAGGGTGAGCTGACAACCGGTCAGATCACCGCACCACTGGGTTCCGTGTTTCTGCACACCATCGAAACCGGCTCGATCATCATCGATGCGGTCTCCGCCGGACAAAACATTCTCGCAGACTCTGCCGACAGCATCACTGAAGCCGGCGCCGACTCCGACGCGGACCTGCACAGCACCAGCATCGCCCTGTCTGCAGCGCACCGAATCGGCAGCGCCGGGAACCCGCTGGAACTGGACGGGATTGAACTGCAGTTGGCGGCACAGTCCGATGACTCTGAAATCCAACTGGCCGCACTGAATTCCGTAATCGTTGGCGCTGTCCTGAACCGCAGCGGGATTGTGATCAGAAATACCAGCGGCACCGCCGATCCATCCGAGATCAGACTGACGTCCACAGGCAGAGTTCTGCTGGACTCGGAAATCATGAATCATTCCCGGGGCGACATCCGCCTGCAGGCCGATGGTGACCTGCAACAGAGTTCCGGCAGTATTGTCAGAACCTTTGGTGGCGGCACGATCCTGCTGCAGGCCGGCGCCGAGCGTTTCGGCAGCCAGGGTGCACTCGGCAACGCCATCACCCAGGACGATGGCGCTGCAATCAACACCGACCATGGGCAGATCACGCTGCAGGCCACAGGTGATATCCAACTGGCCAGCCTTGCCAGCATCGACGGGTCCCTGGTGCTCAGCGCCGGCGGAACCCTGACCCCCGGCGCTATCGTCGACAACTCGCTCAGCGAAAATCCCAACCTGACTACCGCCGGAGCTGTCAGCCTGTCGGCCACCGCCAGCATCGGCGGCCCGGCACCCGCCGAAGACATCAATCTGAATGTCACAGCCCTGGAAGCCTCATCCACGTTTGGCAGCATTCATCTCCGCTCGGACGGTTCTGTCCGACTGCAGGGGCTCGGCCTGCGCACTTCCAGCGCCGCAGGCAACATTGAACTGATCACCGACGCAGGCCCCATCGATGCCGCCGCTGCTGTGCAGGCCGCAAACGCAGGAAACATCACGCTGCAGGCTGCCGAACAACTGATCCTCAGAAAACAAATCACCTCGGAC
>CAITYU010000431.1 GCA_903896675.1 uncultured Planctomycetaceae bacterium
CTGAGCCGTTCAATCTCCTGAATGATCCGCGACAGCTCTTCCACGTCCGGATCACGGCCCCTGAGAATCATCACGTCCAGATCCGGCAGCGCTTCCACCTGCACATCAGCCGAAGGCCGACGCAGCGGAGGCCCCGCCGGCTCATCACCAGCAGCCGCCTGCTCGGCCGCAGCCTGCTGCGTGCTGAATGACGCCATCCGCAGCGGTCGCGAGCGACGCAGATTCCCCTGCTCAGGAATCTCAGCACCGTCCGGTGACTGACGCCCCGGTTCCGCAGCCTCCGACTGCCCCGACTGACCGGCAGCCTGCTGCCATAACCGGACGGCGCGCTGCACCACTGCCGGTTCCATCTGCGACAAACTCACAAAGTGAATGGCATCCGCTTCACCGGAATCTCGTGCGGCATCCAGCTGCGTCAGCAGTCGACACAACTGATCGCTGAGCTGTGCATCACCGGAAACGGAAATGCTGTTGGCGGCCGGCTGCACCAGCAGGGCAGCACGTCTGGTCCGTCCCTTCTGCACAACCCATTGACTGCCGGTCTGTCGGAAGTTATCGCCCAGCATCGTGGACAGCGAGTCCATGGCCTCCTCGACCGTCAATGCCTGCAGATTCACGGTTCGCGAAGCAGACGCTGCAGCAGACCGCACGGTGTTCGAACGACGCTCAGCACCGGCGGCGGCGTCAGTGTCGACGGGTTGCAGTTCTGACATGGTCAGCAGCCGTTTGTGAATCGAGGGAGCTGCCGAAACATACAGCAGGTCATCACCCGGTCCTGGGGTAACTCGGGCTGAACTACCGGCGAGGCGACGCACGGCGGGCAGCAGATTCCGCGCACCGGAGGGTTCCGTGCGATAGGTTTTCAGCTCGGGCAGTTCGACGACCTGCCGAACGCGAGGTCGTGGGGCGGCGGCAGCGGTTTCCGCATCGCCGGCCGTTGTCGCCAGTTGTTGCAGCAGTTGTCTGGTCAGCGTGTGCAGTTGCGGCGAACCGGAAATCAGCAGTTGCTGATTGTCTTCGTCAACTTCGATCGTGGCCTGCTCGGCATCGGGACCGGCCAGTTCCTGCAGCATTCGCTGTGCTTCAACTGTGCGTCCTGCGGGTACGGCATAGGTTCGCAGAGTGGGCGATTCCTGAGCCATTACGGACCGGGAAATCGTACAGGTGAGCAGCCAGAACAGCAGAGTCAGCAATGGCATGCGAGGCGACGACATGAGGAATTCCGGATCCGGGCGAGACTCGTTCTGAAGGGGCTCGGGCGATACCGAGCAAGGGCAGGGCGGTCAGGCTAACGGAGGGCTGCAGTGGCGGGCTAGACGAGGCCGTCACGGACAGCAGGAATCGCGGTTCCGGCGCGGGTCGGTGTCGTGACTCGTGGCAGAAAACTGCCGAGAATTCAGTGTACAGGCGGCAGGCTTGTGCTGTTTCTGCAGCACTTCGGCAGATTCCGCAGATTCTTCCGGATTGGGGAATCCTGCAGATCCGATGCGTTGCGGTCGTGTGATTCGTGAGAACCGGTGCGTGGAGGTGCGTGAGAGCACGCGGTGCGCGGGATTTCTGTGGCAAAGGGTGCCACTGCAGTTAGACTGGGTTTGAGATCTGGCGGGCTACGGAGTCGTTGCGGTTTTCGCCACGTCAGATTTGACGCCGAGGACAAACAGGTAGCCCGAGCATTCGTGACGCCGAGGACAAAAAGGTAGCCCGAGCATTCCTGCTCGGCCCCGTACCGCAAAAACACGATGTTTTTCGATGAACTGAAGTCGATTTGACGGCCCCAGCCGACTTTTGTCCCCCGCGTCAAGAGTGCCCGGGCTACCTTTGCGGCCATGGTGTCAGGATTGCCCATGCTTCCCAGTGGTGCCATCTGCGGGTGATGCAGGCATTGCCTGTTTGGCGGTGGGAGGCTGTCGCGGTGGGTGTGCTGTAGCGGGGGGCCATCCAACGGGGGCCATCCAACGGCGGCGGCCAGCGGTGAGTTCGGTTCTGGCGGTCTGTTGGTGGGTGGCTCCGGATGGGTGGCCCCGAAGGCTGATTCTGAATCTCATTTGGGCGCGATGTCGGGGGGGGTAGGAGGTTTGCCCGGGCTGAAGCCCAGGCTACGGTTGGC
>CAITYU010000432.1 GCA_903896675.1 uncultured Planctomycetaceae bacterium
CGCTGCATACCACGCTGCAATCGTCATGAAAGGACGGAATCGCTTGCCACCGTTCGCCAGCCAGTCATAAGCCACCCGCTCGGTAAACGCCAGCGCCTGACTGCCCGACTGACCGGGCTTCGTCCGCTGCCGAGGCAACAGACGCTCGACGTCCTGCTCAAACACCTGCGCCGATGCCCGCATCAACGGCACATAACTGGCCGTGGGCTTCTGCGGCAATGGTTCGTAACGGTCCAGCACCTCCCAGACCCACGCCTGATCCAGAGTCGTGTTGAGACAGTCGCCCGAATGCAGCGGCACCGCATACGATGGCACACCAGCGATCAACACCTTGTCAATCGCCTTCTCAAGCACGTTCAGACAGGCCACTCCCAGAATACCGTCGATGTAACCCGAAACGATGATCTTGAGAACCACCGGCGAGCCTTCAGCAACCAGCACCTTGTAGCCCAGCTGCTCGGCACGCACCTTGTAGTCCGCAATCGAACACGCACCACAACGCTCACAGTCCAGACCAAACTGAGTATACTCGGCAGGACAGCCTTCAGCATGCTTCAGACAGTGCGGCAACAGCAGCATCCGACGATTGAACGGAATCGCCAGAAACTGCTGCTTCCAGAAATAGTTGCCAATCATCACCATGGAAAAGCCCAGATACTTTTCCGGCAACTGCAGTTGATTCAACAGCTCGCGACCATGATGCTCAAGTTCGTCCCGAGTAAAAGCGCGGGAACGATCCAGCGAAACCGCATACTGCTCTGCAGCCAGCTTCACCCGCTCACGCAGTTCCAGAGTCTCAGGGACGATCTTCAGATGAGTCGTGCTGCGACGACGACCCTTCTTCTTCACCGGCAACGGATCATCGTCGTCCTGATGCGTCTCCTGAGGAAACTCAGGACGAATCGGCTCGTCATCCGAAACTTCAGCCTGGGCCTGAGCAATCGACACGGTCAAGTTCTCCGCACTGGTCAAATGCACCTAATCCATATTCATTCTAGCGATCTTCGTGCGTTTTCGCACGCTGGTCCAGCGATTTAACCCCGAGACGGCAAAGATGAGCGGGTACAACGCTTCAAAATACCAGAGTTTCGCAAAATAAAAGCCAATCGGGCTGGGCTGCTCAACTGTTCCTGCTTCCACCCTCAGCGCCAGCCACATCGCCGCTCGGTCCGATGCACCCCGAGCCAGCTCACCCAACTCACCACCCAACCCCGCAAACTCCGACAAAACTTCCAACGCCAATCCCGTTTCCTCCACCGTACTGGAAATCCCCCGCACCGCTGACCAGCCCCCGTCCTCGTTCTGATTCTGAACCAACCACCGCACCCCACGCTCCGCCGCAACCGTCCCCAGCAAATCCAGTGACGCAAAAGCCCGCAACACCCTCGTCGTTCCATACAACGGATTTTCATCATCCCGATGAAACTGATTCCCAAACCACAACGGCAGCCACGTGCCGTCCCCACGCTGCTGCCGCAACAGATAACTCACACCCCGATCCATCGATTTCCTGAATTGTGGATCCGGAAATCCCAACCGTTGATTCCACAATTGAAATGCCCGCAACACGTGCGCAGTCAGATCACAGGAACTGCGGTCAAAGGGCAGGGCACCCCAGCCACGACAAAACGTCGGCCAACCGCCGTCTCGATTCTGCAATCCCAGCAGCCACGTCCCGGCCTGCAACAGCGATGCCCGCTCCGACTGGGAGTACGACTCAGCTTCCCCACGCAGGTTCAGCACCGCCAGCATGGCCCCCGGAGTATCGTCGGCATCAGGAACTCCACCGGGCAGATCCGTCCACGACCAGCCTCCCGGAGCCGCCCCGGTATAAGGATGCACCACTCGATACTGCTGCCCCATCAGCCAATTCCGCACCGCCGACACATCCACACACTGTCGCCAATCCTGATCCACTGCCCCCTGCAGCGCGTTCACACTCAGCGTCGTCACCCACGTCGTCAGGTTCGTATCAATCGGCCAACTGCCGTCCGAACGCACCGAAGACTCAATGAACTGCAGACACTTTTGCACCACCGGATGCTGCAGCAAGCCGCACCCGATCAGACTCATGCAGACAAAACTGGTCAGCGGAGTCGCTTCCAGAAAACCGCCATTCACCGGCTGGATCGATTCCAGAACTTTCAGTGAGCGCTGGATGCTGGCGTTTCGCAACCAGCGAAGCAGCGGGTTCCAGTGCCCCTGCTTCCTGAAAATCACCTGACCAATGGCAATCAGGGCAGGCAGGGCATAGCTGACCACCGGCAACCGCAGCGCCGCATAGAACTTCTGCGGTACACAGGCCAGCTCAAATGGCAGCGGGATCACTTCCCGCCAGTCCACGATGCCGGCCAGCGCACAGTGCGTCAGAATTGGCACCGAGAAGGTTCGATCGCGACCATATCTCTGCAGCAGTGCCGGCACACCGCCGGCGCGCTGCACATATGCGGCAGCAGCCGCACACACCTGCGGATATCGCCCGGCCGGATCACTGCAGCCCAGCCCCGCAGCAAAATGGAACACCGCATGCACCAGCATGGTGGTGGAAATGTTGCTGACACTGAGCACTGTGTCACCAAACCCGCCGTCCGCATTCTGATGCTCAGACAACCACTGCAGACCGCCGACTGCCAGAGCCCGCCAGCGGGGTGCTGCCAGCCGTAACTGCTGATCGTTTCCCGCCAACTCTGACGCATCCGCCTCGGCCGCCTGCACCGCCTGCAGCAGCGCCATCACAGCCGTGGCCGTCGACAGGGCCGATGTCGAAAGCTGCCCAACCCACCAGCCACCCGCCGCACGACGGTCCAACAGGGCTGCCTGCGCCCGGGCTGCAGCAGCTTCAATCCGCTCTGCGTTCGCTGACTGCATGCCTGCCACCTCCCACCATCACTCGGGCCGTTCCAGCGGTGGCTCGGACACTGCGGGCGCCGTGGCTGCCCCGACATCCGTGGCGACCACTGCATCCGCAGCCTTCAGCTCTGCCAGCCGCTGAATGATCTGACGATTCAGCTCGGGAAGTCCGCGACCAGTCACCGCCGACACCAGCAGAACCTCACGCCCTGTCGTCTCACGCAGCAGCTCGGCACATGTCTCCGCATCCGTCAACTCGGCCTTTGTCACCACCAGAATTTCCGGACGCTCAGCCAGTGACGGATCGTACAGCCTGAGCTCTTCACGAATCTGAGCATAATTGTCGAGCGGATCTGAGAGATCGGACGGGGAGGGTTCGACGAGGTGCACCAGCAGCCGAGTCCGCTCGACATGCCGCAGGAATTCATGGCCCAGACCCGCCCCCGCATGCGCTCCCTCGATCAGACCCGGAATGTCAGCCAGCACGTACTCGTGATCAAAACTGACGTGCACCACTCCCAGATTGGGATATTTGGTGGTGAATGGGTAGTCGGCAATTTCAGGAGTCGCCCGGGAGACGCGACTGAGCAAAGTGGATTTGCCGGCATTTGGCTTGCCCACCAGCCCCACGTCCGCAATCATCTTCAGCTCAAGCTGAATTTCACGGTATTCACCAGGATGCCCGCCTTCGGATTCCCGCGGCGCCCGATTCACGGAATTGGCGAAACGCTTGTTCCCCTTTCCACCCCGGCCCCCGCGAGCCACGACGACGGAATCGCCATGGTCCTGCAGGTCCTTCAGCAGATGCCCGTGCTCAAGATCCTTCACAAGCGTGCCCGGCGGCACCAGAATTACAGTGGGCTTGCCACAACGGCCGGTGCACAACGCCCCAAGGCCATGCTCGCCACGCTCAGACTTCCAGTGCCGATGGCCCACCAGATTTCCCAGCGAACCCAGATTGCGGTCCGCCTGAATGATGACGTCGCCACCATCACCACCGTCACCGCCATCCGGGCCACCACGCGGCACAAACGTTTCACGACGAAAGCTGCTGCAGCCGTTGCCGCCGTCACCCGCACGACAGTATAAAATTACTCGATCAGCAAACATTCCCGCGTTGTCCTGCAGACTCTGCCAGCCACCAATCCCGAAAATCCGCGCAAACGCCCAGCATAACAGACGCAGACAGCTACTGCCACAGCCCAGCCTCGTCCGGTGTACCACTAACGCGCAAAAACTTCTCAGGCCACTGAAACTGCTGCGGATTTCAACCGCAGCAGGTTTCCTGAAAATGACTTGCCATGCTCATCCCGTCCCCTGACCCGCCCCCGGCCCGCAGATTGCATTGCCAAGGGTGTTGACAGAAACACGTCCACGCAGAACCAAAACGACCCCGAAACCACGGTTTCCTTCCTTCGGGAGGGCGAAGCTCCCGCTGAGCCGAACCCCTGCCAGCCGCTCGCTCCCTCGGTTCGTCCGGAGCCTTACCCCTTTGGGAGGGCCTGTCGTCAGGCACATGACGCAACACGGCTCGGCAGGAGCCTCGCCCTCCCAAAGGGGAACTTTGCGATTACTGATCACTGACCACTGATCACTAATCACTGACCACTGACCACTGACCACTGACCACTGACCACTGACCACTGATCACTGATCACTGATCACTGACGTCCGGCTCGGCAGGAGCCTCGCCCTCCCAGGGGGCACCACTGACCTTTTC
>CAITYU010000433.1 GCA_903896675.1 uncultured Planctomycetaceae bacterium
ACCAGTTTTTTTTGCGGCTGCCGACGGATATGCGGTTGCCGCTGCAGGTGCGTAAGGCACTGCACGAGCATGTCGCGAGTGGCCTGCGGCTGTGGAAACAGTACTGGTTCAAAGCGCAGTTGATGGCAGTGCAGACGAATGCCATGACGATCGTTCAGGACGAGGTTTCTGAGGCTAACGAAGAGCATTCGATTCGACTGGTCCCGTGGAGTACGGTGCAGGTGACGATTGCGTGGCTGCTGAGTGCAACTTTTCTCAGTGCAGGCATCCTGCGATTGCTGGCGCTTTCAGCCATCCCAGTGAATTCTCGTGAACTGCTCCCTGTGCTGTCTGTGGTGTTTGTAATGACTGCAGCCTTCGCACTGACAGACGCGCATCCCTACACCGGGCAGAATCTTGCTTTTCCACTGTGTTGCACAATGGCCATACTCCCGGGCTACGGGGGGCAGTTGGCACTGAGGAATACCAGTGCCGACTGGCGCGGTGTGCTCGCTATGTTGCAGATCCCGAAACTGCTGCTGGGCTTTGCCGCATTTGGTTGTCTGATTGCGGCTCATGTGGGCCTTGGGATGGTGGTCGATCACAGCGGCTTGGCATTCCATCGAGTCGTGGCCGTGAGCAGGGATTCCGCAGCGAAGGATGAACAAGAAGAAACGGTGAACATCGACCCACAGGGAGTGCGCTTGATCGGAAGTCGCATTCATGCTGGTTTTTGTCTTGCCCCATTGAACCGGCATGTTTCCGAGGGAATGCGGGTGGTGAGGCACTTCCGGGTGACAGCGAACAGAGGGAAACTGGAGGGTTTGAGATTCCTGGTCACCGGGAATCCACGCGAGTTCCTGCATGGCGGATACGCAAATCGGAGTGTTGTACTGAGGAATGCATGGAAAGACCTGCCGATTCGCTACAGAATGGCGATAGAGGGCAAGGAAGTGGACTCGGGACGGCTGGAAGACCTGGCACGTGTGCGGCCAGCAGGGTTTACTGCTGAATCCTGGCGTGGTCAGAAGCCGCCCGGCAGTTCAGGATCCGCCGAGAATTCTGTGCTGATCACTCTGTCCATGGAGAGCGATGCGGATGCAGACCTTGCCAATCTTCCATGGCCTCCATCGATCGCCATCGAGTGTATTTTCTGAAATGTGGACATGCTGCTGATTCCTGTCATTGATGTGCGAGGTGGTGTGGTAGTCCATGCCGTCGCTGGACGCCGCAGCGAATATCGGCCGCTGCAAAGCCGGCTGACAGACAGCACGGAGCCCGTGAGGGTGCTGGAGGATTTGCAAACCCGCACTGGTCTGAATACGTTTTATGTAGCAGACCTTGACGGAATCTGCGACGGGCGACCGGACACAGGGCTGCTGGAACGGCTGGCAGCAACGGGCTGCCGACTGCTGATTGACGCCGGGGCGAAAACAACCGATGACCTCGCTGAAGTGCGGCTTGGGGATAATGTGCTTCCGGTGGCCGCGTCAGAGACATTCATGGATTTGGATGTGTTATTGGCAGGAGGCGCAGGAGAGCTGATATTCAGTATCGACTTGCATGCCGGGAAGCTGCGATTGGCGGACAGGCAAGCCGAAGCGGCTGGATGGACGACGGAGGAGCTTGCGGAGAAGTTGGCAGCAGCCGGAATAAAGGACTGGATTGTGCTGGACACTGCGGCAGTGGGGACGGGAGCAGGGATGTCGACGTTGCCATTGTGCAGGCGTTTGCTGGAGCGTTTTGCCGACGCGAGAATAATTTCCGGTGGCGGGGTAAAGTCGCCGGAATGTGTGAAGGAGGCACAGGCAGCAGGCATCGCGGGGCTACTGGTAGCAACGGCGTTGCATGAGGGGAAGATATAAGGTGGGTGGTTGGGGTGGTGCGTGGTGGGTGGTGGGTGGTGGGTGGTTGGAAGTGGGAAGTGGGAAGTGGGAAGTG
>CAITYU010000434.1 GCA_903896675.1 uncultured Planctomycetaceae bacterium
ACGTCTGAAAAGGGGCGGACGAGGATTTCAAGGCGACTGTATTCATTGCGAGCAGTGCCGCGACCCAGCCGCATGTCGTCACGAAAAATGCGGGCGCCCCAGCCCTTCTCGTTGACGACGGTCTGAAATTCGAACCCGGGAAAATGATCACACAGCGTTCGCAGTCGCGTTTCGATGTAGTCAGACAGTTCATTTCGCAGTTGTGCGTGCTTCTGGCGGAACTGTTCTTCTGTGGCAGTGTCATCTGCGGCCGCGCCGACGCCGGCAGCACGAGTCATCTGGCCTCGCTGAATTGCCTTCTGCAGCTGATCGTCGAATTCACCCATGGTCCGCCTCTGCACACTCAACACCGTTTTGCATCCAGGAGCCGTAATCCTACGGCAAAGCCGGGCAGCGGGGAATACATCGGAATCACTGTCCAGCGATTTTTCCGCCGGGAATTACCGCACCGTCGCCGTGAATTCCGGTATTCCGAACTGCCAGGGTCCGGAAACCGCTGGAATGCCGGGTGTCGAACCGTAAGAATTTCGCCGGTGTCCCCTGCCCTGCTGTCTCACCGGCCTGTTCAAAGGAGCCTTTCCGAATGACTGCTGTCCGTGCTCTGCTGTGTTCCGCTGTTCTGCTGTCCTGTGGTCTGACCGTGTCGGCGTTTGCCGGTGACGAAAAGCCTGCGGCCCAGCCGGCAACTGCAGCCACAGTTGAACTGCAGCCGGGTACCTGGAAGGACATCACGGCCCTCGTCGCAAAGAATAAAGGCAAAATCGTGGTGGTCGACGTGTGGTCCACATCGTGTGCTCCCTGCATGCAGGAGTTTCCGGGTCTGGTCAGGCTGCAGCAGGATCATCCTGAAAAGGTGGTGTGCATCAGTTTCAATGTCGACTACGTGGGCATCAAAAACAAACCGGCGGATTTTTACCGTCCGAAGGTCGAAGCCTTCCTGAAAAAGCAGCAGGCTCAGTTTGTCAACATTCTGTGCACGGAGGAATCGGACAAGTTCTTTGCCGACCAGGAATTGTCGTCGATACCGGCTGTTTATGTGTATGGCACGGATGGAAAACTGGCGAAGCGGTTCGACGAAAGTCTGCTGCAGGAAGGTCGCGAAGAAGCCTTCACGTATGAAGCAGACATTGTCCCGTTTGTGAAGCAGCAGCTGGCCGGCGGGAAGTGACAGATGGCTTCAGAAATCGCTGACCAGCACTGCGGTCTCAGGACACCTGGCGGCGAGGTCGGAAAAAATCGCCGGAATCAGCTTCCTGCGGGCTGATTCCGGCGCTGGGTACAGCGGGACTTCCGTGCAGCGCTGGCTTACGGTTTCTGTCCGGCAGTATCACGAATACAGAACACGTGGCTGCCGACACGAATCAGCAGGCTGCCACTGACTGCGGCAGCAGCGTACTGCGTGGGACCGGAGAACATGGCATTGGCCTGTTTGCGTTCCGTGCTGGTTTCATCCGCTTTGGGGGCCCCGTTGTCCGATGGTGGTGCATCGGCAGGCCACAGTTCATTGACAGCCAACTGCCTGAATTCCGGGCCGGCAGCCAGCACGGTGGTGGTGCCTTCCTTGCCGAAGAAATAGATGCGATCGCCGATGGGGATTGGCGTTGCCCAGCAGGACTGCTTTGTGCGCTGGGCATATTTCTGTTCGCCGGTGACCACGTCGATGCAGTACACGACTCCCACACGGTTCACCCAGTACGCATAACCCTGGTGCACGAAGGGTGAGGCCCATGAAGGTGTGGCTTCCGGCGACATCCACGGCTTTTCGATTTTCCATGAATCGCCATCCCGGGAGACGCGGATCAGGGCATTCGACTTTTTGGCACCTTCCGAGTTTTCACCGGTGCGCCCCGGGGAGGCGGCTGTAAAGAAGGCATCGGGACCGGCAGGCAGCGGTGTGGTGGCGGTGTTGCCGCCGATGTCAGAGTATGTCCACAGCAGTTTGCCGGTGGCGGGATCGTAGGCATCGATTGTGCCGGCCGAGCTGACGACGACCTGCGGCTGTCCGGCCAGTGTCAGCAGTGCCGGACTGCTCCAGCTGGTGCGGCTGGTGCGATCCGTTTTCCACAGGACGCTGCCATCGGCCTTTGACAGTGCCACCAGATAGGACGGGCCTTCATCGTCGGCGAGGATGATAACGGAGCTGTCAGTCTGGACGGGCGAGCCACTGAGTCCGAATTTGTTGGTGAATTTCGCGTACTTCCGGGACAGCGAGGTTGTCCAGACATGCTGTCCGTCATGAGTGAGCGCAACCAGGTCACCGGATTCAAAGAAGGCAAAGACGTGTCCGGCATCGACAACGGGCGTGGGAGCGGCACGACTGATGTACACACTGTTGGGATCCGGAGCCGTGGACTGGTGTTTGTGATCCCACAGGATTTTTCCATCGGCCAGGGCGATGCACAGGGTATGGCAGATTTCCTTGTTGTCACCTTCGACGGTGGTGACGAAGGCGCGGTCGTTCCAGATGACGGGGCTGGACTGACCGTGACCGGGCAATGACGCATCCCAGGCGACATTCTGAGTGGGTGACCAGTTGAGTGGAATGGATGCGGGTTCGATGGGGGTCGCCCCGGCGCCAAGGAATCCGGGCCATGCCGGCGGATCAGCGGGCAGCAGCAGTGACAAAAGCAGCAGCAGAGGAGACATGGAAAGGGTTCCTGAAAGAGAGTGTGACGGCAGATGTCGGCCCCATCCGTGTGATGCAGCCTGCCGCATTGCTGCCTGATGATAAGCGGTTTGGCTGCGAATGTCCGCCGTTCCCTGCGGATACCTGCTGCAGTCCCGAGAATCCAGCACCCTGGGATGGCTCGGTTGTCACTGGCCGGGGAATTCGCAACAGTGTGCCCGTGCAGCAGATGAATGTGCCCGGAACCCGCCCCGTGGAGGGATGATTTATGCGTCTCGCTTCCGTACTGACTCCTTTGTCCGATGAAAACCTGCAACTGGCGGCGCAGTGTGGTGTGACGGATATCGTGCAGCGGTATCCCGGAGCGGATCCGCGAGTGCTGCAGGAGGGGTGTCGGCGAATTGAGTCGTTCGGTATGAAGTGTTCGGTGGTCGAAGGTTATCTGCCGATTGAAAACATCAAACTGGGACGCGATGACGGCTCAGAGGTGCGAGCCCTGCAGGAACTGATCCGACAGATGGCCGATCAGGATATTCGTCTGCTGTGCTACAACTTCATGGCCGGAACTGACTGGTGCCGCACCGTGCTGGATGCTCCGGAACGAGGTGCTGCAAAGGTGACCGCCTTTCGGCTGGCGGATGTTGAGCAGGCTGTGCTGCTGGGATATCGGCCGACCGATCCGCAGGCCGAAGAGGCTGCACGGCGACTGACGCCGGATGATCTGTGGCAGCAGTTGGAGCGATTGCTGAATCAGCTGCTGCCGGTGGCGGAACAGTGCGGAGTGGTGCTGGCGATGCATCCGGATGATCCGCCGCTGTCCTTACTGCTGGGCAAACCGCGGATCATGCACAGCGTTGAGTCATTCGAACGCCTGGTACAAATGGCTCCCAGTTCCAGCAACGCGATCTGTTTCTGCCAGGGATCATTTGCGTCGATGAATGTGGATATTCCGGCGACGATTCATCGACTGGGACCATGGATTCGTTATGTGCATTTCCGGGACGTCCGCGGGACTCAACAGGACTTTGCCGAAACATTTCACGACAACGGTCCGACGGACATGGCAGCGGCGATGCGGGCATATCGGCAGATTGGATTTGCCGGAGCGATGCGACCGGATCATGTTCCGCAGATGCTGGGCGAGGATGACGGCGAGCCGGGCTATACGATGCTGGGGCGATTATTTGCGTGGGGCTACATGCGGGGATTGATGCATGCAGCAGGAGGGTAGTTGGCTGTGGGTCCCATAAGTCCTATGGGTCCCATGGGTCCCATAAGGCTTGCTTTCTGTGGTCTGATGACCGGGGGGGCGCTTAGCCGGGCTTGTGGATGACACTGCCGGCGGGCAGGTGCTGCAGTGGGCCCACGGTGCACTGGTCGTCAATGACGGAGTCGCGTTCGATTACTGTGAATGGGCGAATGACAGTGTCGCGACCAATCCGGACTCCGAAATCAATCGCTGTTTGTGCCGGGTCCTCAATCGTAACACCCTGCAGCATCAGGTCCTGCAGAATCGATTTCTGAATGCTGGCGCGAGCGTCCGCCAGTTGGACTCGCGTGTTGACCCCCAACGCCTCTTCCAGGGTCAGGCTGCAGCAGGCGTCCACGGTTTGTCCGCCATCCATCAGAATGCGCGGACAATCCGTCAGGTAGTACTCAGACTGGCTGTTGTTGGGCCGCAACTGCTGCAGTGACTGCAACAGCAGTGGTGTACTGAAGGCGTA
>CAITYU010000435.1 GCA_903896675.1 uncultured Planctomycetaceae bacterium
CGGAATCGCCAGCACCAGACCAATCAGTGTCGTCACAAGAGCAGTTGAAATGCCGTCCGCCAGCTCCGATGGCTTCGGAGATACCGCACTCATCGCAATCTTGTCGAAACTGGAAATCATCCCCTGCACCGTTCCCATCAGACCCATCATCGGAGCAATCGTGCCGATCAGAGCCACATAGCTGAGCCTATGCTCAAGAGACATGTTCTCGTCCTCACCCGCCTCCTGCATGCCCTCCACCGCCTCCTCGTAGCCACGACTGAGACGACTCATGCCCGATGCCAGCACACGCGCCACAAAGGAGTCGTCGCCACGAGCATACTCGTAGGCTCCCTGAAAATCCTTCGCATTCAGCTTCTGCTCAAACTCCTCCACAAACTGAGCCGGCAGCAGCACGTCCCGCCGCACCTGCAGCAGATTCATCATAATCAATGCCACCAGAATGAAGGACACCAGCAGAAACGCCGGACCCCAGAACCAGCCACAGGCATTCCAGATGTACGACAGAAAACTTTTGGACTGCACCGCAGGAGCAGCCGACTCCGCTGCCGGTGCCGCCGCTGCCGCACCCGCCGCCGGCTCGTCCGCCGCCGCCGCAGGAGCAGCATCCGCCTTCGGCTCGTCCTGACCCATCACAGGCTGCAGAAAACTGCCACCCGGATACATCAGCACAAAACCAGCCAACAACACAAACAACACCGATCGATAACCAGCTGACCAGCGTCCAATATCAACGAAATGTTTCATCTGTCAGATTCTCCAGGAATACCCGAGTCACCGATAAGGCCTGGGCCGGATCAGGAAATTGACTGCACAATCTAGGCAAGTTTCCAGCAACTCGCCACCGTGAACCCCCGTCCAGACGACGGATTGTTTCAGCTATTGCTTCGCCCAGCGACTGTTCGGATACGAATTCGTCAGACGAGCCCGCGCTTCGTCCGCCCGATTCTGATACCCCGCCGGACCCCATAACGCCGCCAGATGATACAGCGATTCCGCATGCGCACCCGGCTCAGACGAATACAGCACATCCACATGCAGATACGCCAGCAACGCGTCCTTCTGCAACCCCTTCTCCCGAAAACAGTCCCCCTTCAGCAGCCACGCCCGCGCCAGCGTCTTCGTCTCCGACTCCGATGCCTTCGCAAACACCTCCGTCAATGTCGCCAATGCCTCGTCCGGCCTGCCCGCCGTCTTCTGACACAAGGCCTTCCCCAACTGCCCGTCAAACATCGCTCCGGCAGCCGCGGCATCCCCTGCACTCTCCTGAACCACCTTCTCAAATGCCGCCTGCGCACCATCCGTGTCCTTACCAGCCAGCAACAACAAACCAAGCTGCACACCCGCCTGCAGACGAAAACCCTTCACACTGGTCTGCTGAACCTCAGACAACAACGCCTTCGCCGCCTCCGACTTACCCGCATCCGATCCCAACAGCTCCGCCTCAAGCAACGTCGCCTCCAGATAACGGAAGTTTGACCGATTCTCACCGCGAAATGCCGCGATCGCCTTCTCCGCTGCAGCAGACTCCGCTGGATTCGCCTGAGCCGCGCGAACCAGCGTACGAGCAATCAGGAACTTCAGCTCCGCCACCACCCGCTTGTCTTCACCATTATACTCCGTCTGAATCTGACGGTACTTCTCCAAAGCCGTCGCCAATGCACCGCTGCGCTCGTTCGACTGCGCCTGAGACAGTGTCGGAGGCTCCATGTCAAAACGCACCAGCAAAACATCCGAGACCGGTATCTCCGCCTCCTGACCGTTCTGCAACTTCATCTTCAACGCCGTCGGTCCCAACTCCGTGAACTCACCCCGCAGCACCACTCGGTCGCTGCGGCGAGTCACCTGGTCCGCAGCCTGCAATCCCCCAGCCACTGTCAGTAACAGCACACTCAGCACACACCAAATACTCTTCATGGCTTGTTCCCGCTGCTTGCCAACATCACTCGACAACTACCCCTCAACTACCCCTCAACTACCCGCACCGCCCTGCCCTTCACCCTCAGGCTTCGCAGCACGTGGCGGACGAGCCGGACGACCCTCACCCGCCGGACGACCCTCACCCGCGGCCCGCGGCTTCGACGCCGCTCCTCCCTCAACAGGTCGCGGTCGCGGTTTCACCGCTCCACCCGCTCCACCCGCTGAATCCGCACCGGCCGAAGCCGGCCGAACACCCGGCTTCACTGCCGGCTTACCCGCCGGACGCGCCGCACGACCACCCACTCCCGGCAATGCCGCCAACTGCGCAAAATCCAGCTCCGGCGGTGACTCGATCTGCAAATCCCCGGGAAACCCCACCGCCGACGCCTCCGGCACCGCCACCGAAATCTTCGCCACCCGATTCGCACTCGCCAGCGGCAGCTTCGCCTTCGGACGACGCATCATCACTATCAGACCACCCGCCAGCACGAAACCCAGCACCGACATGATCACCGCCGTCAAACCACCAGCACCCTGCTCCGCCGGAGCCGTTGCCGCTGCACCCGCCACCGCTGCACCCGCCGCCGCTGCCGCCACTGGCTCCGCCTCCGGCTCCGGCTCACTCGCCGGAGATGCCTGAGCCAGTGGAGTCGGCGATTCGCCCAGATCCGCCTGCAGATCCTGATACAGTCGATCAAATCGAGCATAAGTCACAGGCTCCAGATCCCGATACGCCTGCACCAGACTGGCCAGCTCGGCCATCGCAGACTTCAACTGCGCCGTCCCCGCTGTCTTGTCCGGCAACACACGAGCCAGTCGGCGACGAGCATTCCCCAGCTCATACCGCGCCTCAAAAAATCGCGGCCGAAACTCAGACTGCGGATCCTTCATCACCAGCTGACGCAGACGCTTCGACAGCGTCACCCAGCCCCACACCACCGCCGGCTTCCCATCAACCGCCGGCGGACCAAGAATCGCCTGCTTCAATCGCTCCGGCTCCGACTTCTCACCCCAGTCACTCAGCACATACGCCGCCTCAAACTGCACGTCCAGATTCATCGCGTTGACAGACAGAATCGTCTCCACCAGTTGCAACGCCTCCGTAAACTGACCCTGCCGACGCCGACAACGCGCCAGTCGCAACTGCACCGCCGGTGCCCCGTCCGCTGAGACCAGACTCTGCTGCAGAATCTCGGAATACGTATTCCCCGCTTTTTCAAAATACCCCTCAGCCGCCGACGGATCCGCCGAAACACCCTGCCCAAGACCGTAATAGGTCTCACCAATCCACAGCAGAGAATTGAAATCCGACTTGTTCCGCGACTCGTAAACCTTACCCAGAAACTGCTCAAATGACGTTCGCACCTGAGCCAGTCGCTCAGTCTCACCCGCCGCCTGCAGCCGCCGCAGCTCGTCCTGAAGCTCCATCCCCAGTTGCGTGTAAGCCTGCAGAATGTCGTCACCACCCACCTTCTCCAGCTGCGCCATCGACTGCAAAGCCTGATCGATCTGCTGAGTCCCCACGTAGGCCCGCAACAACAGCCGCCACGCCAGACCCGCAAAGGAACGACTCTGAATGCCCGCCTCCGGACGCTCCGATCCCTCCGGCAACTCAATCGCCGCCAGCACCGAATTCTCGGCATTCGCCGTCAGACGCGCAATCGCCCCCGCAAAGTCCCCCTCCTGATTCAGAATCGCTGCCAGCGACACCTCAGCCGCCGCCAACTCCTCACCAGGCAGACTCATGTTGCCGACCTTCGCCCGAGTCAGATCGATGCCCTGAATCAGCAGCGCCTTCGCCTCCGTCTTCCACCGCGCCACCTCCTCAGCCGAAACCGCCGGCTCAGCACCCTCACCCACAACCGTCGCTGCGTTCTGAGTCCAGGCGGCCCAGTACGACTGACCAGCCGCGATCCGGGCGGATGCATGCTGCGGATCAGACTCCGGCACCTCCAGAAACCACTTCACAGCCTCCAGCGGCTGCTGCAGTGTCCGATACACGTTGCCCAGACGCATCCGCGCCTCACCCGCGCGACTGGACTGCGGATACAATGTCAGAATCTGCTGACAGACGTCCTTCAGCAGACGCGTCTCAAAATCGCGGTCTCCCTCAGCACGATTCCATGCCGCCACCGCTGCCGCCATCGCCACTTCCGTACAGTTCAGGGCTGTCTCCGGAGCCGACTTCTGGTCCTGAGCCATCGTATAGGTTGACAGCACAATCGCATCCAGCGCATTCCCCTGACGCAGCAGCACATAACTCAGCAGATAGCGAGTATCCGCGACCGCCTTCGCATCACTGCTCGGCTCCCGCAGATCCAGCGCCAGACGCAGCAGCCTCGCAACCTCACCCAGATGATTGTCCAGCGCCGCCCGCTTCGACGCTCGCTCAGCGTCGTCGGCCGCACGAGCCACCTCGTCGCTGAACTCCTGAATCTGCGAAATCATCCCCCGGGCACGCTCAAAGGCCGTCGCAAAATCACGCGGCTCACGGTCCTTTTCTCCCAGCACAACCTTCAGCCGACGAGTCATCGCCAGCGCCGGCTCACGAAATGCCCCCGGATACTTCGCCACCTGCTCCGCATGATTCAGCGCAAACTGCAGCAGATCCGCTTTCTCCTTCTCCGGCAGCTCACGAGTCTGCGATTTTTTCTCCTCAGCAATCGCCTGCTCCCACAGAATCCCCAGACCGTAAGACGTTGTCGTCAACTGACGATTGGCCTGCGCCCACTGCAGAGCTTCCTGAATCACCACGTCGTGATCGCTCCGCTGCGGATCGTTCAGGCAGATCAGGCGAAAATGCTTCGCGGTACCACGCAACGACTGCATGAACGGCTTGTCCGAAGGATGCCCCAGGATTTCATTGTAGATGCCCAGGGCACGGCCAATGTCGTCCTGCTCCTGAAAACACTTGCCCTCCATCAACCGCGCATACAAACCCACCGAATTCGTACGCCGACTGGTGTGGATATCCTCAAATTCCTTAGCCGCCTGCATCAGAGTCTGCTTGCGCTCCTCTGATCCCCTGTCAAATGTCTGTCCACGCTCGTAAGTGCAGCGCGCCAGATTCAGCAGGGCCCGCAGATAACGGTTCTCCGCCTCCTGACGCTGCAGCAGCAACTCCTCGTCCTTCGACTCATCTATGAACTTCGGAAACTTTTCGTACTGCGCCCGGTACTGATCATGAGCCGTCTGAAAAATACCCCGCGCCTGGTCAATCAGCCCGCGAGCCTCAGCCTGAAGCGGCGCGCGGGCTTCCGCAGACTCCTGCTCCAGTGTCTTCCAGATCAATGATTCGGAACGATTGAATAACAGCTCCCCCAGCAGACTGTTGGCCATCGCCGCCTGCGGATGCTGACCATGCTGCGCCAGAAAAGCCTGCAAAGCCGCAGCCGCGTCCGTCAACGCCTTCTCACGCTCGTCCTCCACCCGCGAAGCCGCGCCCATCTGCTGCAGCGTTACGCCCCGCTCAAGATCCAGTACCTCCCGAATTTCCGGCGGCAGGTCAGCACGAGTCTTCAGGGAGTCCAGATACTCGATCGCAGTGTCGTAATAACCACGCTGCCGCAGACCCTCAGCAAACTGCAGGAATGGCTCCTGACCACACACCGAACCCGCACTGACGGACAACAACAGGCACGAAACAGCCCTCAGGAATCGACCAAAAGCCAATCCCACAACCCCGGATGCCCCGGCCCCTGATGCCGCCCGGTTGACAGATTCCATGGCAAATCCCCGGTGAAACAGCCGACAAACAACAGCCAGCCAACGGCCCGCTGCCCTGCCTGAACCCCGCCAGCAAACACTGAAAACCGAGCTGCGCCAACACCAACGCCCCGTTTTTCGGCAAAATCGCCGAGCAGCACCGGTTCCACAACGCCCCAGCATACGCAGCGGCAGCGGAACTGGCAACGATCCGGCAGAAATCAGGGATTTCTCTGGGGCCAAAACCAGCCTTCCGCTAAGATTCCTGTCTGTTTCGACCACCCGCCGCCCGCGCCGCGGTTCCACCTGGCAGGCCTTCGCAGGATTTCACTGTGACCGAAAACATCAATATGGCAGATACCGATCGGGATCTGCCGAAGCACGTGAAAAACGGCTTCATGAGGTATCGGGACTTCAAACCACTCACTCAGGGTGGCGAAGCCATTCTCAGAACCTGCGTCGACGAAAACCTCGGTCGCACCGTCGTCATGAAAACCCTGCAGCCACAGTTCCAGAACCTCGAAACCTACCAGAAACGGTTTCTCCGCGAAGCCCGCGTCACCGCTCAGATCCCGCACCCCTGCACCATCCCCGTCTACGAACTCAGCCGCGACTCCGAAGGCAATGCCTACTTCACCATGAAGAAGCTCCGCGGTCGCGACCTCAGCGATATCCTCGATCGCATCGCCGAAAATGATGCCGCCACCATCCAGAAATACCCCATCCCCGAAATCCTTCAGGTCCTCGTCAAATGCGCCCAGTGCCTGTCCTTCGCTCACAATCAGGGCGTCATACACCGGGATATGAAACCCGCCAATATCATGATCGGAGACTACGGCGAAATCATGGTGCTCGACTGGGGTCTCGCCAAAGTCTCCAACCTGCGCGATGATGATGAAGTTGATCAGCTCATCCGCAGCGGACAACAAACCATCCCCGGACGACTGACCGGACGCGGCGATGTCCAGGGAACACCCTTCTACATGTCGCCCGAACAGGCCGTCGAAACCGGTAACGTCGATGAACGCTCAGATATCTTCAACATGGGCGTCATCCTCTTCGAAGTCCTCACCGGACAAAGCTTCATGTCCGGTCGCAATTTCCGCGAAATCCGCAAAAAACTGACCGACGACCCCCCGCGATCACCACGCACCGCCGCACCCGAAAGAAAAATCTCCCCACAACTCAACGCCATCTGCGTCAAAGCCATCCAGGTCAATCCCGACGACCGCTACCAGAAAATGGCTCTGTTCGAACAGGATCTGCGGGCCGCACTCAATGGACAACCCGTCTCAGTCTGCCCGGAATCCACCATGAGCCGCCTGCTGAAATCCGGAAACCAGCAGATCATCTCGCCAATCGCAGTCCTGTGGATGCTGGTCGGAGCCCTGCTGGCGATTGCCGCTCAACTGCTGTTCCTCGCAGTCTCCTGAACACACCACTCCGTCACTCGGAACGATGCGCCGAATAGCCGGCCACCAGTTCCAGCAGACGACGCTCCTCACTGTCCGGAAACTGCCGCAGACAGCGCACCGCTCGTTCAGCAAAACGCTCGCAGGACTGCTGCGCAGACTCCAGCCCACGCTGCAGCAGACCAGACTCCCGCAACACCCGCTGATCCGAGGCGTCCGCAGAAAACAACAGACCCCGAATCCGCTCACGCTCCTCGGCACCGCCCAGACGCAGCGCCCGCAATATCGGCAGCGTCATCCGATGATTCGCCAGATCGTTTGCACTGTCCTTACCCGTCGACTCCGCCGTCTCAGTCAGGTCCAGTACGTCGTCCGCGATCTGAAATGCAATCCCCAGACGACCACCAAACAGACTCAACTGACTCTGCAGACGCTCTGATGCACCGCCAACTCGAGCCCCCAGGCGGCAGCTGACAGCAAATAGCTGCGCCGTCTTGCCCTGCACCACTCGGAAATAGTCCCGCTCAGATACCGATTGCTCAAGACGAGCACCAATCTGGTTCAACTCGCCCTCACACGTGCGATTCGTCGCCCGACCAATCAACCGACACGCTTCCGCATCGCCCGTCGTCGCCGCCAGATGAAACGCTCGCGAAAACAGATAGTCACCAAACAGTACACTCGTCTCCGTGTTCCAGCGACGATGCACCGTGGACACATGCCGACGCAGATCAGAATCATCAATCACGTCGTCATGCACCAGCGTCGCAGCATGGATCATCTCCACCACCGCTGCCAGCACCGCTGCCCGCCGACGCTCATGCTGGCTGATGCCGCTCACCCGAGCAGACAGCAGCAGCAGCAGCGGACGAATCTGCTTGCCCTGAAATCGGCTGACATGCTCCGCCACGTCCTGCACAAACATGCTGGGACTGCGAAACTGACGCGCCAGTTCCTCACGGACAGCAGCCAGATCGTCAGCCAGCACATCCACGATGCGCTGCTTCAGACGGGCTCGAGTTGTTTCAATGACTGTCATCTGTCAGGCCTTTTCGGAACCTCGGAGATAATGCCCGGAACGACCACCAGACTTTTCCAGCAACCTGATGCCGCTGATCTCCATCCCCCGATCCGCCGACTTCGCCATGTCATAAATCGTCAGACAGGCCGTCGAAACAGCGGTCAGCGCCTCCATCTCTACTCCCGTCCTCCCCTCGGCCGAAACTTCCGCTTCCACAAGAATTACACCCTCGTCCGGAAACGAAAATCGAACCGCTACCGACTCCAGCAGCAGCGAATGACACAGCGGAATCAAAGACGATGTCTGCTTCGCCCCCAGAATCCCCGCCAGACGAGCCGTCTCCAGCACGTCGCCCTTCACCACCGTTCGGTCGCGGATCAACCGCAAAGTCCCCGGCTGCATTAACACCCGGCCCTCGGCGCGCGCCAGACGGCGAGTCGACGGTTTGCCGCCCACATCCACCATCCGCACTGCACCATCCGGAGAAAAGTGAGAAAACTCAGGCATTTTCCACGCCGCCGCCGCCGTCAGGTCCGCAGGCCAGACCCTCCGCAGCCCCCTTCAATCGTCACTCAATCCCCTGAGACGCCAGCCAGCGCTCACAATCCAGCGCCGCCATACAGCCCGTCCCGGCCGCCGTGATCGCCTGACGAAAATAATCGTCCGCCACATCGCCAGCCGCAAACACACCCTCCACGCTGGTGTACGTACGATGACCCGTTGTCCACACGATGTAGCCCTTCTCGTTCGTACGAACCTGACCACGCAGGAATTCGGTGTTCGGAGTATGCCCGATCGCCGCAAAATAACCCGTCGCCTCCAACACCTCCGTCTGCTCCGGATTCGTCGTGCTGCGAATTCGCACGGCCGTCACACCGTTCTTCTCATCACCCAGCACTTCATCAATCGCCGAATTCCACTTCACCTGAATCTTGTGGTTGTTCAATGCCCGGTCCGCCATGATCCGACTGGCCCTGAACGAATCACGACGATGTACGATGTACACCACCGATGCAAACTTCGTCAGAAAATTTGCTTCCTCCATCGCACTGTCACCACCACCCACCACCACCACCGGACGGTTGCGGAAACGCGGCAAAGCTCCGTCACACACTGCACAAGCCGAAACACCCCGGTTTTTATACAGCTCTTCAGACGGCAAACCCAGATAATTGGCTCGCGCACCCGTCGCCAGAATGATCGATTCCGACTGAAAGGTCGCCCCACTCAATGTCTTCAAAGTGAACGGCCGCTGCGCAAGATCCACCTCAACAATGTCGTCAGTGACCACGCGAGCACCAAAATTCACGGCCTGCTGACGCATCAGCTCCATCAGCTCCGGACCACTGACCCCACGCTTGTGATGCGGTGGCATGTAACGACGCTTCTCTTCCACAATCGACGTATCCAGATACGCCGTCATGTCGCCCGCCGGAAATCCTGGAAAATTCTCCACCTCCGTCGTCAGCGACAACTGCCCCAGCGGCAGCGTCCCCTTCAAACGGTTCTCCTCTGTCTCTGCACCCTCGTATACCAGCGGCTTCAGCTCCGCCCGGGCCGCGTAAATCGCCGCCGTCCAGCCTGCAGGACCTGACCCGATAATCGTTACCTTCTCGGTCATCACCCAACCCGCTCTCTGTTTCGCACGTCGAAATTCGTCCACTTCCGCCCGC
>CAITYU010000436.1 GCA_903896675.1 uncultured Planctomycetaceae bacterium
ACTTTGACCACCGCTGGCAAACACCACGATCACGGATTTCGCCCGACCAAAACCCGGTGTCCGCTCTGCCGTTAAAGTCTCCTCGGCTGATAATATGCTGCCACTGCGGAAGGACGACAGCGCCGCACAACCGAGGCCCAGCAATTGTCGCCGCGAACCGCTGATCGCAGATTCATTTGTCCAGTGAAAACCCGGCATGGTGCGTTCTCTGACCGATACGGCGTCGCATACAGTCGCCCCTGTCCAGCCAGCATACTTTCCCAATGTCTTCCGGAACACCGGGAATCAGGGCAGTGCAGACGAATTTCCGCAAAGAACCGGCCGGTATGATCCTGTTTACCGGCTGAACATACCGGCTGAAATCAACCGCAGCCCTGCCGGTAATGATTCTCCCAGAACCTGCCCGGTGGCCTCTTCATCCAGCGGTCCGCCCTCCTCAATGACCGTCACCAGAGCCGGCCTCGCTGCAACTGCTCGAAGTGCACTGACAGCTCGATCCCGCAGTGCCACAGGCACATCCCGGAACCGGTCACCCGTACGCCGACACATCTGCATGATCGCCAGCTGAGTTCCGGAATCCTGTATGTCTGCAGATTTCAACAGCCGCTCCAGCCAACTGCAGACAAGCGATGTGGGCAGGACCAGGTTGAACGGGCCGTAGACAGGCAGTCGGCCCGCAACCCGCCCCAGCATCCATACCAGAGCACCGCGAACCGCAGAAAAATCCTCCCGGAACATCAGATCCAGAGACATTTCACCAAGCTCCTGACGAGTCTGCAGGTCCAGCAGTTCCAGCGATCCGAGGAGCCTCCAGATCTCCGCCGCTTCATGGTTTCCCGATGCGTAAGGCACAGCTTTTCCACGACCACTTTGAACCTGCCGAAATCGCTGACGCAGCGCAGGCAGCAGTTGCCCCGCAATCTGTGTCTGGCGACCGGCTGAAAAGCCGCCGGCTATTCGCCGACACATCGTCCGATGCTCCGCCAGACACGCAGGAGCCCCGTGGACAGGTCGCGGTCCCGCCACTCGCCACATCTCTTCGACCCGCCAGTCGTCCGCCGCATATCCAAATCCCGGCCGCAGACAATACCCCGCCAGATTCAGCCAGCGTGCTTCGTGAACGGGACTGCGACGACGACCGGATTCCAGATCCAGCAGTTCCTTCCAGATCGCCCGCAGCAGTGACGGAGGCCACTCAGCACGCGGATGTCCCACAGCCTGCGTCAGCAACCCAACCACCTGATCGGGATGATTGCCGGACTGAGCTGTGAAGACTGAACGCAGCACATCGCGAGCTGCCAGGATCGTCGCATCGTCCACGATCCCCGCCGATTCACCCGCTCCACCATGCGCACTGCGGTCGGTTTCCACCGCAGAACGCACATCAAACTGCAGCTGCCAGCGACGGTTCTCATGCACCTGCTGACACCATAACTCCAGAGTCCCGATTTCCGTCAGACGAACGGCCAGCCGAGCATCCACAACATTCGAATCACCGCGGCGACGGCTGGTCAGCACCGTCCGAACCGGCGGCAGACCGGTGAGCTGCTCTGGGTCAACAGCAATCAGCTGGCCCGGCTTATCGGACGTACGTGATCCCGAAACATACACCGGAAACTCAACCGGCTCCGCTGTCCGCACCTGGAAAATCTGCTCAAGCACCGTCGGTTCCAGAGTGCTTTCAGTTCCGGCAGCAACGAGACAGAGTGCCGCCCGAGCACCGTCAGCCTGTTCAACACCAATGTAATATGTACGGGCAAGTCCGGCAGAAATACGAACGCCACGACCACGTCGTGCCAGACCAAATACAGCCGCCCCCTGAGCCACAGCCAGATCCAGCCGCGCGTTCGCCAGTAGCTGCGGACTCCATGCAGGATCAGACGGCCGAAACATGGCCTCCAGCAACTGGCGAAATCGCTGCCGCAGTATCGGTGATTCAAAGAACCCACCGTTGAACAACACAAAATCAGGCCGCGCTGAGTCACCCTGAACCCTGAGAAACTCCGCCAGATACCGACTGATCGCAGCATCGGCGGCGTAAGGCAGGCCAAATTCCCGGAAACCCGACTGCCGGCGTATCGGAGCATCCGACAATTCAACGGCAGGCAGAAAACCATCGAGAATCAATTGCACAATCTCAGAACGCTGCAACTGAACCTGCAGGCCACCACCGATCAGTCGCGACCCACTACCACCCAGTGACAGCGTAAATGTTTCCGGAGCCGACTCAGACAGCAGCACCTCCTTCGCCTGCCTGCAGGCAGCCGACAACATCCCCCACTGCCGCTCATCAAGGGTCTCACGAGAACCCAGGCGCTGCTCCACAGAATGAGCGATGGCAAGATCCAGATTATCACCACCCAGCAACAGATGCTCGCCCACCGCAATGCGATGAAACTGCACTCGATCTCCGGCACCCGCGCGAACGTCAATCAGACTGAAGTCCGTCGTACCGCCACCGATGTCACAGACCAGAATCTTCTGACCGGGAGCCACAAGCTGTTCCCACGAGTCGCGATGCTCGTGCACCCACGCGTAAAACGCTGCCTGAGGTTCCTCCAGCAGAATCACCCGCGGCAACCCCGCCATGCGAGCCGCCGCAACGGTCAGCTCGCGAGCAACTTCATCAAATGATGCAGGAATCGTCAGCACCACATCCTGCTGCTCAAGCGGATACTGAGGATGCTCCGCGTTCCAGGCTGCTCGCAGATGCTGCAGACAACGCGCACTGGCCTCAACCGGTGACAGTCTGGCAACATCCGCAGCACCATGCCACGGGAGAATGGCGGCCCGACGATCCACTCCCGGATGACAAAGCCATGACTTGGCTGACTCAATCACCCGCCCCGGAGTCAAACGACCCTGATCACGAGCAAACACGCCGGTCGTCCACGAGTCGCCGGACGATTGCCACGGCAATCGGCAGGAACCGGACTGCTGACGCGGTCCACTACAATCAAGGTGAAACGACGGGAGAGTTTCCAGTCGCTCTGTTTGCCCCTCACTGACGATCTGCGGAACAGCAAATGTCCGAATGTCACCACCTGCCACCTCCGTGTCTGTCCAGCACAACGCACAATTTGTGGTGCCCAGATCAATCCCCACGATGTAACGCGGAGCAGCCTTCTGATCAGCGTCACAACCTGATTCCAGAGATTTGCTGTCGCTAGAGTCTGACACGGTAATTTCACTTCAGCTTTCAACATCGCAGGAAAAAACGCAGCCACCTGTCCGCGAATTCTATCAGGCAAAACCGACGGATTCCCTGTCGCCGACCAATCGCTCCACAGGCTCCTGAAGTTCACAACACACACCACCGGAATAAACGAAAAAAGCGGCAGTTTCCTGCCGCTTTCGGATGTTTCCGGGCCCCGACAAATCAGTGCCTGCCGAGCACGCCACAATGCTGACAGCAATTCACTGCTGCTTCTTTTTGCCACCCTTACTCTTGTCACTTGTCCGCTTTGGCAGTTTTGCAGCCTGTTCCGGAGTCAGAATCTTTTTCAGACCCTCAATCGCTTTGGCAGCAAAAGCCTGCTGTGCCTGCTGTACAGACTTCATCTTTTCCTTCTGCTCATCGGTCAGCTTCAAAGCTTCGTCCACGGATTTTTTGGTCTCTGCAGGGGTCTTGCCGGCCGATTTCGCAGCCTTCTGAGCGTCACGCTCGGCCGATTTCTGAGTCTCTGTCAGAATCTCACCACGCATTTTCGTGATCTTCTGGGATTCCTCGGCCAGTTCCTTATCCAGAGCCGCAACCTTCTCCTTCTGCTCGGCGGTCAGTTCAATGCCGTTCAGAAACCGCTGCGTCGGTGCCGGAGCCTTCTTTGCACCCTTCTGCTTCTTCGATTCGTCTGCCTCAGCCCCAAGTGCCAAACCCATGACCAGTCCAGCACACAGCAGTCCACGACACACAGATTTGAATGAAATCCCCATAATTTCCCGTATCCCCATAAATTCTGAAGCGAAAGCCGGCACGCACCAACAGCACGTCCAAGACTAAAGTCTGCAGAATCAGAGTCCAGTGAACCGGGGTTTATTTCAAAAAAACACTCCGAAGACACACTTCTCGACAAAGGCGGAACTGCCGGCTCGCGACCCGCCGCAGGCTCCGATTCAGTGAGTCGCCTGCAACTGCTCGGCCGCCGCACGCCTGCGCTGCTGCCAGCGGTTGTCCGATACCCAGTCCTCCCGCGTGTACACAATCACCGACGTATCCGTTTCCTGAACCTCCAGTCGCTGCAGCCTGAAACCGAACTGAGTGATCTCGGTGAACAGCTTATGGCACAGATTCTCAACGCTGGTCGGACCGTCAAAGACATTCAGACGCAGTTGCTCGCCGGTCCGGGCCATGTGATCCAGCAGAGTTTCATACAACGGATCGTGCCGATTGATCAGCATCCCGTGATCGTAATTCTGCTTCAGCCAAGGCTCGATCTGAGCATCAAAATCACCGAACAGGGTCGAAATGTCCCCAACCCGTTCCACCTCAAAGCAGCAGCGAATTCCATAACGATGACCGTGCAGATTCCTGCACTTGTCCTGCAGCGTTTCGTTGCGGTGAGCCGCGTAGAACTTGTACTGTTTTTCAATCAGCATAATGACCTCGCCCGGATTCCGTATCAATTGCCCACACTGGGGGTTCAACGGCCCGAATTGCCATGAATCAGTGAAAGCAGCTCCGCCCGGCTGGCAGCGTTGCGACTGAACGTGCCCCGCATGGCACTGGTGACAGTCATGCTGCCCTGCTTCCGCACGCCACGCATGGACATGCAGGAATGCTCAGCCTGAACAACTACCCCAACCGCACTGGTGCCCAAACGCTCTTCGAGCAGGTCTGCGATGGTCTTGGTCATCCGTTCCTGCACCTGCGGGCGACGAGCCACCTCCTCAACAAGCCGAGCCAGTTTGCTTAAACCTGTCACCCGGCCATTCGGAATGTAAGCCACGTGGGCCACGCCTCGAAAAGGCAGCAGATGATGCTCACACATGCTGGTAAACTCGATGTTCTTCACCAGCACTATTTCGTCGTAGGTTTCCTCGAAAGTCACAGACAGATGTCGACCCGGGTCAAGATGCAGTCCGGCAAACATTTCCTCGTACATCTTCGCAACACGCCGCGGAGTTTCCAGCAGACCCTCTCGGTCCGGATCTTCACCGACAGCCTTCAGGATCATACGGACGGCCTGACGAATCGCCTGGTGGTCAACCTGCGAATCCGATTTCTCGCGACTTTCCACAGAACGTCGCGTCGAACGCTCTTCAATTTGCTCGTGATCATCGCCCCACGAGTCTTCCACAGACATTTCGCGCACAGCAACCGACATAGTGATTCTCTCAGCAGGACCGGCACAGCCGGCATTTGTGATTGGCCTCGATGGCAGGTGGCTTGCGGAAACGACCCGTCGGCACGCTCCTCAAGCCCCTCTGGTTCTAGTCTGCGACCCGGAAAGGCCAGCCGTCTTTTTGCCAAAACGGTCAGATTTAAACCGACAGTGAACGATTCAATCAGACTGTACCGGCCCGCTTTCACCAGCGGAGTCCACCACAAACAGCAGGCTTGAACCCAACTGTTTGCAGAGATTAACGCCCTGCTCTAAACCGTTTCCGAAGCTTTACCGGAAAACAACCAAGCTTTTTATGAGGATTTGAAACACTCGAGTCCCGAACGACCAGATCTTTGACCGTTTCCTGCCCCCAGCCTCAAACCGGAATCAGGATCAGAATGTCGTCTTCTTTCTCGCTGGCTTTACCAAAATGAAACGTTCAACTCCCGAAAACGGTCATTTGCTTCTCGCGGGATGGTTGGATGTCCCGCCGTCTTGTGCCAGACTTTGACGGGACAGAGAAAAAACTTCAGCGCTACGAACAGGGAATCCGCGATGCTCGTTTCACGCAGACACTTTCTTTCCGGAGCGGTTGCAGCGACCGGACTACTGCAGTTCAGTCGAGCCGCTATTGCGCGGCAGGGCGTGGTCGCCTCAGAGAAGCACTTCGAGATTGCTGACATTCGCCGCACGACAGTCCGCATGGAGTTTCGTGAGGTGCCGCGACGCAACATGGATCGTGAGATACCTCACTGGCGCTACGCTGAAATCTGCGAGGTCCGGCTGAAGTGTGGAATTGTGGGTGTCGGAGAAACATTGTCGTTTTACACGTGGGGTGCCACCACGGACGCTGCCGTCGAGCGTGCTCGAGGCGGCAGTGCCGTGCAGCTGATGTGGGATGATTCCCTCGGCGCCGGCCTGCAGATGGCTCTGTTTGATGCGGTGGGCCGCGCAGCGGAGGTTCCCGTGCATGCTCTGCTGGGTACCAAACTGCACCAGCAGACGCCACTGTCCTGGTGGAACATCGACACTTCGGCCGAGGACATGGCTGCAGAGTGTCAGGAAGCACTGAGACAGGGCTACATGTCCTATAAAACCAAGGGGCGTCCATGGTTTGACGTTTTTGCGCAGGTGCGAACAGCGGCCTCCGGTCTGCCTCCGGAGTTCAAAATTGACATGGACTTCAATGACACACTGCGGGATGCGGAGCGTGCCCTGCCGATCCTGAAGAAACTGGAAGAGTATCCTCAGGTGGATATCTATGAGACTCCCATTCCACAGGGAGATGTCGCGGGAAATCGGCGAATAGCCGAGGCCACTCGCGTGAAGGTGGCCATGCATTATGGCAATCCCTCGCCGGCAGTGGTGGTACAGACCGGCTGCTGTGACGGCTTTGTGGCAGGTGGCGGTGCGACGAAGCTGATGAGTACCGGCCGATTCTGTGAACAGACAGGACTGCCGCTGTGGCTGCAACTGGTTGGCAGCGGAGTGACGGCCGCATTTTCACTGCATTTCGGCGGTGTGCTGCAGCAGGCCATCTGGCCGGCCGTGAACTGCCATCAGCTTTACGAGAGAAATCTGCTGACTGAGCCGATCGTGGTCAGCAACGGACATGCCACAGTCCCTGATCGACCGGGGCTGGGATTTGAACTGAATCGGGATGTGCTTGAGACCCTGAAGGTACCGAAGCCCGTGGCTCGCCCAGAGCCGGATCGGCTGATTGAAACAGCGTGGCCGGATGGCCGAAAAATGTTTACAGCCAATAATGGTACCGTGAACTTCATGCTGGAAGCCGCCAATCAGGAGCGTTATCCATTTTTCGAGGCGGGTGCAGTCACGCGTCTGGTTCCGGACGATGGCAGCACAGCATGGCGAATGCTCTATCAGCGGGCACGAGCCAGTGGTCCGGTCTCTGCAGCCGGACTCTGACTCCGTCCCCCGAAGTTCCGGGTTAAGAATCTGACGCAGGTGGGCGGGCGGAAATCATGAGTCTGATGTCAATCAGTGGCTGGGTGATTTTTGCAGCAGCCGTCCTCGCGGCTGTGCCACCGCTCGCAGCGCTGCGTCGCAAGCGGCTGGTGCGCTATCTGCCGCAGCAGTCCACTGCGACGAACGCTGCAGATGAACAGCAGACTCCGCTCGTCACCGTCATTATCCCTGCACGAAACGAAGCCGAACGGATTGCCGACTGTTTCCGCACGCTGCTGCAGACAACCGGAGTCACGTTTGAGATCATCGGGGTCAATGATCGTTCAGAAGATGCGACCGGACAATTGATGGATGCCGCAGCTCAGTCGGATCCGCGGATCCGAGTCATTCACATTCGTGAATGTCCGTCTGACTGGCTGGGAAAGAATCATGCGATGCATCGGGCGTCTCAGGAGGCCCGGGGGAGTCTGCTGCTGTTTACGGACGGAGACATTCTGTATCAGCCCGGGACAATTGCTGCCGCGGTGAACTACTTCCGGCAGAACCGTCTGCACCACATGTGTCTGCTGCCGGAAATGATCTGCGGCAGTCTGCTGGAATCCGTGATGACGACGTTTTTCGGAATGTCGTTTGCCATTGGCACCCAGCTGCACCTGATTCGCACCCGCTTTCCTCTGGCGTATGCGGGAGTTGGAGCATTCAATCTTGTCGATGCACAGTTCTACCGCAGTGTGGGCGGGCATGTGCCGATTCGCCTCGATGTTCTCGACGACGTCAAGCTGGGGAAACTGATCAAATTCCGGGGCGGTCGTTCAGATTTTCTGCTGGCTGACGGATTGCTGTCGGTACGCTGGCAGCCATCGCTGTGGGGAGTGGTGACGGGCCTTGAGAAGAATGCCTTCGCTTCCGTGAACTATTCGATGCGCGGCATGCTGTTTCTGACACTCCTGTTCAGTGTATTCTTTGTAGCCCCGGTGGTGATGCCGATTCTGAGTCTTTCGGGACTGGTATCATTCCGAGATGGGATCGGCTTTGCAGCCACGGCACTGCTCTGGCATGTTCTGTTTGCATGGCTGGCATGGGGGCAGCCCCGATTTCTGCTGCAGATCCCGCTGTTCTTTGCCGGCCCATTTCTGATGGCATTTGCGTGGTGGCGTTCCGCTGTGATCACTCTGCGTCAGGGTGGAGTTCGCTGGCGGAATTCCTTTTATCCTCTGCAGATGCTGCGTGACGCGGTTTTTCGCGGCTGACAGGGGAAATCCGCGGGCGGACATCAGCCGGCTGCCAGACGCCGGGCCTCCTCCACGCAGGCCTGCACCCGTAACCGCAGCATTTCGCACAGTTCACTGTCATCGCCGTGGCGCACCTGCTCGCGCTCGGCATCCGATAACGCCGGTCCGATCACCACATGAATGCGGGCGGGGCGAATCCAGAATTTTCCCTTGCCCAATGCTCGTTCCGTACCGGCAATCCCCACCGGGTGGATCGGCCCGCTGCTGCGGCGCGCCAGCAGCAGAAAGCCCGGGCGGAAGCGTTCTGTCTGCCCACTGGTGGAACGTGTTCCCTCGGGAAACATGCCAACCAGCAATCCCTGCTGCAATCGCACAATCCCGGCTCGAATGCTGCCCGTGCGGGTTGATTCACGGCTGATGGGAATCACAAAGGTGCGCCGCAGCAGGCTACCCAGCAGAGGAATGCGAAAAAGATTGTCACGCGCGAGATAGCAGACGGGCCGGTGCAGCCAGACCCCGGCAACCAGCGGATCAAGGTAGCTGAGATGATTCATCAGCAGCAGTGCTCCGCTGTCCGCACGCAGATGTTCTGTTCCGGAGATTTTGACTTTCAGCCATGTGCTGCAGAAAATCCTGAACAGGGCGCGCAACGATTCCCACAGCCAGCTGGCCTCCGCCCTGCGAATGGCGTCTGCATCCGGCAACTTCGCAGTGCCGACGGGCGGTGCCGCAGAACTGTCGGAAGCAGAGACCTGATTGTCCGGTTTATCAGTCACGGCTGATCGTTCCGTTGTCTGGCTGTGCAGTGTGGTATCTACCGCGGGTCCGGCAACGGCAACGCCGCAGCATTTTCCTGCGGGCCACTGGCAGGCATGGCCGGAGCTGCAGCACCGTCCATGGTCTGCAGGTCTGTCACCTGCAGCAGTTGCGCCATGTCCACCAGTGCAGTCCACTCGTTCGTCAGCGACAGCACATAACCATCAACGACCTGTGCGAGCGTCTGCTGCGACACCACGACCTGCGCAAAGTCCACGGACTGACCGTCCACAAGGAACCGATCATAGATACCCCGATAGACTCGTACCTGATCCGGTACAATATCCGTGCGATAGCTGGTCGACACAACGCGACTGGTTTCATAGCGACTGAAGTTGTCCGCCAGCTGCGACAGCAGGTTATTGGTGGTCTGTACCAGTTCCTGGCGGGTGCGGATCAGGTCTGCGTGAGCTGAAGCAATGTTGCCCTGGTTGCGATTGAGAACCGGAATCGGGGCTGAAACCTGAATGTTTGCGGAGATGTTCGACAGTGGAGTCGTGTCGTCGTGCTGCAATGCACCATAGAGACTCAGGTTGGGCGTCGGGATGGCTTCCTGCAGACGCAGGTTACCGGCGGCGGCATTGACGCGTGCCTGTGCTGCGGCAATGTCCGAGTGATTCTGCAGCATGGCTGCAGCCTGTTCGTAGTTCACTGCTGTTGTTGAGTTTTCAACCTGACCGGTTACCACTCGCCGCCCCATCATGGGAGTTCCGGCAGCGGCAGCCAGCTGCCGCCATGAAGCGTTCAGGGAATTAGCCGAGGCCGTAACATTATTCCGGGCCTGCACAGCAAAAACTCGCAGCTGCAGCGGCTCATAGGGGGCCGCTTCACCACCCGCCACCAGATCGATCTGAGCTTTATAGACCTCGTCGCTGAGTCGCGAAATGGCCCGGGAAAACCGCAGCTGCTCCTGAGCAATCAGCACTTTGTAATAGTTGCGGCGAACGTCACTGGCCAGGCTGATACGAGCCTTTTTCAGGTCCGCTTCGGCCGCTCGCACCTCCTGCATCGCAGCCGCCTGTGCCAGCGACAACTTGTTGCCTCGCACAATTTCCTGCGTAAAGAACACACCGTTGTATCCGGCGGTATCGGCAGTACCGATGGTGTCACCCTCGTAGCCAAGAGTGGGGTTGGGCTTCAGGCCGGCCTGAAGCGCTCGACCACGCGCACTCTGCACCACGGCGGCAGCCTGCCGAACCACAGGACTCTGCTCTTCCGCCAGCTTTTGCAGGTCAGCCAGAGTGACCGGAGTCGCGGACTCTGCAGAAGACTCCTCGGCTGCCACAGGGGTAAGTTCGGGAAAGAGCGATTCGGCAAGCGATTTTCGCTGCTCCATGGGCAGGCTGGGGTCCAGCGGTGGCAGGGCAATGGGAGCAGCCGACGCTCCTGGAAGTTCCTCCGGGATGGCAAAGCGGCGCCCAGGGGGCTGCGACTGAGGCGGGTCCTGACTGACGGCAGGCGGTGTCACAGCAGAGCTCGACACTGAGGCGACCGGGACGGGGCTGGCCACCGTTTCGACGCCGGAAAAATGTGCCCGTGCAGAGGGCTCGGACAGCACGCTGCTGTTCATTTCCTGTATTGACTGACAACCGGTGGAACACACGAGCAGCAGCGGCAGGACTCGTCTCATGGCAGGACTTCTGGGCTTGACGTGCAAAGACTTACCGATGGAAAGCTCATCGTCGCTGGAATCACCAGAACTGGATAAATCCGTGTTTACCCTGCGACTGTTGCTTTTGCCACAGCCCGAACCATCATTGCAAACCACCCAATCACGCTGTTTTAACGCCAGAGATGTATGAATTTGTACAGATCAGGAAAGGCGGAAAAATTCCTTCCATCGCACAAATCCACCTTTCACACACGGATTTCTGCCGATAATCTGAATCAACGCATTCATTTCATGTCGGTTTTTCCGGCATGGCATTCCATCCCTGTCCGCGGGTAGCGGTCAATGCCTGCAATTCAGTTTCGCCAGTGAACTCAGTTTCCTGTCGGTCTTTTTTTGCAGCAGGCAGTCATTTACAGGCTTCGTCCGCTTCAGTGGATGAAGCCTTTTTTTTATTCTGGCGGGACCGATTCGGCGGATGCCCTGTTCACAGTCCCTGCGGTCTGATTGTGTGCCATGTCACTTTCCCTTGCTGAATATGCTGACAGTCTGGAACAGCGGAATCTGATCTGGCCGCGGGTCTCTGCGGCAGTGCCCGTTGCAGCAAATCCGTCGATCAGACCTCTGGCGGGCGTGCGGGCAGTGCTGTGGGACGTCTACGGAACGCTGCTGCGAGTCACGGATGGCCGGTATACGATTGTTCCGACTGAAGAACTGCGTCTGCAGATCGCACTGGACAAAACGATCCACGAATTCAATATGTGGAACCACATGTACCGCAAACCGGGTCCACCGTGGCAGTCCATGATCGGGATTTACAAAGCCACAATTGAGCGACTGCAGATGCGAGCCAGCGCTCGTGGGGACGTCACGGAGGTGAGTCTGGTGGAAGTCTGGCGCCATCTGATCGACAAACTGTTTGAGAAGGCGTATGTGATTGACGAGGATCATTACGGAGACGTGGACGAGTTTGCAGAGAAGGTTGCGTACTTTTTTCACTGCAGCCTGCAGGCTGTGGAGGCTCGTGAGGGTGCGGTGCAGGTGATGTCGGAGCTGGCCGGGCGTGAGATTCGCCAGGGTTGTCTGAGTGATGGTCCGGAGTTTTCGCTGATACAAATGCTGCGGGCATTGTCAGCTCAGGGGGTTTTGCCTGCTCTGCACGAGGTATTCAGCAGTGGTGTGATGCTGTTTTCGGGAAAACATGGTGTGCGAAAGCCATCGCAGAGTCTGTTTCAGGAAGCGGTGTCGCGTCTGCGGCAGTCCGGGATAGCGGCTGAGGAAACGCTGTATGTCAGTTGTCGTCTGATGACGGATCTTGTGCCGGCACGGCGTACGGGAATGAAAACGGCGCTGCTGGTTTCAGAAAAATCCGGGCTCGAATTTTCCAGGGATGTGCTGCAGAATCCGGAGACTCGTCCGGATCGGCTGTTGACTTCGCTCACTCAGGTGGAGGCTCTGGTCCGGTTTTGAGCGGCGATGAAACGGAAAGTGTGCTGACTGGTTAGTGAATCCTGTTGTGTGTCATCCAGGAGCTTCTTCTTGCGACCACCTGCGCTCGGTCGGCAGCGATCTGCCTTTCGCTTCAACATCACACCGATGATTGACGTGGTGTTTCTGCTGATCATTTTCTTTCTGGTGGCCAGTTATTTCATTCGCAGCGAGCATGCTCGACCGGTGTCTTTGCCACAGACTCCGGGTGGCCAGCCCGATGCGGCGGACAACCGACCACATCTGACGGTGACGATTGAACCGGACGGTCGCTATTCCATCGGTGGCCAGCTGCTGTCTCAGGATTCCGTTGTGCAGCGAATACAGGCGCTGGCGCAGTCTCCGGAAACTCTGCCGAACGAGCGTGGTCAGGTGCGAATTCGGGCTGACCGGACAGCCAGATTCGCCGAAGTGCGTCAGTTGATTGAGGCGTGCGCAGACAGTCAGATCACCAGCATTCGTTTTGCCGTCGTGCAGCCGGGGGAATAGGACATGAGGCTGCCACGATCTGCAGAACCGGACTACGGCGACCCGATGACTCCCATGATCGACGTCGTATTTCTGCTGCTGGTGTTTTTTATCTGCGCGTCGGCTGGAGCGATCTCGCAGAAACTGCTGCCGGCTGAGCTGCAGGGGGCCTCTGCTGAAACAGCCGTGGCCGAAGCGTCCACGCCTGAGCAGCCATACCATGAGCACCTGACGGTGCGAATTCGACTGCAGCCTGGCACAGCGGGGCCGGAAATACTGCTGGACGACCAGCCACTGGATGGTCCTGGAATGCTGCAGCAGCGATTGTCCCGACTGGCTGCCGCGGATGCCGAATCACGAATCGTGCTCAGCGTCCACGACGATGTGCCGGTGCAGCAGTTCATCAGCGTCTATGACCTGTGTCAGTCCCTGAAGTTTCAGAATATCGCCTTTGCCGTTGCAGGCAGTCGTCAGCCCTGAACGTGTCAGCCGAGATGCAGCAGGAGTCAGAGTATGTACCGTTGGAATGTGTTGCCGATGATGGGCAGGCGAGTTCTGCTGTTATCGATGTTCGTGATGTCCGCCGCTGCAGCTTCTGCTGAACCGCTGCAACTGCCCAGAATTGCCGTCAGTGCCGACGGTACGGGCTTTGTCCAGGCAGCGACAGAAGCCGGGTTCACGCCCAGTGGCTTCAACTATGATCATGACCTGAGTGGACGTCTGCTTGAGGATTACTGGCACAGCCAGTGGTGGCTGGTGGAAAAGGATTTCCGCAGGATGAAGCAGCTGGGTGCTGCGGTGGTGCGAATTCACCTGCAGTTCGGACGTTTCATGGAAACGCCCGAACGACCGCGCTCGACGGAACTGGAAAAACTGAAGCAGCTGCTGAAACTAGCGGAAAGCCAGGGATTGTATCTGAACCTGACGGGGCTGTGCTGTTATCACAAGTCGGATGTACCGGCATGGTATGACACACTGGATGAAGCCGCCCGCTGGAAGGCTCAGCAGGTGTTTTGGCGCAGTGTGGCCGGCGTCGGTCGGCACAGCACAGCCGTGTTCTGCTATGACCTGATGAACGAACCGGTGGTGGGGGGTGAGCAGCCGGCGGCGGACTGGCTGGGCCCGGCCTTCGCGGGCAAGCATTTTGTGCAGTTCATCGCTCGCCAAACTCGCGGCAGAACCCGCGTGGACATCGCAAAACACTGGGTACACCTCATGAAGTCTGCAATTCGCGAGCAGGATCATGAAGCACTGATCACAGTCGGTATGGTGGACTGGAGCCTGGATCGACCAGGGCTGACATCTGGCTTTGTGCCACGCGAAGTCGGAGCAGAACTGGACTTCCTGAGTGTGCACATTTATCCCGATCAGCAGCAGCGGGATCACGCAACCGAAACGCTGGCTGGTTTCCAGACCGGCAAGCCCGTGGTCGTTGAGGAAACATTTCCCCTGAAGTGCTCTGCAGATGATCTGGAGGCATTCATCCATCGGTCTGAGAACAGGGTGCAGGGATGGATCAGCTTCTTCTGGGGTACGCCTGAATCCACAGAAACTCCATCCATTTCAGCCGCAGTTACCGCAGACTGGATCCAGCGTTTCTCGGCATTGCTGAAAGCCTCCGTGCCGCGTATTCAGGCAGCTGAAGAACCCTCACCGGCATTACGAAAAATTGTCGCACACACACACCAGAATCCAGCAGGAGATGCTGCGTATTCGCTGGATCTTTCGGCCTGGGATTCAGAAACCAGCGATCTTCCGATCGGCGTATTTGACTCTGGGATCGGTGGTCTGACAGTGCTTGAGTCGCTGCTTTCGGCGGACAACTTCAACAATCAGACGCTGCAACCGGGACCTGACAACGAGCCGGATTTTCGCAACGAGAGATTTGTGTACTTCGGAGATCAGGCGAACATGCCATACGGCAACTATCCGCGGGAACATCGTGAGGATTTTCTGAGGGGTCTGGTGTTGCGCGATGCTGTCT
Source organism: uncultured Planctomycetaceae bacterium (assembly GCA_903896675.1). GTDB lineage: Bacteria > Planctomycetota > Planctomycetia > Planctomycetales > Planctomycetaceae > SXXK01. The sequence continues at coordinate 14,851 of CAITYU010000436.1, forward strand.
TTCTGCTCGGCAGACGCGTCCGGGATTCCGCAGACGCCGGGCAGCCCGTACTGACCAAGCCTCCGGTAAAAGCGATTGTGATCGCCTGCAATACGGCAACTGCCTGGGGACTTCCGACTGTGCGACATGCCTTGAAACTCTGGCGAGTCCCGGTTTTTGTGATTGGTGTGGTGGATTCCGGAGCCCGCGGTGTGCTGGAACGCACAGGAGCCGGTCAGAGACGTTCCATCGCAGTGCTGGCCACAATTGGAACGTGCAGCAGCAATGCCTATCCGCGCGCCATCGATGCCGCGCTCAGTCTGGCCGGGCGACCGAAAAGTGAAGTGTTTCAGCGGGGTTCCAGGGGCCTGGCAGGAGCGATCGAAGGCGATCCGGTCTTCGTGGGAAGCAACCGACCGACAGGTGGTGCAGCACCTGACGCACTGGATCCCGCCCTTCAGGATGTGTATCAGTTTGATCCGGCCGGCATACTTGGTGATTTTCAGGGCCTGCAGCAGCCGCAACTGAATTCCGTAAGAAATTACATCCGGTACGAAATCGTCAGCCTGCTTGAAGAGCTGCGGACATCGCAGCAGTCACCGCAGCAGCCGATCGACACTCTGGTGCTGGGCTGTACTCACTTTCCACTGGTCCGCACGGAACTGGAGCAGGAGTTTCAAAGGCTGCGGGATCTCAGGCTCAGAAACGAATATCCGTACCGCAGACTGATCGCGGAAAAACTGGAAGTGATTGATCCCGCCGGCCTCACTGCCGTGGATCTGTTTCGCGAACTGGCTCGGCGAAAACTGTTTGTCGCCGCTGCCGAACAGAAAACAGAGGCAAAACGGAAGGACCTGTTTTTCCTGTCAGTCCCGGCCGTGAATTTCCCAAAGATTCAACTGAGCGCAGACGGTGGGCTGGCAACGTCGTGGAAATATGGTCGGGATGTTGAAGCGAACCTGCTGCAGGAAGACACACTGATCGTTCCCCTGACGACAGCGGTGTTGCCGGCATCCAGTCGCAAACTGATACAGCAGAGTCTGCCGCATGTGTCGGCAGGGCTTCCCTGACGGAGCAACGTCCCCTGGCACCACTTACATGCCCGGCGGTGCCTCAGCGGCAGTGCAGACGAAATCCAGCCGCGCCGTCACTTTGCCTTCCACCGAGACCTTGCCTTTCAGGTAGAACGCATTGGAGACTCGCTCCGTCAGTTCCACTTCCAGTTCGATCGTTTCACCGGGGCGAATCATCCGACGGAACTGCACGTTGTTCAACCGGGTTACAACGGGCACTTCGTTCGTGCCTGTCGGCACGATTCCGGCAATCAGCACAGCACCCGCCTGAAAACAGGCCTCGCACTGCAGGACGCCGGGAAACACCGGAAACTTCGGGTAATGCCCCTGAAAAACCGGCAGGTCCGGACTAAGCAGTTTGCGGGCAACAATCCGCGACTCGGTGCGTTCAGTGACCTCGTCCAGCCACAGGAACGGATCCCGATGAGGTATCAGCTGCTGGATCTGTTCGCGATTCACGTTGGAGTCCGTCTGCAAAGTCGTTCAGAAGAGAAACACAGGCTTATCAACCCGGGCAGACATGATGGTCAGCCCGGGAAGCCTTCCCGGACTGCCGCCCAGGACCCATCAAATCTCAATCTTCAGCTCTTCGATCTTGCGGTACAGGCTGGAAAGCCCCAGTACCAGACGACGAGCAGCCTCCTTCTTGTCAGGACACTGCCGCAGTACGCGAGTGATATGCAGACGTTCGTAGTGCCGCAGGGCCGAACGCAGATCATCAGTGTCCGGCAGCGAAGACGCACCGCCCAGCAGATCTGGCGGCAGATCATTGGGAGTAATCTCTTCGCCTTCACACATCATTACGGCACGCTCAATGGCGTTGTCCAGCTGGCGGATGTTCCCCTTCCAGTGGGCTGCCATCAGAGTACGAATGGTTTCGCTGGTTGCTCCGGAGACTCGCTTACCCATCGCATCGCGATGACGCACGATGAAATATTCAACCAGCTCAGGAATGTCGTCCAGTCGTTCACGCAACGCCGGGATGCGGATCTTTACGCCATCCAGCCGATAGAACAGATCTTCCTGGAAGTTGCCATCAGTCACTTCCTGCGACAGTTCACGGGAAGTCGCTGCGATGATACGAGCATTCACTCGCACCGGCTTGGTGCCTCCCACAGGAGTCACTTCCGAATACTCAATTGCACGCAGGATTTCTGACTGAGTACCGGAAGGCAGCTGGGCGACTTCGTCCAGAAATACCGTTCCGCTGCCTGCCGTGACGAGGGCACCCTGCTGACCGTCGTTCGTGCCGAACAGCTGGGATTCCAGCAGTTCCACGGGCCGGGTCCCGCAGCTGACGGCCATGAATGGGTCAGCAGCATTCGGTCCGGCCATGTGAATTTCGCGAGCAAACAATTCCTTGCCGGTCCCGGTTTCACCCACCAACAGCACGTTCGAATTGGTGGCAGCCACCTTGCGAATGGTCTTCAGCAGGTCCTGAATCACGGCACTGGATCCGATCACCTGATCGAACCCGGAACTGCGAGCAAGGTCCTTACGCAGCCGCTGATTCTCACGGAACAGATCCTGGAACTTGAACAGACGCTGCATCCGCTTGACCAGCTCTTCAAACCGAACCGGCTTCACAAGATACTCGAAGGCCCCAGCCGTGAACGCCTCAACCGCCGTTTCCACACTGGGGTAGGCTGAAATGATCATCACAAACATCGCCGGGTTGATGCGATGCAGCTGCTTCAAGACTCGAATGCCGTCACCATCCGGCAACTGAATGTCGCAGATCCCGACGTCAAAATCGCGCTCCTGAGCCGTGCGAATGGCCTCAGTGGCATTTGCAGCCGTCCGTACCTCGAACCCTTCACCCGTCAGGAACTCCGCAAGCGTCTCGCGGATGATGGGTTCGTCTTCAACTATCAGTACAGACTTACGCTGAGCAATAATTCCCGACACAGTTACTGATTCTCCGGTAAAATCGGTCATCGCAAAGGGTGTTACAAAACGTTCAGCTTTGCGGCAGCCACCATTCCAGACTAGACAGGCCTATTTTTCACCCGAAAACCCCATGGCATCTGGAGATTCCTGAATTCTGTGCCAGATTCGGGGATTGAGAACGAAATCTGGGGCAATCCTACGCATCAGATCCCGTTGCAACCGGAAAATTCGGAAAATTTTGTGAAACTGCGTCGTCGCCGGGGGATCAGAAACCGAGAGGGAAAACCCCTGATGTGCGATCCAGGTCGAGTCACCGGCCCGATTCAACGACCGTCCTCACCCCGCTCCCGCTGTTTCTCCTGCTCAAGACGAGCGTGGTAGCTTTTGAGGATTCCGGCCGGGTCTTCTTCAAAAACCTGTCGGCACCCCTCACAGCAGACATACCACGTTTTCCCATCATGCTGCACTGCAATGGTCCCGCGCCCACCCGTTACGACGCAGGGATGCCCCACCACTCCGGCCGCCGCCAGACGCTCACCATCGCGAGTCATGCCGACTTCGAACATGCGCCGCCATTCAGCACCACCCGCCACACGCTCTTCCAACAGCACCGTCCAGCGAATCTCGCTCAGTCTGCGAACCGTCAGGCGTCGGCACTTCTCCGCATCATCTGCTGTCTCAAAAATCCAGTCCGCCCGCTCAGCCACCGCCACGGCTGCGTTTGCCGGCTGCACAGCGACCAGCGAAAACTCCTGCCCACCCTCCTGCAGAACCACCCCGAGTCCGGTTGCTGACTTCGCTGCCGCCGTAAATCGGATCTGCTGCAGACGACTGCCCGGCTTGAAACTCAATACCAGTGCGGTGGACGAGTCGCTGAATTGCCAGCTGCCCGTGACCGCTTCCACAGCAGCCCCGCTACCCGAACCGCGCCTGACCTGCAACACGGCTCGCCAACGGCCCACCAGTTCTCCCGGTCTGCCGATACGCTGCACCGCAGCAGATCGCTCCGCAGACGAGACAGTTCGTGGCGGCTGTTCGTCAGACCAGAACACCGTCTGACAGGTGCACAGACAAAACGCCAGGTACGCAGCAACAGCGAGAGTCATCGCATGAGCCTCTGTCAGACAGGATCAGTCGAGAGTAACGACACGACGGCTTTTCATCTCCGACCTGGGCAGCGAAAGGGCATCCGCATGACGCACATTCACGGTGAATCCAAG
>CAITYU010000437.1 GCA_903896675.1 uncultured Planctomycetaceae bacterium
ATATGTGTGGCGAGGCAGAACGGGTGTGGCGGAAGTTTTTGCGGCATGTGGCGTTTTGTGCTGCTGTGCTGGCAGCGGTGCTGCTGTGGTGTGCGGGTCACGGTCGACTGCTGGCTGCGGAGCAGTTTCTGGCGGGTGCGGCTGAGGCGGATGTAACGCCGCAGGAGCCTGTGCCGATGTGGGGTTATGGTTCGCGACATGCGGCACTGTCGCAGGGAGTGCAGGAGCCTTTACAGGCGAACGTGCTGGTGGTGCAGGCGGGGCAGGATCGACTGGCGATTGTGGGTCTGGATCTGGGGCGATCGCCTTCGGAGGAGTCTTTGCAGCGGATTCGGATTCGGTTGCAGGAGCAGCACGGGATTGCGCATTCGTTTCTTGCCGGTTCGCATACGCATCATGGTCCGGTGCTGGAGTTGAGTGACCGTGAGAATCGTGGGCGTGGCAGGTTTGATGCTGTGCTGCGTTATTATCAGCAGCTTGAGGATGCGATCGTGGATGCGGCGGGGCGTGCGGTAGCAGAGCTGCGTCCGGCGAAGCTGGCGGCTGGCGGAGCGGAGCTGGAGAATTTCAATCGCAACCGGCATTCGAAGCAGCAGCCCGCTCCGCTTGATGCCCGACTGAATCTGCTGCGACTGGATGATGCGGAAACGGGCAAACCGATTGCGGTGGTGGTGAATTTTGCCGCGCATCCGACCAGTCTGCCGCAGGAGAAGCTGGAGTTTTCTTCGGACTTTGCCGGAGCCCTGCGGGCAGAGATTGAGGCGTCACATGGCGGTCAGGCGGTATTCATGCAGGGGGCAGCCGGTGATCTGTCGACGAATCGCGGGCCATTTGGTGACCACAACAGGTACGGTGCGGCCCTGGGTCGGGAGGCTGTGAAGGTGTTGCAGACGCTGCGACCGGAGGTGGTGGAGAAGCCTTCGATTCGTGTGAAGGAGGAGCGGTTTACATTTGCCTCTCGTGTGGATTTCCGCAATCCGCTGGTGCAGGCGGTGTATGCGACCGCGTTTTTTCCGGAACTGGTGCTGAATTTTGTGGACGAGTATGCGGATGGAATTCGTCCGCGGCTGACCGTGGCGGTGCTGAATCAGCGGATTGCGCTGGTGGGTGTATCGGGTGAATTTTTCTGTCAGCATGCAATTCGTCTGCGGCAGCGGTCGCGTGCTGAGCACGTATTTTTCTTCGGTTACTGCAACGGGTATCACCAGTATTTTCCGACGATCGAGGGTGCGGCCGAAGGCGGATACGGGGCTGACAACCAGGTGGCTCCGGCAGAAGTTGGTGCGGGTGAGCGGATGATGGACAGGGCGCTGCAGTGGCTCTTTGAACTGCAGGGGACTCGATTCTGAAACGAATGAAGGAAGACAACAGTGCGGCAATTTCTGTGTATCGCGGTGGCGGGTCTGTTTTCGCTGACTGCCGATGGGGTTTGGGCGGACGATCCGATCCGTGTCCTGATCTGGGACGAGCAGCAGCCTGAGCAGAAGCAGGCGTATGGGGATCGGTTTCTGGGGGAAACCATAGCTGAGGCATTGCGATTGCGTCCGGGTCTGCAGGTCCGCAGTGCCAGTCTGCGTGATGCTCAGCAGGGTTTATCAGCGGAGCAGCTGGAGCAGACGGATGTGCTGGTGGTGTGGAGTCATATTCGGGTGCGGGAGCAGGACGACAAGTTGATTGAGGGAGTGGTGCAGCGGGTACAGTCCGGGAAGCTGGGGCTGGTGGCGATTCATTCGGCGCACTGGCATAAGGCATTTGTGCGACTGATGCAGGAGCGGGCAAAGAGCGACGCGATAGCGGGTCTGTCGGAGACAGAGCGGCAGTCGGTGGTCTGGGAGTATTCCAACGAAGCTCCGTATGGTCGAGCGGTGAAGGATGGAGACCGCAGAACCCCGTTTGTGGAGCGTGGAGCAGGACCGATTCGGAAGCTGACACTGCCGCAGTGTGTGTTTCCGGCATGGCGTCCGGATGGTGCAGCTTCTCATGTGACGACAAGGCTACCGGCGCATCCGATCGCGGCGGGTTTGCCGAAAACGTGGGATATCCCGCACACGGAGATGTACGGTGAACCGTTTCATGTGCCGGAGCCGGATGAGGTGGTCTTTGAGGAGCGCTGGGATCGGGGCGAGTATTTTCGCAGTGGTTGTGTGTGGCGTGTGGGTGCCGGTCGGGTGTTTTATTTTCGACCGGGTCACGAGCTGTTTCCGATTTTTCTGCAGAAGGAGCCTTTGCAGGTGATTGAGAATGCGGTTCGCTGGCTGGGTCAGGACTAAGCACGCCTGAGTCGGCTGGAGCCTGGCCCTGCCAGGGGCGGTGGCCAAAACGAAAAACAGAGGAACATCCGTTGGTGTCCCCCGGGGGCTCGCCTTTGGATGTCTCTGCAATTGGTGCGTTTCGCGTTTTTCGTGGTGAAAATCCTGCCTCACACTGCGCACTTCATTTTACGTTGTGTCATTTTTCTGACGGTAGAGTTTTGCGGCAGACTGCAGTTCTTCGCGGACCATGCGGACCAGCAGGCTGGGTTTCAGCACTCGGGCCTGCGATCCGAAGCTCAGCACCCAGCTTTTGATTTCGTACAGGCTGCGGAGGCTGAGTGACATAACGGTGCGACCGTCAGGTTTGCTGGTGAACTTCTGATTGGGGTGCCAGCGTGATTCGCGGACGGTTTCAGCGGCCGTGCCGTAGAATTCGATTTCGATCTGGTAGCTGCGATTTTCCGGACTGAAGACTCCGAAGCTGCCTTCCAGCCATGCCTGCACGCTGAAGCTTTCGGGGATCTGGAATTTTCTGTGCAGGACCTGCAGGGATTCGATGCGATCGACCTTGAAGTGGCGGACATCCTGCGCGTATTCGCTCCACGCGATGATATAGAGTGAGCCGTGATGTGCCGCGAGGCTCCATGGTTGAATTCGATACTGACCGGCTTCGATTTCTCCGGGTTTGCGATAATCCATCATCAGTGTGCGGCGCTGCTGGACGGCCTGCAGCAGCAGATCGATGAGCTGGGCGCGGGCTGAGTAATCGCTGGTGCCCGGAGTGCTGAGGTAGAAGACTTCGGCCAGTTGTGCCTGGAACAGGGCAGCACCGGAAAACAGTTGGGATTCCAGTCGCTGGAATACGGCATGAATGCCTTCGAAGAAAGGTGTTCCGGCAAAGGGTTCCAGCAGTCTGCGTCCCATGTAGAGTGAGAGCAGTTCGAACAGGCTGAACTTCAGGTTCTGGACTTCGGGTGCGATGTGCCAGTATTTGCGGTTGTATTCGCCACTGTGTTCCTGCAGTGGCAGGCCGATTTTTCTGAGCAGCAGCAGATCGCGGCGGCAGGTGCGTTCGGTATAGCCTTCAACTTCTGCCAGTTCGGACAGGGACAGTCCGTTGGGTGTCTGCGACAGGCGAAAGATCAGGCGCAGCAGTCGTCGGAGTCTGGGAGAATCTTGCTGGGACACGCCGTGGGGTTCCTGAGCAGGGATGTGACAGAGCGCTGGTGGTGTGACGCTGAAGTGTACCGTGGTCGGTCGGACAGCCTTTTGTCCGACCACTCGAAAAAACCGCAGAGAATTTCGGGATTTTCGGAAGCGAGACGGAGCGGCAAAGAGCGGTGTGGAAGTGGCGTGTGGATGGGTGTGAGTGGAGCATTTTGCGGCAGTGGATGCTCCTGGTAAGATAAGCTGGTGTCCCTGCATGGCTGGTAGCTGCTGATGTTTTCTGAAGGCCAACTCTGTGAACTCTGAATTTCGAAATCGAGTCCTGTCGCTGATCGGTCTGGTGTGTGTTGTGTTCTGGTGCGTCGGTGGTGTCGCGGATGAACCGCAGCGTGACGACCTGCCGCGACCGGGGCAGCCGCAGGAAGTTGAGATGGCCGGATATCTGCTGGTTCCGCATACGAAGGTATCTCAGGACTACAATGCGGGTTTTTCGATGTATGTGGCGGCGTGGCCACTGTTGCAGCATTATCCGGGCAATCGTTTTCAGACGGGGTTGTTCGGCACGTGGATGTTTGCGCAGTATCCGGATGATAATCACAAGGACAAGTATTCGGATATTGAGGGCGGTTTGGGCTGGTGGCGGGACACTCGTTTTGCGACGGAGACACCGAAGTTCATTATGGGTGGAGTTGCGCGGAATTTTGTGGAGTGGGCGAATGGTCCTGGTGCGGGTAAGGGGCGTGACTGGCAGAAGCCGAGTGGTAAGTATGGGGTAGCGCAGTTGAGTCCGTGGATTCTGTGGCCTCCGGATGGCCTGAATCTGAAGCAGGGAACGTGTGGTGAGCTGCTGGGTTATGGTTATCTGCCGTTGCCTTTGACTGAGCGGAAGTCAACGACGAATGGTGCTGCGGTGCCGACGGGCGATCAGTCGTGGACATTGTTTCTGAATGCGGGCAATTTTCGGGGACCGGTGGCCTTTTTTACTCCGAATTTCTGGTCGCGTGCGGGGATAGCGGATCCGGCGGTGAGCGGTATGTTTCTGGATGCGAAGCCATCGCAGCCGAACAAGGCTGTGCAGATGGAGACTCAGTATGTTCCGGCGTGGCAGGGTGCAGACAGCAGTGGTCGTTTGTATGCGCGGGTGGCGCCCGCGGCATTTCCGCAGAGCGAGGATGGTGCCTCGCCGGTGGTGCATCGGATTTCGGCATACAATCGGCGAGCGTTGTGGGATGGTGTGAAGGCGTGGTTTGGTGGAGGTGCAGTGGCCAGTGGTCGGATTGATCCGGCAGAAGCGGCGGTGCATCAGTTTACGGGGCAGGGTGGTGCGACGTGGCAGATCTACAAGCCTCCGGTGCCGCGTGAGCAGAAGGTGCCGATTGGGTGGTCGACCTTTGCAACTCCGGCGGCACTTGATGCGGAGACTTTTGGATATCGCTGGGATCAGCAGTTGACGTCACGGGCTGGCTGGGGTGCTGGTCCGCTGGTGCAGTTGCCTGAGTATTTTCGGATGGGTGAGGGTCGC
>CAITYU010000438.1 GCA_903896675.1 uncultured Planctomycetaceae bacterium
CTTGCCTCGCACACCACCACCCTGGCAGACGAATACGCCCGTCGTGGTCAGGACTGGGAAACTCAACTGCGTCAGCGAGCGAAAGAGATCGCCTTGATGCAGGAGCTTGGATTGTCCCCCGTTTCCAGTACTTCGCAACCCGTTCCGGAGTTAGCAAATGACGAACTCAGTGAAGACCCCGTTGCCGCCGAATAGCAGTCGCGCACTGCAGCTGACAGCGGGTGGCTCGATCGAAATCGAAGCAGCAGCCGATACCTCTGGCACATCGCTGCCGCGGTTCCAGATGGTCGCCTACACCGGAACTCCCATGCGAGTGGCTGGCTGGCGACATCCGGTCGTGATTGATCTTGCTGGACTCTCCATCCCCTCTCAATCGCGCCCCATCCGATTTGGGCACGATGCTCTTTCCGGTGTCGGCCACACGGACGCGATTCGCGTGGAACAGGGGCAACTGCTCGCTTCCGGCGTCGTTTCCCGCGACACACCGGCAGCTCGGGAAGTTATCACCAGCTCAAGAAATGGTTTTCCCTGGCAGGCGTCTGTCGGGGCTTCAGTGGAAGAGTTTGAATTTGTACGGGAGATGCAGCAAGTGACAGTCAACGGAAAACAGCATCAGGGCCCCCTGAACGTCGTCCGGCGATCAACGCTGGGTGAGATCAGTTTTGTCGATCTCGGAGCCGATGGTGCGACCAGTGCCTCCGTCGCTGCAACTCACGCGGAAGGTGGCGGTGACAGCGGAGACTCATTCGATGAAAGCATCGAGCCACAGGTGGTGTCGCATGCCGGAGCGCCCGCCAGTGCCGCTGGCGCCTTGCTGCTGAGTTCACAGACACCTCCGATCCCCGCGTCCGATGCGATCGCCAGAATTCGTCTGCAGGCTGCCGGCGAACTCGACCGCATTGACGCCATCCGTCGGCTGTGCGATGGTCGCCACACGCAGATCGAGTCACAGGCCATTCGTGACGGCTGGGACGTTCAGCGAACGGAACTGCAGATCCTGCGGGCCAACCGCCCGGCCGCACCCGCCATTCATACGCCCGAACGCGTTGTGAATGCTCAGGTTCTGGAAGCAGCCTGCCTGCGGACATCCCGATCGCAGGCCGTGGAGGCTCTCTACGATGCTCGGACTCTCGAACTGGCCGACCAGCGATTCCGTGGTGGGATCGGGCTGCAGGAACTGCTGCTGGAGGCTGCGTGGGCCAATGGATACACCGGACGCAGCTTCCGGGACACTCGCGGCGTTATGCGAGCGGCGTTCGGGAAAGATGTTCAGGCCGGCTGGTCGACCATCGACATCGGCGGCATCCTGTCCAATGTCGCCAACAAGTTTCTGCTGGAAGGTTTCTTCAGCGTGGAGCGTGTCTGGCGGAATATCTGCGCCGTTCGCAATGTCTCGGACTTCAAGACGGTCACCAGCTACCGGCTGATCGGCAAGGACCAGTACGAACAGGTGGCTCCCGGCGGCGAACTGAAGCACGGGACACTCGGCAACGAAAGTTACAC
>CAITYU010000439.1 GCA_903896675.1 uncultured Planctomycetaceae bacterium
ATGTGGGGTCGACTGCCGTTGCGGCAGGTCCTGCAGCCTGCGATCGAGCTGTGTGAGTCGGGAGTCCTGATTGATGCTCACGATCGCGAAGTGCAGTCGGGAACACTGGCTAAACTGCAGAAGCATCCGGAGTATCGCAGGCACTACGCGTTGCTGCTGAAGCTGTACCTGAATGACGGCAAGCCTTGGCAGCAGGGTGATCGGTTTTATTCGCCACAGGGGCCGGTACTCAAACGCGTCGCTGAGTCCGGTGCGGCAGGTTTTTACGAGGGTCCCGTGGCCGCAGCCATCGCTGCGGCGGTGGCCGAAGCCGGGGGTGTACTGACGGCGGACGACCTGCAGGGATATCAGCCAACAGTCAGGACTCCGCTGCAGGCGGAATTCCGCAGCGCCACGGTCTTCACGATGCCGCCTCCGTCCAGTGGCGGAATAGCCCTGCTGCAGACGCTGCAGTCTTTGGAATGCTGGGAGCGTCGCAGTGGGAGTACGCTGCAGTCACTGCAGCACAATTCTGCGGATTACGTACATGTGGTGACGGAAGCTTTCAAACATGCGTTCGCCGACCGTGCGGAATTCCTGGGAGACGCGGATTATGTCAGCGTGCCGGTCCGGAGACTGCTCAGTTCGGACTATGCAGAGCAGCGTGCTGCGACCTTCAGGATGGACCGTACTCTGGAAGCTGCTTCCTATGGTCGTTTCTTCCTGAAGGACGATGCTGGTACCAGTCATTTTTCGGTGCTGGATGCTGCGGGCAATGGTGTGGCCTGCACCGAGACGATCAATCTGACGTTTGGCAGTTTTGTGGTGGTTCCGGAATGGGGCATTCTGCTGAACAACGAGATGGACGACTTTTCGGCGAACCCCGGCAAGCCGAATGCCTTTGGTCTGCTGCAGAGTGCTGCGAATGCGGTGCAGCCCGGGAAGCGTCCGCTCAGCAGTATGACACCGACGCTGCTGGTTCGGGATGGGCGGGCAGTGCGTGCCGTGGGTGCGTCCGGGGGGCCGCGGATTATTTCAGCGACCGTGCAGAATCTGCTGAATCAGGAGCTCTGGGGGATGACTCCTGCTGCCGCAGTCGCCGCCGCGCGTTTCCACCATCAGTGGGCGCCCAACGAGCTGCTGCTGGAGGCTGATCTGAAAAATCGTGCGGGAAAGGAGCTGGAGGGGCGAGGTCATCAGGTGCAGCAATCCGGAGGCCTGGCAGCAACTCAGGGAGCCGCCAGAAATACCGATGGCATGTTGCAGGGGGGAAGCGATCCAAGGAAAAACGGTCAGCCCGCCGGATTCGATTTGGAAAAATGAAGATTCCGGGTAAGAGTGGGGAAGAGTGGATGGGAGGTTCTGGCGGGCTGCGTTTCTCAGGAAGACTTTAACTGCAGGGCAGCGACCCAGAGGTTCTCTGGATGTTTCGGCAAGGAAATTCCACCGTTGTGGGTTCGTTTTTCAACGAAATTTTCCTGACCGAAGTTTTCGATGAGTTGTGCGTGGAAGGAACAGCCGTAAATAACGGCAGGCGAATCACCTGATCGCCGGCGGGGTTTAAGGAAAGACGATGTCCGGGGTATCACAGCAGGAACTGGAAGGCTGGCAGAAGCTGGCAAAAGCCACGGTTCGCTCCCGCGCGGAAGCGAATGCTGCTGGACCGTCTGCTGTTTCTGAAATGTTACTGTCGTCGCGTCTGCATGTTCCCGTGAAAGTGTCGGCTGAAGCTCCTCGTTCCTCGTCAATTCCTGCGTATCGCGTGCCTGCGGGGATTCCGTTTTCGCACCGTGTGCGGGCATTTTTTGGTCGCCCGCTTCGCGCTCGGCTGGCTCGTTCACGTCGTCGTTTTCTGCGTCATGCTGCGTCGAATTGTCAGA
>CAITYU010000440.1 GCA_903896675.1 uncultured Planctomycetaceae bacterium
AGACGTGCCCGGGCTAAAGCCCAGGCTACGGGTTTTGTCCCTCGCGTCAGACTTGCCCGGGCTGAAGCCCAGGCTACGGGTTTTTGGACGCGGCGTCGATTACGGGTTGCGTGTTGCTGCTGCAAAGGGCGGCAGGCGGTGCAACTGCGGCACCAGTTCCGGATTCAGCCGGACATGAAACGGGTAGCCCTGATGTGGCTGACACAGTTCCTGGAAGCAGCACTCCATGTCCCGCAACAGGCGAGCCACGTCAATCCCCGCCGCTCCGTCGCGAAATCCCAGCAACCGCATACGGCTGCTGGTGTACATCCGCAGTGCCCCTCCCAGATTTCCCTCTTCGAAGTGAAACAATGCCACCGCCGCCTGAATCAAACCCTGAAACAAAGACTTTTCAGGACACGTCAATTCGCTCCAGTAATCCTCAAACACGTCATGGCAGGCAAAATACTGACCTGTGTTGAACAGATCGATGCCCTGCTGCACGCGAGGATCATCAAAACCGGGTTCTGTCATGCAGTCACCATGCGGAAACCTGCAGTCGCGAAGACCGGAAGACGGGCTGCGGCGTCACAATCAAACGGCCTCGACGCGTCACATCCGCGCTGACGGGCAAGGGAGGCGTCAGCGACTGCCCGCCTTTGACCAGCGGAGTCCCGGCAGCGGCTTCCGCACCAGCAGCCACTTGCACCTGAGTCCAGTGGTCAAAATAGGTCCCAAACGCCGCGTCGCGGCAGCCCCGACGGTAGTGGATCGGATCAATCCCATACCACGCCCGCTGCGGGTGCACCATTCGCAGGCCCTGTTCTGCAGCCAGCTCAATCAGAAGCTGCTGCAACTGATGCGACTGTTCACGAGCCTCTGACAGCGTCAGGGGACTGCCCTGAAAGAGCAGTCGGCGGGCAATCCGGAAACGAAAGGGCGTCAGGTCATTGAGAGCAGCCACAGGCAGCCCGGTCAGAATGATGTCGGCTCGCGCATCCCAGACACGTATGCGACGTACCGTCTCACCCACGGCCTGCTGGATGTCCGGTGGCGCGTACCGGTAAATGATGTCGTTGCCGACGTCCGTCAGCAGCACCAGTGGCGGTGTGGTAGCAGGAGCCGGCAGGTTCTGCCAGATCCGCGACTCAAGCACCCCCGGCAGGACTCGCTGCAGACACCGGGAAGGTCGCAGGTACGATCGTCCCATGCCGAGACAGGTGTGCAGTTGCACGGGCTGCGACAGCCGCTGCTGCAGTTGCCGCGTCAGGGCCCGCCAGCCCAGCACCAGATTGCTGGCACCGAACAGCAGCACCTGTCGAAATTCGGCTGCCATTGCGTTGGTACTGGATTCGGCGTTTGGCACAGTGGCCTTTGTCCCGGTCACAGTGTTCACTTTGACTGGCAATTGGCCAGAGCAATCAGGCAGTAGGCTGTGACCAGATTCGGGTCACCCTCGTACCAGCGATCTGCCGGGTTGGTCCAGCTGCCGTTGGGTTGCTGCAGTTCCTTCAGGCGAGCCGTCAGTTCGGCTTTCCAGTCATGCGATTTGCCGCTGGCATCTTCGAACTGCTGCACTTCCAGCACGTGCAGTGTGCGGGCCATGGTCTGGAAGTAATAGAACAGGCCCTGCTGTCCCATACCGGGATTTTCCTTCAGGGTGTAGTTTTTGCGGATCCACTGCGTGGCCGCAGCAACTCGAGGATCGTCCTTTTTCAGCCCGGCATAGATCATACTTTTCAGGCCGGCATAGGTCATGCTGCCATAGGATGAGTGTCCGCCGTTTTCGGTGACGCCGGCTTTGGATTCGCCACCCTTTGCCGGAGTATAGATGAAGCCGCCATCGTTGGTGCGACCGGCCCACGGCATGGTGTTGTATGGTGATTCCAGGTTCTGAGCACGGCTGATGAAGATCAGGGCCTTCTGCATGGCCGGGTCATCCGCCGGCACACCTGACTGCTGCAACGCTTCAAGGAGGAACTGGGTATTGGACATATCCGGTCGCTGCTTGCTGTCGTAACCGGCACCACCGTAGGCCCCGTCACTGGTTTCAATGCCTTCGCCGGCATCCCACTGCAGATCGCGAAGAAACTGCTGCGCTTTGGCGATCTGAGCATCGTAGCGACCATCACGACCGGCGTGGGCGAGTGCCATCATGGCGATGCAGGTTTCATAGTTCTGATGACGGCTGGCGGCTGCATGAATACCACCGGTCGGCTGCTGCATGCCCACCAGAAACTTCAGCCCTTTGGCAACCACGGGGTCTTCAGGAGTGCGTCCGGTCTGCAGCAGAGCTGAGGTGACCAGTCCGGTGATGCCGACGGCTTCCGGAGTTGTCCATGAACCGGAGGCGTCCTGAGTCACCTGCAGGAACTGCACCGCCTTTTTCTGCATGTCAGCCACGTCGTCCGCCGTGGCTGAGGTGGCCAGTGGCAGAACAGTCAGCAGGAGAATCGTCAGCAGCGGACGACCGAAACAGCGAAACAACGGTGAGTAAGCAGCCTGCAGCATCATGAGTGCAACTTCCTGAACAACCGGGGCAAAGACGGACCAGCGGATTCTATCGCCGCGGATCGATGAGGGCCAATGCGGGACGCGAGTCCCGGAAAATTCCGGCCAGAAACCGGCAGTCAGAATTCGCCCGGCACTTCGCCGGTGTCGCGAGTTCCCAGACCGCGCCAGACTCGTTGATCAATCGACGAACTGACGGTGCGGACCGACCCGTCGCACAGGGCGGAATTCACGATCCCGGTGTGATAGCTGCGGGAGGTGAGGACGGAGTAGCTGACGGAAGTCAGCGAGCTGCCTTCCTGACGCGAGGCATAATCCGTGTTATTGTAAGTGACACCATTATCCACGAACACCACGTTGGTATTGGGTGTCAGGGTGGTGGTGAAACCGCTGTGGTGCGAGTGTCCATTGGCCCATTCGGTATGTCCGGTGCCGTCACGAGTCGCCGGCAGGATCCGATCACGCAGTCCGCTGTTGGCATAGACGGCCACTTCGGCGGCGGTGTTGGGGACAGCGGTGGACGGCGGACCGCCGTTGCGAGTGTAGGCGGTCCATGCGTGAACTTCGGAAGCCAGCAGGGTGTTGCTGGTACCATCGGTGATATCGGCCATGCGAATGCGTGAGTTGGGAAAGGTGATCCCGTCACCGCCCTCGCGAGTGGCGGGGTTGAAGACGAGCCATGTGCCGAAGTTGAACCCGTAGCAGGTGGGCATCAGGAAAATGCCGTTGGTTCCGGTATCGCGAGCACGATCGGATTTGGGGTCTGAGGGACAGGCGTAGACGGGCACGCGAAACCTGCTGATGACAGGGAAGTTGCCCCATGCGAGGCTGAGATCAATCTGCTGGTAGAGGTTGACCTGTTCGAGGTAAGGCAGGATGCGTCCGTGGATGGACCACGAGGCGTTGGTGGTGACAGCGGGATTGATGGCCATGCTGGGAGGAAACTGTCCGAAGGCTGATTCGTAATTGTGGACAGCAAGAGCGATTTGTTTGAGGTGATTGCGGCACTGTGTTCTGCGAGCGGCTTCGCGGGCCTGCTGCACGGCGGGCAGCAGGAGCGCCACGAGGATCGCGATGATCGCGATCACGACGAGGAGTTCGATGAGTGTAAAGGCGTGACGGCGTGGAGAAGTCATGGAAGATTCAGATGGTTGTGTGAAAACGGGAGCCGGCAGGAATGATACCAAGGACAAAAACCGTAGCCTGGGCTTTAGCCCGGGCAACTTACGCACCCCACCACCCCAAAAACACTGCGTTTTTCCGCCGAGGAAGTCCGTCTCACACTCCCATTCGACTTTTGTCCCTAGCGGCATTCCTGCCCGGACAAATCCTCAAATGAAACTGAATTGTGAAATCAGGTGAAATCGGTTCGGTGGTGGGCATTCACGTTCGAGCGTGTTTCAGGGCCATGGTGCTTGGGAAGAGGTGGGGTTGGGTCACTTGCCCGGGCTAAAGCCGAGGCTACGGTTTTTGCGGCAAGCGTGTAAACAGTCGAGGCTACCCGTTTTGGGATTCCGTGTCAGGGATGATGCCACGGTCAGGAGTTGCTGGTGGCACTTTTCTGCGTTGAGTGACAGCAAATCAGGTGCCATACCGGAAATGTGGGATCCGGGGCATTTTGGCGACGGGGCCGGCAAGGCCGCGCGGCGAATGGATCGCCGCGCGGGGAAGATTTGCTCGCAGGTGAGCGGGGCTGGGGGGAGTTGGCGTGGCCGGGCGACACAGCAAATGACGGGCAGATCTGTGCTGCTGCCAAAAGTCAACAAAGCGTCACTTTGTGCGCGAGGTCTGAAATTCGAGGGGGATTAAGGGCGATCGGACTGGCGAAGCGTCAACGACTGCTTCAAGGATGAAGGAGTACCAGGGTGGCATGGCACACCCCATTTGGTTTATATCGCTATTTGCCTCTGCATTCAGTCGCTTCCTGGGGGATCAGCAGCATGTCACAATCCACCGGCACCACAGCCCCAACGGAATCTCGGTCCCTGCACCGAGATTCGCCAGGATTTCGACTGCTGATTGCACTCAGTTGTCTGCTGCTGCTGGCGCAGTGGGTGTGGACCAGCAGTCGACGTCCCGAACCCCTCACGGTGACTCGCGGAAATCCCGCGTCGTCGGGCTTTCTGATTGACGTGAATCAGGCGGGTTGGGTGGAGTGGATGCAACTGGAAGGTGTCGGGCCGGCGCTGGCCAGTCGGATTGTGGCGGATCGGCAGGTTCACGGACCGTTTGCCACGATCGACGATCTGCAGCGAGTTCCCGGAATCGGCCCTGCGACTCTCGACCGTTTCCGCGCATCGCTTAGAATCCGGCATGAGCACCAAACAGCCGATCGCCGTCTCCCCTGAATCCTCAGCCGTTCCGCCTGCTGCCGCGGTCAGCAGTCGCCAGCGTTTTTTTGTGCACCGTCAGAAGGTGCGACAGCGACAACTGCCGGGTGGCAGTGTGCACTCAGTGGGAGAATCCCGTGCGGCGAAGGATCGCGTGCGCTCGACGGGGACATTGGTCCGTGAGTTTCTGGGCCTGCTGCGTCCTTACCGCAGCAGTCTGATTCTGGCTCTGGCGACCGTCACCGTTTCGACACTGCTGGGCCTGTTGCCTCCTGCCGGCACCAAATTTGTCATCGACTATGCATTAAGCGGTCGTCCGTTGCCGGCGTGGCTGCAGGCGTTTCCCTCCATGGCAACTCCGGTGCGTCTGCTGGGTGCTGTGGTGCTGGTTGTCACGGTGGTCTCGCTGGTGAAAATCGTGATTCACGTCTGGGGCCGCTGGCACGCGACTCGCATTTCCAAAATTATCCAGCTGGACATCCGGCGGCGGGTGTTTGCGCATGCCGTAAGACTGCCGCTGCATCGGGTGCAGGAGCTGCGTTCGGGGGGCGTGGCTTCCATCCTGCGTGAGGATGGTGGCAGCGTGGGTGAGCTGGTGTTTGGGTTGCTGTACAATCCGTGGCGAGCCCTGATTCAACTGGCGGGCAGTTTTGCGGTACTGGCGTGGGTGGACTGGACGCTGCTGCTGGGTGCCCTCGTGCTGCTGCCCACGGTGTTTGTGACGCATCGCGCATGGATCAACAGTATACGGCCGCAGTTTCGGGCAATTCGCAAGCAGCGTGAGCAGATTGACGCGGGTGCTGCCGAATCATTTGCGGGGATCCGGATTGTGCGTGCCTTCAGCCGGCAGCGGCGTGAGGCGTGGCGATTTTCGCTGGAAAACAACGTGATGGCTCGGCAGGAGCTCTATGCGTGGTGGTGGATGCGGGTGGTGGAGATTGTGTGGGAGGCATTGATTCCGATTGCCTCAGCGGGCCTGTTGTTTTACGGGGGCTGGCGAGTGACGACGGGGTTTATGACAGCCGGTGACCTGATGATGTTTCTGGTGTATCTGGTGATGCTGCTGGAGCCACTGGCGGCTTTGGCCACCAGTGCGACTCAGTTTCAGAACAGTCTCAGTGGTCTGGACCGTGTTCTGGACATGCTGGCCGAGCCGATGGAGATGCAGTCGAGTGCTGCATCGCTGCGGGTGGATCGTCAGAGCGTGCGGGGGGACATTGAGTTTCGGGGTGTGACATTTTTGTACCCGGGTACTGGTCAGCCGGCTTTGAGTGACATCAATCTGCAGGTCCGGGCGGGTCAGACGGTGGCGTTGGTGGGTCCCAGTGGCGCTGGCAAGACAACGCTCTGCAATCTGGTGGCCCGATTCTATGATCCTTCGCAGGGGGCGATTCTGCTGGACGGTCGGGATCTGCGAAACTTTGATGTGGAGTCATACCGTTCGTTGCTGGGGGTAGTTGAGCAGGATGTCTTTCTGTTTGACGGTACGATTGCGGCGAACATTGCCTATGGTTGTCGGCATGCGTCTGAGCAGCAGATTCTGGCGGCGGCAGAAGCAGCCAATGCTCTGGAGTTCATCCAGCGAACTCCACTGGGTCTGCAGACTGTGATTGGCGAGCGTGGTGTGCGGCTGAGTGGTGGACAGCGGCAGCGTCTGGCAATTGCTCGCGCTATTCTCGCTGATCCTCGTCTGCTGATCCTGGACGAGGCCACCAGCAATCTGGATACGGACAGTGAGCAGTTGATTCAGCAGAGTCTGGGTCGCCTGATGCGTGGCCGCACGTGTTTTGTGATTGCGCATCGGCTGAGTACGATTGCTTCGGCCGATCTGATCTGCGTGGTGGAGGGTGGGCGAATCCTGCAAACCGGGACTCATGCGGAGCTCATGACCAGCGGCGGTCGTTATCGCACGATGGTGGAGCAGCAGGTGCGGATTGCAATCGGGGATGCGGTGACCAGGCAGACGGTGCAGGGTGGTCCGCGTGTGTGAGTGTGTGTGGATCCGGGTGTGTGGGTTTTGCAAAACGGCAACTTGCGGGGAGTGAACAGGGATGCGTCATCCGGTATTGAGGCTGAGTGATCAGGCGTTGCGATCAGCGGATCAGGCGATTGGATTTCTGATGCAGCAGGCGGTGGAGAACGCTGACTGCATTTCGCTGGCGGCTGGTCTGGTGGACGAGCAGACGTTGCCTGTGGATCTGGTGCGTGAGACGGTTGGCAAGGTGCTGGCTGAGGCGGGATCCGGCAGTCGGTTGCTGCAGTACGGGACGACTCAGGGGCCCGAACCGTTGCGACGGGTATTTCGGGACTATCTGGCGGAGCTTGAGCAGCGGACGGACCGGCTTGCGGATCTGCCCTTGTCGCAATTGTTTCTGACAACGGGATCGCAGCAGTTGCTGGCGCTGCTGGCTCAGGCGTTATTCAATCCCGGGGACATCTGCCTCGTGGCGGCACCCACATATTTTGTGTTTCTGGGTGTCCTGCAGGCGGTGGGTGCGGATATTGTGCCGGTGACTGCGGATGGTTGCGGGATGTGTCCGGACGCGTTGCGTGTGGCGTTGCAGCGGTTGGAGCAGGAGGGGCGTCTGTCGCGGGTGCGATTGATTTATGTGGTGAGTGATTTCGAGAATCCGTCGGGGGTGAGTGTTTCGGCCGAGCGACGTCCGCAACTGTTATCGCTGGCGCGTGAATTTTCGCGTGAGTCGCGGATTTTTCTGCTGGAGGACGCGGCCTATCGGGAATTGCGGTATGAGGGGGTTGCACCGGCCAGCATCTGGTCATTTGATCGGGACCGTGAGACTGTGATATTGGCGCAGACATTTTCGAAGAGTTTTTCGCCGGGCATTCGGGTGGGTCTGGGTGTGGTGCCGCATTCGCTGGTGAAGCCATTGTCGGATCTGAAGGGCAACGAGGACTTTGGTTCAGCGCATCTGAACCAGCACGTGGTGGCTCGGGCCCTGAAGGACCGCACCTATCATCAGCATGTGCAGCGAGTGCGGGACAATTATCGGATCAAGCGGGATGCGATGCTGGAGGCTGCGGACCGGGAATTCGGGGGCTTGCCGGAAGTCTCGTGGTATCGTCCGGAGGGTGGGATGTATGTGTGGATGCGGTTGCCGGATTCGATACCGACGGGATTTCAAAGTGCGATGTTTCGCCGGGCGACTCAGGTGGACAAGGTGATGTATGTGCCGGGGGAATTGTGCTATCCGCAGGACTGGCCCGCAAGGCCTCGCAGTGAAATGCGGTTGAGTTTCGGGGTGCAAAGCCCGGATGGAATTCGGGAGGGAATGCGGCGTCTGGCAAGTTCGGTGCGTTGGGCGGTGGCTGGCGGGAAGTGAGAAGTGAGAAGTGAGAAGTGGGAAGCGGGAAGCGGGGGTATGAGTGATCGTGGTGCTGACTGGCGTCCAGCGTGTTCGTTGCCCCTGTTAAGGGCTCGTGCGGCGATGCTGTCAGCGGTGCGTGCGTTTTTCGGGCAGCGTGGATATCTGGAAGTTGAGACTCCGTGTCTGTCGCGGGACGTGGTGGTGGATGCGTGGCTGGAGCCCATGCGATTGCGGCAGTCAGATGGGGACTGGTATCTGCAGACGTCACCTGAAGCATTTATGAAGCGTTTGCTGGCGTCTGGGACGGGTTCGATTTTTCAGGTCAGTCGTGTGTTTCGCAGCGGTGAATTCGGGGCTCGTCACAACCCGGAATTCACGATGCTGGAGTGGTATGGCGTGGGGACGGGCTGGCTTGAGCAAGTACGGCTGACAGAACAACTGGTGCGTGCGGTGGTGCAGGCGGGTTGTGCAGATCTGGGTCGAGCTGAGCCAGAGTGGGGTGCGGCTAAATTTGCGGTGACGGCGTATGCCGATGCCTTTGCGCGGGAGCTGGGGTTGTCGGTGTTCAGCGCGACGGATGAGGAGTTGCTGCGAGCGGCGCGGGAGCGGGGAGTGCCGATTCCCGACGGCCCCATGATGGCTC
Source organism: uncultured Planctomycetaceae bacterium (assembly GCA_903896675.1). Taxonomy (GTDB): domain Bacteria; phylum Planctomycetota; class Planctomycetia; order Planctomycetales; family Planctomycetaceae; genus SXXK01. The sequence goes on from CAITYU010000440.1 coordinate 8,790, forward strand.
GTGATGAGCTGCTGAACCTGCTGCTGGGATTTTGTATTGAGCCGCGTCTGGGGCAGCGTGGTGGCGCGGAGTCACCGGAATTTTTGTGCGACTACCCGGCGACTCAGGCGGCCCTGGCGGTGACCACCACAACGGAACCCCGCGTGGCTCGTCGCTTTGAGCTGTACATCCGGGGAGTGGAGCTGTGTAACGGCTATGAGGAGTTGACTGATGCTGCGGAGTTGCGTCGGCGGGACGGCGAGCAGAATCAGAAGCGTGCTGCGGTTGACGGATCGGTGCTGCCT
>CAITYU010000441.1 GCA_903896675.1 uncultured Planctomycetaceae bacterium
GAAAACAGCAGACCGGACGGAGTCTGTTCGATGGCTGACAGTGGATACACCACCGTCACCGACGTCTCGTACTCCATTTCGACTGTCAGGTCGTCAGTGCCCAGCACCGGCTGAGCCAGCTCAAGGATCTTCTGCAGCTTCGACGAGGTCAGGCGATGATCCACGTCATCCGCCACCCAGATCTGCAATGTGCAGGAGGCGGTCGAGCGTCGCGTGCCTCCACAGTCGACGAAGTCCTTTCGCACCAGCGCCACTTCCGTCACATGAAAGTGAGCGGGCACAAAGCTGCGATCCGGCAGCATGATGTGCAGCCGGGAATCCGGACAGGACTGCAGAAACGCCAGCAGATGGTTCAATTGCATGACACTTCAACTTTCATCAGAAGGTTTCAGGCTGCTGGTTCAGGCCCCGCACCAGTTGCAGCGTCCACACGGAAAAAATCGCTCCTGCCGTCGGTGCCACCAGATAAATCCAGAGTGACTGCAACTGGCCGGAAACCAGTGCCGGCCCCAGTGAACGAGCGGGATTCATGGAAGCACCGCTGATCGGACCGGCAAACATGGCTTCCAGTCCCACAATCGCCCCCACAGCGACCCCCGCAAAGTGCTGCTTCACCGACGACTTCACCGAAACATTCAGTATCACAAACATCAGCAGCCACGTCAGCAGGAATTCCAGCACCAGCGACTGCAGAGCAGATCCGTGCGGCAAAGTGCCTCCGAGCGAATCAGCATCCGGGAACATCAGTCGCAGGCAGACACTGGCTACCAGAGCCCCCCCGCACTGCATCAGAATGAACGGCAGCAGATGCGGAACAGGCAGCCTGCGAGCCACCGTAAGAGCCACTGAAACGGCCGGATTCAGATGACAGCCGGAAACATCTCCCAGTGCATAGCACAACGCCATCACCACCAGTCCGAAAGTGCAGGCGATTCCGGGGTGAGTCACCGCGCCACCGGTCACACTATTGATCACAATCGCACCTGTTCCGGCAAACACCAGAGCAAAGGTGCCGAAAAACTCGGCCGCCAGTTGTTGCCTGAAAGCGAAGGTCATCAGCAGCACCCTTTCTGATCACAACGACCTGCCAGCGATTCTTCCATCAGGCATAGCCCCTGCTCCAGCAGCGACCGCACGCACAGATCCACCAGCCGATAACAGATACTGTTGCCGTCACGCCGCGAGGCCACAATTCCCAGATCCGCCAGCCGCTGCAACTGATTCGATACAGCCTGTGGCTTCATGGCCACCGCATCCGCCAACCGCCCGACAGGCAGCTCGTCCGATCTGACCAGAGCATGCAGGAGACGAATGCGAGTTTCGTTGGCCAGTACCCGGAACACAGCCGCCAGCCCACCCGCCTGTACCGGGGACAACAGCGGACGCGATGCCAGTGACGGCCGACTGCCGCACGAACGCCGACCGAGTGACCGGCGCGCTTCCCCGGACGAACTGCGACTGCGAACACTGCGCACGCCCTGAGCCATCACAGCACCCATAAAAGCCACGAACATTACCCCACTGCAACACTATTACACGATATTGTGGAATAGTGAAGGCGAAATGCGGTGCCGACACTGGGAATTCCGAACACTGGCGCGCACTGCGGTGCAAATCAGTCGCAGTCTGCCGCACTGCTCAGGCCACGGACACGTCGATCATCGCCTTCAACACACCACTGTCCGGCTTCGTAAACGACTCAAACTCCGCCGGAACCCGGCCAAAGGGAACTCGATGAGTAATCCATGGGGTCGTGTTGATGGTGCCCGACTCAATCAGCCCGATGATCCGCCGGAAATCCCGAGGCAACGCGTTGCGGGATGCCTTCAGAGTAATCTCGGGGCGATGCAGGGTCGGATGAGTAAAACTGATCTCTTCCGTGGTGATCCCGACATAAACCAGTGTGCCGGTGTGAGCACAGTAGCGGAAGGCTGTGGACATCGAGCCGCGGTTTCCTGTCGCATCCGTCACCACAGCAAACATGTCACCATCTGTGATCTGCTGCAACTGCTCCAGCTCACTGCCGTCCCCCCGCGACAGCACCGTACTCTCGATCCCGTACGTCTGACGCACAAACTCCAGTCGCTGCGGAACCATGTCCATCACCGTAATCTTCGCACCGGTCAGCCGCGTAAACTCAAGAGTCGCGAGGCCGATCGGACCGGCTCCGATGATCAGCACGTGATCACCAGCCACCGCTGCCCCGCGATCACACGCATGACAACCGATGGCCAGAGTCTCCACGAGCGCCAGCTGTTCGTAATCCAGTTGCTCAGAACGATGCAGCTTGTCCGCTCGAATCAGAAATCGCTCACACAATCCGCCGTCCACCATCACCCCGATGACATTCAGAGTCGAACAGCAGTTGCCCTGCCCGCGACGACACGCATAACAGCGGCCACAGTTCATGTAAGGCTCAACACTGCAGCGATCACCCACTTGCAGACCCTGCACATCAGCACCTAAGGCCAGCACTTCCACGCCCAGTTCGTGTCCCGGAATCCGCGGATAACGAAAGAACGGAAACTTACCCAGGTACCCGCTGGTGTCCGTTCCGCAGACACCCATCCGATGCGTCCGCACCAGCACTTCACCGGGACCCGGAGCCGCCGGTTCAGCGATGCTGACAAATTCCAGCTGACGAGGCTGCTCAAGTCGAATGGCTTTCATGGGCTGACCGCTTGCGTAGGCAAAAAGATGACAGAATTCAGATTTCAGATGATCCACAGCCGGGGCCGGACACCCGACACGGCGAGCCCCAGACTGTAAAGACCGCGGGGACACAGCAGAAGTCGAACCGAGGCGAATTCCTGAGGCCATGGACAAAAAAGAAACCCGGGCTGCGTTGCTGTCCTCGGCGGCATTCCTGCCCTCCAGCGATCGGAAACCTGAGAGAGCAGGCCGTGAGTAAAAACGGCTCAACGTAAAATGACGTGCAGGGTGTGAAGAAGCCTTTGAATCACGAAAGACACCAATTGTAGAGGCATCAACAGGCGAGCCGTTGGCGGCAGCCAACGGTGTTGTATTGAAGGGTGGCACCGAACTGGTGCTCGGTGGCTCCCTATGGAAAATCGAGGCTCCTGCCCCTCGGATTGCAAGGATTATGTCCTTGGGAGGGCGAGGCTTCAGTCCTTGGGAGGGCGAGGCTCCTGCCGAGCCGGATGTCAGTGACCAGTGACCAGTGGCCAGTGACCAGTGACCAGTATTCAGTAA
>CAITYU010000442.1 GCA_903896675.1 uncultured Planctomycetaceae bacterium
AGGTCGCCAAAACACTGCTGGAACGCCTGAAGAGCCTGCTGGTGCTGAACTGGCGGCAGAAGTCGGCCGCGAGGTCGACGCTGAAGCTGGCGATTGAGGACACGCTGGACCTGCTGCCAGCCGCCTATGACCGCCCGCTCTACAGTCAGAAATGCTCGGCACTGTTCGAACACGTCAACGAGAGTTACCCGGAGAAAAACGCAGGCGTTTACACTGAGGTCGGATGACGAACGATGAAGGCGTTTATGTTTGAGTGCAGCAGTACGACGTACCTTGACTGTGTTGAGAAGAATCTGTTTGGGTCCAGCAAACCGTGGCCGCTGCAGATCAAAGCGGGCGATTACTGTCTGCTGCATCCCTACGAAATCGGCGGTCTGCTGGGACTGTGGCAGGCAACATCAGATGGCTCGAAAAACATCGTGCCCAGAATCTGGGGCGGTAAGTTCCCCCTTGGGAGGGCGAGGCTCCTGCCGAGCCGAAGTCCATTGTCCGTGTTCACTTGTCGTTGTTCGCCAACAACCGTAGCCCGGGCATTCCTGCCCGGCCACCTTTTGCCCCCACAAAACCGCGACGCGCGGCGGTCGTAGCATGGGCTTCAGCCCGTGTCGTCCACCGCCTTCAAGCCCCCCACAGGCGAACCGTTAGCGTCAGTTGACGGGTGTTGTCGTTCACCCACAACCGTAGCCCGGGCATTCCTGCCCGGCCACCTGTTGCCCACACAAAGCTGCGACGCGCGGCGGTCGTAGCATGGGCTTCAGCCCGTGTCGTCCACCGCCTTCAAGCCCCCCACAGGCGAACCGTTAGCGTCAGCTGACGGGTATTGTTGTTGGCGTCTGAGCGGTTGTGTTTTTTCTGACACCGAACCAGTATCCAATGCGTTTTTCGCCAACCCCATCAAACTGCAACCGGCAGCTGCACACATCACTTCGCACTGATCCCTTTTCAACCACACTTTCTACCCACAGATTCTGCCAATGAAACCTTTTCCGGACGATTTCCGCCGCGCTGACGTGCCTGTTGATCGCCACTTGCAATAAACTTCAACGCACCCACTCAGTCCGAGCGGCGGATTCCTCAGATTCCACAGATTCCATCGTCCCGACGTTCGCTGCAGCATCGGGACGGGCCACAGGAGTTGAAGATGCAGAGCCCACTGCGTACCAGCCTGCTGATGTTTCTGATCTGCTTTGAATTGCTGGCTGCTCAGACTGTGGCAGCACAGTCGCAACTGCTGCAGCGCAGAAATGCGTCCAACCAGCAAAAGGGTCGCAGAGAACAGCAATCGACAGCTCGATCTGCCACGGTCACCAACCGCGCAACAATCAGCCGCGCTCCGCTCCAGTCGGATCTGGTAGAATTTCCACTACCCGGAGTTGTCAGTCGGGTGTGTGTCGGTGCTGGCGGACGCATACTTTTTCTACTGATCCCTGACCTGAAGAAACTGGCTGTCTTCGACGTCGAGAAGGCAAAGATTACGCAGTATCTGTCGGTCTCCGAGGAGGACGTTCATATCGCTGCAGGTATGGACAAACTGTTTATTGCCAGCGAAACCTCAGGCACACTGGAACGTTACGATCTCGCAACCCTCAAAAAACAGGTCACTGCAAAACTGCCACTTGAAGGCCGCATCGGGGCCTTATTCATGGGATCAGCCTCCACTGGCCCGCTGTTTCTGTGCGGAACCGATGGAATGATTGCATTGAACACAACTGCACTCACCGAACATCCCTTCAAATGGATGCAGCGCAATGGCGAAGCCAGTGATCGCTCACCGTTCTCTTTCAAAAATGATGTCCCTCAACTGCTGATCAGCGCCAACGGACGCGTGATTGTGAATTGCAGTGGCGGCAACCTGTCCATCTTCAGACGCCAGGGTGAACACTCCTTTGTCGGCGTCCACGCCACCACACAGAATGGCCGGATGCAGAACGGTATTCCCAGTGCCGATGGTCGCATCATCTATGGAGACGGAAACGTATTCAACGTCACGGGTGTGCCAACCGGCAGACGCAGCGAGGACACAGCCGGTAACTGGCTGGTGCCAGCGGTCGAGAATGCGTTCTACATCTCGCTCAAACAGACTGGCAATCGCAACAATACCCTCGAATTCGCCATGGCCGTCGGAATTCAGGGTACAGATCGTCCAGTCGTCAGCATCACGGAAACCAATGGGCTCGATGGACTTGTCAGCTATCCCCACGATCAGTCGGCCCGCCTCGACCAGCATCTTTTCTTTGTACCGGACGCCGGCCTGCTTGCCGTTCTGCCCGTGTCAAAGGATCGGTTGTTTCTGCACAGGATTGATATCGAGCAACAACTGAGGGATGCTGGCATCGACTACCTGATCGTCCTCAGTCAGCCTCCCGCAGAAGTCATCCCCGGTCAGGAATTCCAGTACCAGATTGAAGCTCGGGCAAAACAGGGAAAAGTCGAATACAACCTCGAATCCGCCCCTGATGGAATGACGCTTTCAGCAGACGGTCTGGTCAACTGGGTCGTCCCTGCGGATCTTGAAGACAGCGAAGTGAATGTCATCATCACGCTTCGCGATGCCACCGGTCAGCAGATTTTTCACAACCTGAAGCTGGAAAAATGTGAACCTCAGAACCACGACTGAATTCCGGCGACGAAACTTTACACACGGACCCCAGGATAAACTGATGTGTCATGATCAGAAAATCAATGTGCAGCAAAAAGATTTCCGCACCCTGGATGAATTCTTCCGGCCATTATTAATCTGCGATGAATCAGCAGTTTTTCCTGTTTTAAGCAGTCGCTCAGTAGCTGCACTGCGACCTGACCACTAATATTTCAGCTCGAAGTTCGCTGGACGGCTATCCTCTGCCAGCGCACTGATAACGCCCAACACCCAGCAACCTGCAATTGCCAAGGTGATCTGTGCCTGCTGACAGCCTGCAACTGTCGGTCGTGGTGCCCGTCTACAACGGTGGTGGCACGATCGCTACAGTCGTCGAGGAAACTTTGCGCCTGCAAAGCAACTTGTCGCTCGAAATCATCCTTGTTGATGATGGTTCGATCGATTGTAGCTCTGTTGTTTGCGAGGACTTGGTCCGACAGCATAGCGACGTGATTCGATTTGTTCAGCTTGCCCGCAACTACGGTGAGCATTCTGCTGTTCTGGCCGGTCTTGCGCAGGTCCGTGGAAGGATCGTCGCCATCATCGACGACGATGGGCAGCAGGACCCTGATGATCTGCTGCAGATGGTACGACTGCTGCAATCGACTCAGGGTGACGTGGTCTACGGAGTCTACAGACACAAACATCACCCCGTTCACCGACAATTCCTCAGTTGGCTAAGTGGTCAGACAGCTCGACTGCTGCTTGGAAAGCCGGCTGAGTTGTATCTGTCAAGTTTCAAGGTGATGAGTCGTTTCGTGGTCGACCGCATCACGCAGTATCGCGGACCTTTCCCATATCTGGATGGCCTGATACTGCAGTCCACAAATCGAATTTTTCAAGTGCAGGTCCGCCACCGAAGTCGACTGGCAGGTCGATCGGGGTACACTTTTCCGAGGCTTATGCGTCTTTGGATGAACATGGCGGTTGGTTTTTCCATTCTGCCATTGCGACTGTCACTTTGGGTCGGACTGGCCGCAGCAACAATCAGCTTCATCCTGCTGATCGATATCCTGATTGAGAAACTCTGGCTGCAGCAGAACCTGCCACTCGGTATTCCGGAACTGATTGCGGCATTGTCATTTTTCAGCGGGCTTGAGTTCGTGCTTCTGGGGGTACTTGGAGAGTATCTTGGACGGTCATTTCTGACCATTTCCGGTGCTCCGCAGTATGTGATTCGCAGCATCACAGAGTCGAATTCACGCGCAACACCCGACCAGCCTCCCAGGTCGCTGAATGAGCGGAGTACCTGATGGGGACTCCGAAATCTGACAACGTACTGATCATCGGAGGACTGGGGTTTCTGGGTGCCCACCTGGCCCTGCGCCTGCGTCAGCAGGGACATACCGTCACAGTCCTCGACAATCTTCGATCACACTCCCCTGCACGACCCTCCCTGCTCGACCTGAACTACCATGGGATTCAGATCATCGAGAAAGATTTCACCGATCCAGCCACTCTGAGGCCACTGCTGCCTGCTTTCCGAATCATTTTTGCCCTTGCCGGTCAGGTCAGTCATCAGTGCAGCATGCAGCAGCCACTGCTCGACCTTGACCTGAACTGTCGTGCAATTCTGCAGCTGTTGGAACTCTGCCGACATGTACAAATGCCACCACGAATCGTGTTTACCAGCACGCGTCAGGTGTATGGTCGACAGCAGAAGCAGCCCGTCACCGAAGAACAGCCCTGCACACCGGTGGATATTAATGGCATCAGTAAACTGGCTGCAGAACACTTCCTTGGACTCTACTCGCAGCACTATGGAATCCCCACAGTCAGTCTGAGATTAACAAACGTGTATGGTCCAGCCATGGATCTTATAAGTCCGAATCGTGGTGTACTGAATCAGATCATTGGCAATGTCCTGCGTGGCCAGTCTGTGGAGCTTTACGAGGGTGGCCGGTTGCGTCGCGATCTGCTTTACATTGACGACGCCGTTACGGCTCTGGCACTTGCCGGCACCATGAATTGTGCGCCCGGAACCGCTCTGAATGTCTCCGGAGACTCCGCATTCTCCCTTGCTCACATTGTTTCGATACTTGCTGAACTTCTGCCTGTCTCTGTTTCAGATCACCCATTCCCGGCACATCTTCGTACTATGGATATCGGGGACTTCCAGGGTGACTCCAGCCGATTTCGCGGTCTTTCCGGATGGTCACCCCGCTGCACTCTGCCTGAAGGTCTTGCGGCAACCGTGCATTTCTTCACTGCTCATCCGCAGTACTTTCAGCGCTCGTGGCCGGTCGCAGACGCGGATGCTGTGGGCGGGAGGTTCCCACCGTGACGCTTCAGATCCCATTCTTTGACGGACGTGCGGTGTTCCGTGAGATTGAAGATCGCGTTCTGCAGGCGGTACAGCGTGTCCTGCGTTCAGGACAGTTTATCCTTGGTGCCGAAGTACTTGCCTTCGAGCAGGCATTTGCCACTCTGACCGGAGCCCGCTTTGCGATTGCCGTAGCATCAGGAACGGACGCACTGAGTCTTTCATTGCGCGCTGCCGGGTTAGCTGCAGGTGATCGTGTGCTGACCGTACCCAACACAGCCCCTGCAACCGCTGCTGCGATACAAGCCGTGGGCTGTCGCCCGATTTTTGCGGATGTGCATCCCGACACACTGCTGATTTGTCCGGAGCATGTTGAACAGCAGATGCAGGCCGAAGTGCGTGCCATTATCCCGGTGCACCTTTATGGACAGCCAGCACCACTGAATCACATTATCGCACTTGCAAAAAATGCAGGTGCCGTGGTCATCGAAGACTGCTCTCACGCAGCGGGTGCTTTCGACCATGGTCTGCATGCCGGACGACGCGGTGATATTGGCTGCTTTTCATTCTATCCCACTAAGCCACTGGGTGGGATGGGTGACGGAGGAATCTGTATTACAGACAGCGACCATCTTGCTGCAAGACTGCGGATGCTGCGGATGTACGGATTCAATGAGCACCGCATCTGCATGGAACCCGGATTTAACAGTCGACTGGATGAACTACAGGCCGCCATTCTGCATGAACGACTCCACGTTCTTGAACAGCAGCAGCAGCACAGGCAGAGACTTGCGGAACGATACACGAAAGGGCTGCAGAAGACCGGTCTGCGTATTCCACTGCTGCGCAGCGGAATCACTCATGCATGGCATCAGTTTGTGGTACGGGTTCCACAGCGAAAGCAGCTTATGAAAGCTCTGCAGCAGATGGGTATCGGCACCGCGGTTCATTATGAGCACAGTCTGCATCTGATGCCAGCGTTTGCTGCATCAAATGGGGGTCAGCGTTTTCCACAGGCTGAACGGGCAGCGGCCGAGGTCCTGTCGTTACCCTGCAGTCGACATGTCAGCGAAGCTGATGCAGATCAGATTGTGGAGGCAGTGATCACATGCCTGTCATGAATGCTGTCGAATACCAGACGCTGGCAGAGGTGGAAGATCAGCACTGGTGGTGCCTCGCCCAGCGTGAGATCTTTGAATTGCTGCTGAACACCTATGTGAAGAGCCCGTATTCAGAGTACATACTGGATGTCGGCTGTGGTACTGGCGGACACCTGCGCTGGCTGCGAAAGTGTCGACCACAGGCTCAGCTCTGCGGACTGGATATTTCAGCGACAGCGGCAGCACATGCAGCCCGGCGGCAGCCTGATGCCACCATCCTCACCGGCAGCATCGAAGAGCCTCCAACCTCTCTCCCACCACAACTCAGCCTGATTCTCTGCTGCGATGTCCTGTACTCAGTCGCAGACCAGACGACCGCACTCAAAGGACTGCAGATGCTGTGTCAGCGCCTCATGCCCGGTGGCCTCCTGCTGCTGCATGAACCTGCCATGCCATGGCTGTCAAGTCGCCACGATCGAAGAACCGGGGGTTGTCGTCGCTATTCGCGTCTGCAACTGGCGAAACTGCTGCAGGCACTGGATCTGCAGACTCTGTTTCTGTCATATCGAATGTGCATGCTTCTGCCATTGCTCCTGCTGCAGCGTTTACCATCGATAATATCACATTCCTCGACCGACAACACCAGGAGCAGATCTGCACTGCATCTGCCTCCACAGCTGCTGAACAGACTGCTGCTGACTGTCACCCGATTGGAATTATCACTGCTCCGCATCGGTGTCCGTCCTCCGTGGGGAAGTTCACTGATCGCCGTCGGGAGAAAAGCATGCTGAGAATCAGTCCGGCTCTGCGGATGGACCTGCTGGCTGCCATTCCCGGAGCAGCAATCTGCACCGTGCTCATGCTGCCCATGCTGACGTCCCTGCCGCTGGTCCTTGATGAACATGGAACATGGTGGATTACCGGAGATGGTCCGCTGAACCTGTGGCGCCGCAGCCTTGAGTACGAGAACATCCCACCACTCGCACCGGCAATCCACTGGCTGTTCATCAGCATCCTCGGGAAATCAGAGTTTGCATTTCGCCTGCCCGTGGCACTGCTGACAATCGCAGCCGTCATCGTCACCTCACTCGTCGGTACTCGATTCTCCGATCGTCGACTGGGGCTTATCGCGGGGATCGTCCTCGCTCTGCACCCCGATGTTCTCAACGAAACCCGTATCGCACGCTGCTATGCTCTGTCCCTGCTCCTCGCGGCACTCCTGCTGCTGGCAGTCCTGAAATGGCTGCGATACCCCACACGACCCGGAGGCCCGCTGCTTTGGACCATCACCGCCAGCGGACTGGTCTGGACTCACTACCTGAACTTCCCCGTCGTAGCAATCTCACTGATAATGCTCCTGCTGTCAGTAAGGATTCCGGTTACCTCGCATCGCGGCTGGCTGCTGCTCCCCATCGGTATCACAGGCGTTTCCATTCTGCCACTGCTGCCGGCAATCTATCGCATGTTTGTCTGGGGTAGCTTGTTTGAATTTCAGCAGTCTGCCACTCTGAACGAAGTCCTCTCCGGCATGTGGTGGTGTGGGCTGCCTCTGGCATTAACGCTTCGACTTTTCATCCGCAGTACACGCGTTGATCCTGAATCATCCCGCTGCAGTCACCAGATCATCTGGTTGACAGTGCTGTTCGTCGGATTGCCGACACTGGCCACACTGGGCTGCACCATCGCGGGTTCGTTCAGCCTCACCGCCCCTCGCTATCGAACTGCGATCCAGCCAGTCGCTGCAATCTGCTGGGCGTACTGGGCAACCCGCGGACTCCGCCTTTCCCGCAGCCTGCCACTGCTGACCTGTTGCCTCACTGCAGTCTGGCTTTGCCAGACTGCCGCACCATGGACACCAATACGACTGCAAACGCGGCAGGCAAATCAATGGAAACGGGTTGCGATGTACCTGAACCAACATATCAGTACTGCAGAACCGATCTTTGTACAGAGTGGTCTGGGGGATGCATGGCTCCTTGCATGGATGCATGAAGACACGGTACTTCACGACTTTGTAGGCTGTCGCTGTGGCCGTTTCTACCTGCCCACAGCAAATCCGAGATTTGGTCTGCCGATGCACTGGGAAATCAACCCTGACATCAAAGACTGGTATCAACAGCAATTGCAAGAATTACGGAGGCAAAAGCAGGGACTCTGGATTGCGGTCGCTATCGATACTGATCTCAATATTCAGTCTGCGCTGGTATTCACCAGACTGGTATCCGACTGTGGTTTCCAGCAGGCTGAATACTTTCTTCAGCAGGATGTCAGTGTCATGCGATTTATTCCAAAGGATTGAGTGATGCTGCGAAGATGCGTCAATCTGCTGGCCACCCAGCCCCCATTGCTGCACGCAGCCCGATGGATTCTGGAGGGAGGCTTTCATGGCCATCACTCGGTCTTTAAAAATGAATTGCACCACTGCCCTGAACCCGTACTTGATGTTGGGTGTGGCTCAGGCACTCACGCTGTCCACTGGCAACCGGACTGCTATTGCGGAATCGATGTGGACTTGAAATCCCTGGCTGCCGCACGACGAAAATTTCCACAACACCACTTCGCTCAGGCTGATGCTTCACACCTCCCATTCCCGGCACAGTCATTCGGTACTGTGATGATCTGCGGTGTACTGCATCATCTGCCGGATCATACTGTCCTGCAGGTTTTGCAGGAGTGTCGGCGGGTCGTGCAACCGCAAGGACGCTGGGTGATATGGGAAGACATCCCCATCCAGCATCCCCTGAATCTACCGGGCGCCATCGTGCATTGCCTCGATCAGGGACAGTTTATCCGCCCGATTAACCGGCTGCTTCAGTTGCTGCAGACCGCCACAAACGACATCTCATATCGCTGCCTGCGAAGTGGCTGTATGGACTACGCCGTCTTCAGACTGCAACTGGCACCGGATTTACTCCGAACTGCTGATAACCACTGAACCAATCATTCTGGAAACATACCATGCCACGCCGGAAACCCATTACTGCGGACTCTGCCGCTCCACTGACCACCCTGTACTTCATCAGCGGTATACCGGCACTCATCTACCAGACAGCATGGCAGCGATTGCTTGTATTGCACAGTGGAGTTGGGACAGTTTCAGTCGCAATTATTGTCAGCAGTTATATGCTTGGAATGGGTATCGGAAGCCTTTTGGGAGCCGCACTGACCAGACGACTAAGCCGCGAATCCGCTTTGCGTCTCTTCGCCGCAGCCGAACTCTGTATCTGTGCATTCGCACTGCTGAGCCCATGGTTATTGTACCGGATCCTTTACCGGCAGTACGGTCATTTATACGCTCAGCCTTTGCAGGCTGCCACCCTGCACTTTCTCGTACTGCTGCTGCCCACCGCGTTGATGGGTATCACTCTGCCGCTGCTCACACACGCTCTGGTACGCGAATCCACAGAAGCCGCCACACGCATCAATCGGCTGTACGGCGTCAACACACTCGGTGCCGCTTTTGGTGCCCTGCTCTGCCCATGGATCCTGATGCCACTTGGTGGTATACAAACGGCCGTCGGCACAGGAGCAGCCTGCAACCTGCTGGTCGCACTCTCCGTATCCTGGCTGCGCGGACGTGACGCCGCCTTAAGAAGGAATCGAATCTCGACTCATCCCCATATCCGAAACAACTCAATTATTCCGCCTGAAAACTCAGATTCAGACACTGCCTCTCCGTCGACTTCCCTGCGTGACTCCCTCAGCACCTGGCTGCTGCTGTGCTTTCTCAGCGGCTTCACAGCCATCGGACTGGAACTGCTCTGGTTCCGAATCCTCGACGTTGCCGTGAAATCCACCGCATGGACCTTCGGAACAGTACTCGCATGCCTGCTCGGCTGTATGGCCTTCGGAAGTCTTGCCGGACGCCGTCTGCGCAGGACATCTACCCCACCTTTCACAATGTTCCTGCAGACTCAGTGCCTGATCCTGATTATCGCCGCCAGCACACCAATCGCTGTGACTGCACTGCCTGTGGACCTGCCCGGCATCGCCGAAATGACAGATTATTGGGCTGCTGAAGAGCCATTCCGCCCATCACTGCAGGAAATACCGAGAAGCCTGCTGCTGTACCTCGCCCAGCCCCTGCTGCTTCTTGGACTTCCAGCCATCCTGATGGGATACAGCTTTAATCTGCTGCAGCAGGGAGTACAGCAGGATTCCGGACTGGCCGGCTATCGAGTCGGCCTGTTACAGGCCGCCAATATCCTCGGCTGTACTGTCGGCAGCCTCGTTGTCGGAATACCATTAACAGGACTTTGCGGAAGCCTCGGCACTCTGAGACTCCTGTCCTGCTGTGGACTGCTGTTTGCGGCCGTCGGACTTCGCCATACCACGGCACGCAGACGTTTCACACTACTTGCTGCTGTGCTGCTGCTGCTGATCCCACTGATACCCTCCAACCAGAGATTCTGGCGTCACCTGCACGGCCAGCCTGCAGACAGCACAGCACTCATTGCCGAAGATGTGACCGGCGTCTGTATGCTGGCCCCACGCAGGAATGCCGATAACTGGTGGCTCTGGGTGGGCGGAAAAACTCAAAGCCTGCTGCCATGGGGTGGTTTCCATGCCCGCCTCGGAATATTGCCGGTCACACTGCACGAACACCCGGAAGATGTGGCCATAATCGGCCTCGGTTCCGGCACCACCGCGTGGGCTGCTGCATGCCGACCCGATACGAAACAAATCAGGGTCTTCGAAATCTGCACTGCCGAAGAAACACTGCTGAGATCACCATTTGCACTCGGACAATGGCCCGAACTGCGAGACTTCCTCGACGACAAACGAATTCATATTGATGGTGTCGACGCTCGGTTTTCTCTGATGACCAGCAACCAGAAATGGGATGTCATTGAGGCTGATGCCATACGACATCACAGCGCCTTCGCCGGATACCTGTATTCAAAGGAATTCTTTCTGCTGTGCGCCGACCGCCTGAAACCTGGTGGCTGCATGTGCACCTGGGCACCGACGCCACTCGTCGCTGCCACCTTCCGACAGGTCTTTCCATGGGTTCTGGAAATGGAAAATGGTCTGCTACTGATCGGTGCAAATCAACCGCTGAATCCGGATCCGCACGCCTGGGAACAACGACTCCGCAAAGCTGCACCACATGTACCCGGACCTATCCTCGATGAATGTCGAATACTGATTCCCGCCGCCTCAATTCTGCCACCAGCCTCTGCAGAAGAATTTACCAATACCGACCTTTACCCTTTTGATGAATTCCACTGAACTTCATTCACAACAACAGCAGAAAACACAGATCAACACGAAAATCTCCGAAAATCCGATCACACTCACGCCCACCACGCATACGGGATCAACAGTGCTTCCGCCTGCATTCTCGCAGGGCTGATTCCGTCTGTGTGACACTCGGACTGAGAAGGAGAGATTCTGATGAAACGCGCAATTTACAACCTGTTCTGCACTTTGTCTCTGATCGGAAGCTGTGCCGCAGAAGACATGGCCTGCATCGTCTTTGAAGATTCACAACACGTCGCAGGCGGTCAGACAATCAACTGCGATCTGTACTACATCCTGCTCGGCGATGGCGGATCACTGAATTCCGGAGAAATCCTGCAGATCACACAACTGCATAGCGACCGTGAACACTATTCACTGTCCAAAGGGGACTTCACTCGCAACCCACGCACCGAAGAATTGACAATTATCTGGCCGGCCGCTGGTGGCGAAAAACTGGGCTCAACAGAGGTGGGGGTGCTGGGCGGCATGAACAATCCTGACGGACGGTTCATTTATGAAATCAAACATCACGATGACGCCAGTCAGACCGGACAAAAACTTCGTGCGCGACTTGTCCCATTCAAACTTCTGCCACGGTGGGTTCAGGATCCAGTCGAAGACAATCGTCTTGCAAGACTGCCAGCGTGGACTCGACTGCAGATCTACAACATCCGACTTGAAGAAATGAGAATCAATCAGGAAATCTTCGAAAGAATCATGGGAGTACCCAGGAAGTAATTCAATCCACCCACGCAGGGTTGCGTCCTCCCGCGAGCCGCGGAGCCCTCACCAGAGAACAACTTGACAAATTCACACAACTGCACGGCGACATCAGACAATGATCCATCCTGCAACTGATTGGTCACACAACACGACCTGACGGCAACCCAGCCGCAATCACCTCCGCTGCAACAACAGACTCACATAACGCTGCCGAGCCGAATTCCCCATGATACGACACATCGCCGACAGCAACTGCCCACGATCCATCGCCGCCGGCAATGCCGACCAACGGTCCAGTCGAGCATTGCCGAAAGTCACTGTCGCAGCATGCTGATTTCGCTCCGCATCCACAGCAGAGTCCAGATCATACGCACCAAATCCTCGCCGCACCGCTCCGAGGTCAGATTCTGCACACGACACAAAAATCCATTCTGACTGCCCACCCGCATCCGTAATACCATAAGACCGACGGTACTCCGCAAGTCGTGCTGCTGTATCTGCCACCGGGTCCAGAGAAATCGACACGAATACCAGTTCTTCCGCTCTGAAGTGCTGCGCCAGCTCCGACCGCAGACTGCGAATTGTCCGCGTTGTGCCCGGACAACTGCCATCACACCGGGTGTAGAAAAAATTCACACACACACTGCGGTCGCGAATGATGTCTGATAACAGTCGCAGACTACGGCCCCGCTCATCAGTCACCACCACGTCAGGAATACTGATCCCCGAACGTCGTAAGCTTCGAGCCGTAAGTCGCTCAGCAGACAGGTCCGCCACCCGCCTCTCATTTCGCAACTCAGCACTCCCAGCCACAACGGACACACCCTGAAACCAGAGGACCGCGATTGCCACAGCCACACTCAAGCCCAGACAGGCAGGCAACAGAAGTGCCCGGGAAAACCTGAACATCGCACCCTCACAGGAACAAAGGCATTCAATCCGGGGCAATCGGAGCGACCGGGTGCACCGAATTCAACAGAAGCCACTGCAGCATTCACCCGCTCGTACCGTTGCAAACTGCCTCACCAGTCCCAAACCAACAGACTCAGGGATGGTACTGCTGCAACGGCTGGTTGCTCATAGGTCCGTCAGTCCGCGGATCAAACACAAACATCATCCGCATGTCCTCATGCTCGATGTTGTGACAGTGGAACACAAACGGACCTCGGAATGTGCGGAATCTCATGAAAATCTCCGCCTCCGTGTTCGGACCCAGCATCGTGGTGTCCACCTTAAACCGCTCGGACAGCGGAGGAATCCTGCCGTCAATCTTCTGAATCTGGTGCGACTCCAGATGAATATGTACCGGGTGCCACCAGCCACCACTGCCATTTCGCAGTATCCACCGTTCCGCCGTCCCCAGTTTCGGGCACGCATCCGCCCGAAACTCGTCGAAGAACTTCTGGTTGATCTGCCACGCACCGTTCCTTCGATGAAACTCAAACACACGCGTTTCCACGATCTCTTCCGGACGAATCGGCACATGCGGACGCAGCGGAGCACCCACACTAACGGTCGCACTGTCACTCCTCCGTGTACCCTCCACCACAAACTTCAGGACCGGCGTCCCCGGAATCTGCACCTTGCGATCGTCCAGTGGCCCGTCCGGACCTCGGCCATCACTCTGCTCCAGAATGTTCTCCAGAAAGACCTCGTTCGGTGCATTCGTAAAATCGATGATTACATCAGCTCGCTTCGCAGGACTCATCAGCAAAGTACTGCGGACTATCGCCTGAGGGTACAGCCAGCTATCCGTTCCAAGTCCCAGAAACGACGCATTACTGCTCAGACGCAGCTCCAGATGCCGCGCATTGCAGCCGTTCAGAAACCGAAAGCGGTATTTGCGACGCTGCACGTGAAACTTCGGAAAAGCCTTGCCATTCACCACATATACGTCGCCAAGATAACCGTTGTGGTCCAGCGGGTCATAGAATATTGTGCCATCCGAATTGAATCGACGGTCCTGAATCAAAACCGGAATGTCATATGCATCCGCTGGCAGGATGTTCCGCCGAATCAGATTCAGTTCCAGATCATCGTACTGCAGATAAAACCCAGCCAAACCATGCGCACAGGTGTCACCCGCAATGTCCATTGCATGATCGTGATACCAGCAGGTTGATGGACACTCCGAGATGTCCGCTATACCATTTCTGCCGGGCAATGTGTTTGTGTAAAAGTAGTCCCTCGCCTGCCCCGGCAGAATGTAGAAGTTCGGATAGCCATCCGAGTGCGACGGATTGTGGCCCCCGTGCAGGTGAGTAGACAATTCCGTGTCGAAAAGATCGTTGAACTGCCGCACAACTATCGGCTGACAACTGCGAACCCTGAATGTGGGACCGGGAAACAGGCCGTCATAACCCAACAACGGTGTACGCACACCGGGAATCACCTCCCCAATAAACTCCTTCGCCCGCAGTTCATAATACTGCTCCGGAAACATTTGTGGAAAATTGAACGACACATTTTCCGCAGTTGCCCGATTGAAATACTCCGGTGCCACCCCGTGGAAACAGTCGCCAACCTGCCACGGAGCATTCCCCGTCGAAACGGGACGCTTGGTCGGCGATATGGGCATGTTCTGAACGAATCGCGGCACATGTAGCTGTGTCCCATGTCGTCCATCGGAAGCTCTTCCAGCGACCGCCCCAGACCCACCCCGGCCACTTACTGCCGAAGTAAACGCCGCCACCCCTGCGCCAATCGCGGTCCTTCTGGTACTGTAATTAATCAAGATGCTTCTCCAGGCTGCGAAATCCCCCAGAACTCCTCACACACGCCCTTTCATCCGCTGTCAAAAATTGACATTCACTCCCAATTGAAAAAAATCACCAATTCCGAAAATCCAGAATGAACGTCAGCCTCTGCTCAAATCAAAACAGTGCCGAGTCATTGTCATGCAATAGAAGCCCACCTTCGGCCGTAGCCAACCACCGCATGCGTCAACAACTCCGACGCAAGGGATAAACAAACAGTACGCCGGGCATCCCGGACGCCACGAACAAAACCGTAACCTCGGCTTTAGCCCAGGCGTGTTACCCACACCACCCCTGAAAAACTCGGCGTTTCACAATCGGGCGAACTCGGGTTACCGCCACACAACGGACTCTTGTTCCTCGTGTCTCTCCCAAACCCCGCATCTCACCGCTGACTCGCCGAACAAAACTCCACCAGCAAAAATTCCACCCGAATTTTGTGTTGACATATCGATATCTTCCGATATATTAACCACTCAGAGCCGACTGTTACTCGCGAAGTGATTCAGCTGCCCCCCGTCTGCACCTGCCCCAATGCAGGTATTTTTCAAGGAAATCACCACATGACCGTTGCTACCATTACTGCCAAAGAACTGCACGACAACATCAAAAACGGACGCAATGTCCAACTGATCGATGTCCGAACACCTGCTGAATTCCAGGAAATCCACGCTGCCACTGCCCGCAATTTCCCACTCGAAGCCTTCAACCCCGGTGACGTGCTCGCACAGCACCCAGGCCCCGAACCACTCTACGTCATCTGCCGCTCCGGCAGCCGCGGGCGACAGGCCTGCGAAAAACTTCAGGCTGCCGGCTGCCAGCATGTCATCAATGTCGATGGCGGAACACTTGCATGGGATCAGGCCGGCCTGCCGGTCGTCCGCGGTCGCCGTACGATTTCCCTCGAACGCCAGGTCCGCATCTGCGCGGGCTTCATGGCCCTCACAGGCGGCGTACTCGCTATGCTGGTACATCCCGGCTTCGCCGGACTCTCCGCCTTCGTCGGGGCCGGCCTGATGTTCGCCGGTATCACCGACACCTGCGGCATGGCACTGATCCTCGCACGCATGCCCTGGAACCAGGTCAAAACCACCCCGAAAACTCCCGCCACCAACTGCTCAACACAACCCAATGCATCCTGCTGCAACTGAAACTGCAGCCCGACCTCACCACAACCCCCGTACTTTTGATGCATTGGACCGGGCATTCCTGCCCGGCCCACCCCTCAAAACACACTGCGGTTTTCGGTGAATTCAACCCCGTCTGCCCACCAAACGACTTTCTCCACAGCGTCCAGTCCTGAACAACTCACCTCGGTCGCCTGACCGCACCTGACATTCCGCACACGGAACACGAACATGATCATCAAACAGTACTACCTGAGCTGCCTCGCACACGCATCCTATCTGATCGCCGATGAACGCTCCAAAATCGCTGCCGTCGTCGACCCGCAGCGCGATATCCAGCAGTACCTCGATGATGCCGCCGCAGCCGGATACACCATCCGCTACGTGTTTCTCACACACTTTCACGCCGACTTCCTGGCCGGCCATATCGAACTGCGTAACCAGGCGGGTGCTCAGATCTGCCTCGGCAATCGCGCCGGCGCCGAATTCGAACATCTGGCACTCAAAGACGGCGACAACATCATGCTCGGCGATGTCCGCATTCAGATCATGGAAACGCCAGGCCATACTCCGGAAGGAATCTCGCTGCTGGTCTTCGATCAGACTCGCAGTACCACCGAACCCCACGCCGTACTGACCGGCGATACGCTGTTCATCGGTGATGTGGGTCGGCCCGACCTGCTGGCCTCAATTGGCGTCACGGCCGACGAACTCGCTGCCATGCTCTACAACTCCGTCAACAGACTGCGACAGTTGCCGGACGCCACCCTCGTCTACCCGGCTCACGGTGCAGGTTCGCTCTGCGGCAAAGCACTCAGCAAAGACACTGTCTCCACAATCGGTGAACAGAAAAAGTTCAACTACGCTCTGCAGCCGATGCCGTTTGAGCAGTTTCGCACGCTCGTGACGGCCGAACAGCCCGAAGCCCCCGGTTACTTCGTCTATGATGCAATCCGCAATCGTCAGGAGCGGCCGGATCTGGATCAGACAATGCACAAATCCCTGCAGGCACTGCCGCTGCAGCAGGTGCTCCGGTTGCAGCAGGCCAAAGCCCAGCTGCTGGATGTTCGCGATGCCATTGACTTCGCCGGCGCCTCACTCAAAGGAACTCTGCAGATCGGTTTGCAGGGCAAATATGCCACGTGGTGCGGCTCACTCCTCAATCATGATGACCCCATCGTGGTGATCGGCGACGATAACGAACAGGAGGCCGTGGTGCGGCTGGGACGCATCGGCTTTGATAACGTGGTCGGCTACCTGCAGGACGGCATGCAATCACTGCAGCAGCATCCGGAGCTGATTCAGACCGTACCGCGGATCACAGCAGCCGCCCTCGCCGAACTGCTGCAGCAGGAACCACCCTTTGTGCTGGACGTGCGATCGGAAAAGGAATATGCCATCGTCCATCTGCAGGGCAGCAGCAATGTACCACTGACTCACCTGCGGGAACGACTGCAGGAAATTCCCGCTGATCGGCCTGTGGTTGTCCATTGCGAAGGCGGTTATCGCTCGGCCATCGCCTGCAGTATTCTGCTGCAGGCCGGTCGCACCAATGTCTCGGACCTCGTCGGTGGCATCAAGGCGTGGATCGCCACAAAACTGCCCACCATCCCGGAGAACACCCTGACCTGCGGTACCAAAGTCTGCGAAATCGCTGGCTGACAGGCTCACTGCCGCGTCTCTGTTCCCCCTGCAGGCCGTCCCCCGTGTGATGCCACGGACAACACCGTAGCCTGGGCTTTAGCCCGGGCAAGTTACCCACCCCACCCCTGAAAACCGGGCGTTCTCCAATCGCTGAACTTCCGCTTCATACCCCCGACCCACTTTTGCCCCGAGCGTCATGTCAATCCTCTTCGGCTTCATCACTGGAATCTCACTCGGCCTGACCGGCGGAGGCGGTGCTGTATTTGCCGTCCCGATGCTGGTCTATGGACTGGGGATACCAGCCCGCCAGGCGGTCCTGATCTCCCTCGTGGCAGTCGGCACAACAGCACTGATCGGATTTCTGCAGAAATGGCACCGCGGAGATGCCGAGCTGCGAACAGGTCTGCTGTTCGCAGCTACAGGTGTTCCTGCTGCACCACTGGGCTCATGGCTGGCACAGCAGCTTCCCGAATCGCTGCTGATGCTGCTGTTTGCACTGCTGATGACCATCATCTCCACTGTCATGTGGCGGAAGGGCAGCCGCAGCGGCGAACAGGCGCCGGTCTGTATCCCTCTGGATCACACCGTTACCACCGCCGACTATCGCCACGACGGACCCAGCTGCCAGCGCGATACCTGTGGCAATCTGATCCTTACCAGTCGTTGTGCCCGACTGCTGCTGCTGACCGGAGTCCTTGCCGGGATCCTGTCAGGTATGTTCGGCGTTGGTGGTGGCTTCATCATCGTACCGGCTCTCATTGTCTTCAGCAGTATGTCCATGTCGCGTGCCGTGGGCACTTCACTGCTGGTGATCTCACTTGTCAGTGCCTCCGGAGTCATCTCACAGCTTGCGAGTGGACAGCAACTGCAGTGGCAGACTGCCGCCCTGTTTGTCGCTGGCGGACTTCCCGGACTGACCGCCGGTCAGACGGCCGCCCGATACCTCTCCACCTCCACTCTGCAAAAAGTCTTTGCAGTTGCTATCCTGTTGGTAGCCATATTCGTCCTCGCAAAAAACTCTGCGTGGTGAATACCCAAACACCGCTTCACTGTATCTCAGGATTCCTCGTTATGACTTGCCTGTCAGATCGCCGGACACTGCTGTTGTTCATGTGTTTGACCAGCCTTTCAGCCAGCCTGACAGCTCAGGAAAAAAGCGTGCGTCCGGGTATCAACGACACGTTTCGTGACCCTGACCCCAAACAGTTCACGGAGCGTTTTGAGATTGAAAGTCGCGAAGTCTTTGCGAAGCGTGCTGAGATTCTGAAAGCCATCGGCCTGAAACCCACTGACGTGGTGGCCGACATCGGCGCCGGTACCGGCCTGTTCACGCGGCTGTTCGCCGCTCAGCTGGGACCGGAGGGCCGGGTGATAGCGGTGGACATCGCCCGAAAATTCCTGGACCACATTGAAGTCACCTGCCGTGAACGCAACCTGCGCAACGTGGAAACTCTCCTGTGCACCGATGATTCAACTCAACTGCCACCCGGTTCCGTGGATGTTGCCTTCATCTGCGATACCTACCACCACTTTGAATTCCCGCAGAAAACCATGACCTCGCTGCGGAAAGCCATGAAGCCCGGAGGGCGAGTGATCGTGGTGGATTTTCGCCGCGTGGAAGGAGAAAGCACCGAGTGGACGATGAATCACGTGCGCGCCGGACAGGAAGTCTTCGAAGCTGAAATCACCGAGGCCGGATTTCGCCGCGTCAACGAAGTCCAGGGCCTGCTCAAGGAAAACTACATGCTGGTGTTTACCACGACTGACGAATCGGTTGACAACAAACAGCAACAGAAGGCAGATCAACCAGGTACGACAGTGGGCACAGATCGCCGAAAGGGAAAGGGTATGGGGCGGGGGATGAACGCTGCAATGGCCTCTGACATGGAAGTGTTTCACTATCTGCTTAATCACCACACCGAAATCCGACGCAAAGTAGTGGCTGTCGAAAACGGCGTCGAAACCCTGACGGAATCCGATAACGCTGATGTCACCGGAAAAATCCAGGAACATGTTGCTGCGATGCAGGTGCGGATGAAGAACGGTCGAGGACTTCGTTTCTGGGACCCGCTGTTTGCCGCAATCTTCGATCACTATGAGGCAATTGAAATGCAGGTGGAAAACACCGCACACGGCGTCCGTGTCATCGAAACATCAAAGACACCCGCCGTGGCAATGCTGATCAGAGCACACGCAGAGGTGGTCACAAAATTCGTCGAGCGAGGCTTCGATGAAGCTCATGAAAGCCATCCGCTCCCCACAACTGCGGCCCCCACACAACGTTACCGGAGCTGCAGTATCCCGTGATCAGGAATTACGGTGGAGTCGCTGCCGTTCCAGATGCCGTTGATCTGCCACAGGCCGGAATGAAACTTGTCCTCGACGTCACGGCTGATACGATGCCGACAGACAAGATCAACAAAGGACTTGATCGCGCCGCCCGCATCATAAATCTCGCTGGCCTCGGCGGGCTCAAGCCTGGAGATGTCCGCCTGACAGTTGTACTGCATGGTGAAGCCACCGGCTGCGTGCTGACAGATGCGGCGTGGCAGGCCCGCTGGCAGACCAGTCATAATCCTCATCTGCCACTCATTCGGGCCCTCCAGAACGTCGGAGTTGAAGTCATCGTCTGCGGCCAGGCTCTGGCTTACAAAAAAATTCCTCGTTCAGAGGTCGCAGAGAATATTCCAGTCGCTGCTGCTGCCTTCATCGTTGTTGCCAATCGCCACGCAGGTGGCTGCGTCAGCATGCAGGTGCTCTGATTACACTCAGAAAACACTCCTCCATTGCACATTCCCCGCCGGCTCGCCTTAGAAACAGCGACTGCCGGCCGTCTCCGCAGAAACAACGGCTCAACCGGTTCCCAATCCCGCCCACGGCTTCATCTACAGCCTCGTCATGGAATGGTGACGAACACCGTGCAACTGAGACCGCTCAAGCTCTGTCAGACTGATTCAACGTGTACGTCGCCGCAAAAATGTCCGCATCAACCACCCACAGATCCCGGGGAAAAACACTTTCATCCGCAGAACATTCCTGCACCAGAAAATCTCCAGCCTTGCCTCGCAGCACACCTCGACTCAGCTCCACCTGAAATGGCCGGTCCAGCCGAATCGCCAGAACCCCCGCACCACCCGGCAACGGTCTGAATTCCCTCCAGCCACCGGAATCATACTCGCCCACCGCCACATAACGACGCTGCAATGCCTCCGCCGACTGCGCCCACAACTCGCCCCGTTCCCCCCGGCAAATATACTCTCCCGCAAAAACCTGTACCGGTCCCTCCAGAGTCTGCAGCAGCTCCGCAGTGACTGCACAACGAGCCCGGACTGATCCAGTCTTGCTGGCACGCATCCACCCCCCGCTGCGATTGACAAGTTCCAGTAACTCACGATTTGCTGCTGTTTCCATCACGTCTGCCGATTTCCAGAATCACTGCCTGCCATGCTCCGTCAGCGGTCGTGTCGCCAGTTGCCCCGTGGAAATCAGGAAGGTCAGCAACTGGACAATCCGCCGATCCTTGTCCTGCTCCTCGGCTCCCGTCTTTCCATACCCCTCCGGCGGTCGCCGCAACTGCTCCCACGGTGTAATCTGCCAGCGCCGCCTGTTGGTGCGATCCGGCGAGTCAGCAAACACCCAGCCCGACAGCAATCGCTCCGCCACCCACCGATAATGCTCCATCTTCCGCAGCGTCTCATCCAGCCCCTGATCAAACTGCAGAGGTCGCTCCAGCGGCCGCAGGTGACCAGCCTCGCTCCGCCCCGTCAGCACATAACCCAGCGCCGCCGTCTTCACCACGGCATGCACTGCTGCCGCACAACTCGACTGACGCTCCCACTCACTCAAACTCTGCCAGATCCGAACCGACAGCACCTCCAGCCGAGCCATCACACCCAGCTCACCAGCCGACAACACCCACGAAGTGCGTCCCCGATCCTGAATCAGGTCCACCAGACTCCTGATCAGACTCCGCTCCTGCGGCGACAGACCTGCACTCTCACCCAGCCACAGCAGATGCGTCAACCGACCAAGGTATTCAATCCAGCTCCCCGTGATCTCACGATATCCCACCGTCCCGTGTCCATGCCCAAAAGGAATCAGACAACTTCCGCTCCCATCCTCCCGGTTCAGCTCCAGCAACAGCTGCCCCAGCTCCTGATCCTCCTCGCGCGACACATAACACAATACAGGCCAGTCCACATGGACCCCGTCGAATGCTGTTTTCAGTCGTTCCGCCAGCAGAAAATTGGCCCGGTTCCCCAGCGATGGATCTTCCCTGCTGCCCTCGTGACACACAAACACTGCCGCCAGCTGATTCGGCTGATTCAAAGCCCCAATCAGCTCCTGCACCAGACTCTCCTCCGGATGTACACCGGACTGCAGATACTGCGCATTGCATACATAGTGAATGCCCCGGTCTTTCCTGCCATCCGCAGGCATACCATCCGCTGAGCTCAATTCCTGTGATGACCAGTCGTCCGCCTCTGCCGGAAATTTCCAGCCCTTGATCACATTCGTCTGCGGACCAAAACGAGGAAATCGCTTCACAAAATCTGCTGCAGACTGACCCTCATCCGCAGCCACAATCGTCATTCGCAACCGCCGACAGTTCGGAAAATGCGCCAACCCCGCCAGTTGTAACGCCAACTGCTGCGCAAATTCCCCAAATCCAAACAGCACAAAATGCACCACCGTCTCTGCCGCATGCAGCTTCGCACGCGGTTGCAATGACCAGATACGAGTAATCTGCTCCAGAGTCCTCTGCGCCGCCAGCGATGCCGCACTGAACGCCACCACATCAAAAAAATGCTGACTCCCATCATGCTCCAGTTGACTGTTGTGACTGGACAGTACCTCCATCAGCTTCTGGTCCCGCAGATGTACATAACACCGCACCACACGCCCCCGCGAATTGCCCTGCGACGCCGACAGACAACTCGCACGCACATGCACCAGACACTCCACATTCACGACGTCCCGACCCGTCACAATGAAAATTTCACTCGCCGCACTGACCCGCGCCTTCCGCAGCACATCCGCACGCGAAACATCACCCTGCAGCGTCAACACACCCATTTCCCCAGCCCACGCATACGCCTGACTGTCGGCGTCCGCATCAATCGCCACCAACTGTCGACCGTCTCACCGCTCCAGCAAATCCCGCAACACCTGACTGCCCACACCACCCAGACCACACACCACCACGTGCCCGCGCGTTCCCCGCAGTGCCAGCGTCTGCCACGACTCGTGAAACAGCAGCAGAATACCACCACCCGCCACCGTCAACGTCAATAAAATACTCAGCACGGACGCTGCTCTCAGCTGCCAGTTCGCCGTCACAGCCTCGGCATCCATATTGAACAGCAGTAACTGAATCGCTTCATACATGCGCCGCAACAGGCCGGAATCCGGACACTGCCGCTGCAAACCCCACACAGCCAGCGATACCGCACCCGCGCCGCAAACCAGCACCAGCGGGGCCGCACACTGCCGCATCCGCTGAGACACGTCACGATAAAGTCGCGGCTGACGACGACGTAAAATCGCAGCCACCCCCACCATTCCCAGCAGAATCGCAGGTACCAGCCACGGACTTCCAGACAGTGATTTCCACATCTCAGACTCCCCCCCACCACCACCGTCACTCCGCCACACCCTGCCGCGTCACTATCGGGACATAACCAATCTCCAGCCCGGCCGGTGGCGTCACAATCAATGCCGGATCAATGTCCGCCAGACTGCCCCGCGCAGGCGGAGGCAGATACTCCCGCTCCC
>CAITYU010000443.1 GCA_903896675.1 uncultured Planctomycetaceae bacterium
GTGGAAGCTACGCCAACGCCTCGGCACCGCCACCCTGGTGACCTCGAACCTGCTGATTCTGGCAGCATCGAATGTGCTGTTTCCAACGTCCGGCTCGGCAGGAGTATCCGCCCTCCCAAGGGGACTACCGAGCACTGGTTCGGTGCCCCCAACGACAGGACAACACTCGTTGGCTGCCTCGCACCGCGCACTTCATTTGACGTTGAGCCCCAAAAACGCCACGCCACGCCCTTCCTGACACGCCCCCCACTCCCGCGCAATTCTTTCCTGACTTTCATATCTTCCGTGGTACCCTCCCACCCCACAGCCTTCGTCACCGAGCCCCACCGCAAAACGGCCACAAACCTCTCACCAAACGCCTACCAACTGCGATTCTTCCGTGTTTTCCGTGTCTTCCGTGGTTCCTCCCACCCCACAGCCTTCGTCGCCGAGCCTCACCGCAAAACGACCATACACCGAGCCCCAAGCGCCGCCCCACTGCGGTTCCTCCGTGGCATCCGTGCCATCCGTGGTGCAAAAAACGCCCCCGAACACCCAGCCCCGCTCCTTCACTTGCCCCCTTTTTTCCATGGCCACCTCGCGGTAGACTCACCATCGCACGTACCAATTCCCCCACTTCCAATCTCACCCTGAGTCATCACGAATCATGAGCCGTTCTCATCTTTCCCTGCTGCTGATCTGCCTGTGCTGTGTGTCCTCGGTCCGTGCCACGGATGGCCTGCAGGACAATCTGCCCGACAATGTACGCCGCATCCCGGCACCCGGTGTGGCAGTGCCGGACGATCGCCGCGCTGCCATGACCGCCCAACTGCAGCTTCTGCAGCAGCAACTGAAACAGCTCCGCGAAACACCGACAGTCGATCAGTCCCTGCTGCCCGACGTGATGATTTTTGAACGTGCCGTCCGCTGTGCTCTGGAATACGACGAGTTTTTTGACGTGAAGGAATTTGATAAGGCTGATGATCTGTTGGCGGAAGGCCTGTCGCGTGCTCAGCAGTTGCAGGCGGGCAAACCGGAATGGACAACACGAACCGGCCTCGTCGTCCGTGGCTACATCAGTCGGATTGATCAGACGGTGCAGCCGTATGGTTTGATTGTGCCGTCCACCTATGACCTGCACCACAGTGTGCCAACCCGGCTGGATGTGTGGTTTCACGGGCGGGGTGAGAAGTTGAGTGAGGTGAATTTTTTGTGGGAGCGGATGCGGAATCCTGGCGAATTTGCTCCGCCCCACACGCTCGTACTGCATCCGTACGGTCGCTACTGCAATGCCTTCAAGTTTGCCGGCGAGATGGATGTGCTGGAGGCGATCGAGGATGTTGGTCGGCGGTATCGGGTGGATGAAGACCGGGTGAGTGTGCGAGGTTTTTCGATGGGTGGAGCGGCCTGCTGGCAGTTTGCCACACACTATTCGGACCGCTGGTTTGCAGCAGCGCCCGGAGCCGGTTTTTCCGAGACTCCGCAGTTCCTCAAAGTGTTTCAGAAGGAGCAGTTGCAGCCGCAGCCCTGGGAACAGCGGTTGTGGAACCTGTACGACTGTGACAAATGGGCGCTGAATCTGACGCATTGTCCGACGATTGCCTACAGCGGTCAGAATGATTCGCAGAAGCAGGCAGCGGACGTGATGGAGCAGGCACTGGCGGGGCACGGCATTCGACTGCGGCACATCATCGGAGCCGGGATGGGGCATAAGTATGACGCGGCATCGAAGCAGGTGATTGAGCAGACGATGGCATCACTGGCGAAAAGCGGTCGTGAGCAGGCTCCGCCGCTGATTTCGCTGACCACCTATTCGCTGCGTTACAATCGGATGAAGGCCGCCACAATTGACGGGATGCTGGAACACTGGCAGCCGGCCACACTGATGGTGTGGTGTCGCGAAACTGAAAAACCGGGTCATCCGGCACATCTGCAGATCAATACGGAGAACGTATCAGCGTTTACGGTGAATTTTGCGGCCGGAGAGCTGCCGTTGTCGCCGGAGACACTGAATCGGCTGCATCATCCGCCCAGTCGGGGACTGGTGGTGGAACTGATCAGTGCCGAGGATCAGCAGAAGGGGCCCGCTGCGCATCTGCAGATGAGTTTTCTGCATGCCGAGGGACCGTTTTCGGACGGTTCGATGCGAATTCAGGGACATCGGAATGAGCAGGGGAAGTGGGTGGAGGGTCCGTTGCCGGCGGGACTGCGCAAGCAGCATCTGCTGCAGGGCCCGATTGATGATGCGTTCATGGATGCCTTTGTGTTTGTGCGGCCGACTGGCAAGGCGGCCAACGAGCAGGCCGGCCGCTGGGCGGACGCGGAACTGACGCGGGCGATTGAACACTGGCGACGACATTTCCGCGGTGATGCTCGAGTCGTCAATGACAGCGAAGTCACGGACGAACTGATTCAGTCGGCCAATCTGGTGTTGTGGGGTGATCCGCAGTCCAACAGCCTGCTGGGGAAAATTGCCGGTCAGTTGCCGGTGCATTGGACTTCCGAATCCATCACCGTAGGGACTCAGAAATTCGATTCCGCGACGCATGCTCCGGTGTTGATTTATCCGAATCCTCTGAACCCGCAGCGTTATGTGGTATTGAACAGCAGCTTTACGTTTCGTGATTATGCGTATCTGAACAACGCGCGGCAGGTACCGATGTTACCGGACTGGGCGGTCATCGATCTGACAACGCCACCGAATTCGGTCTGGCCCGGCCGCATCGCCGCCGCCGGCTTTTTCAACGAAAGCTGGCAACCCTGAAAGTGTCTCCGTCGTCATGACCAACCCGTAGCCTGGGCATTCCTGACGCCGTGGACAAAAAGGTAGCCCGGGCATTCTTGCCCGGCCCAACCCTCGAAAAACACGGCGTTATTCACTGAATTGAAGTCGATTTGACGCCACAAGACGACTTTTGTCCCACGCGTCATTCCTGCACGGCAACCCTCAACCCGGAGCCCGGGCATTCCTGCCCGGCAACCCTCAAAAAACCCGTTTTTTCAACAACAAAACGCGAATCCACACCCTCAAACAACCTTCGTCCCCCGCGGATATTCCCACCCGGCATCGTCCTTAACGAAAGTTCGCTCGCATGATTCCTGATTTTCGTCCTCTGCTGTGGCTCAGCCTTCCCTTCCTGTGGTGCTCAGTGGCCAGCGCTCAGACGGCGGACCAGTTGTTACAGAAGTTTGCGGGCGAATTCATCGAGATTCGGCCGGGCCAATCACCCTATGCCGGGGGCCAGGTGTCGCTGGGGGCTGCAGGTAAGGGGCAGTTACCGGTGGTGCAGGTGGAGATTGGCGGCGAATTTCGGATGGGGCGGTACGAGGTGACACAGGAATTGTATGAGGCGGTGATGGGCAGGAATCCCAGTCGCTGGAAGGGTCCGCGGAATTCGGTGGAGCTGATGACGTTGTCGGAGGCTGAGGAGTTTTGTCAGCGTGCCACGGACGGTCTGCGTCGGTTGAAGTTGCTGGAGGAAGGTCAGCGCGTGCGGTTACCGACGGAGGTGGAGTGGGAGTATTGTTGTCGCGCGGGGACAGCGACGCGTTACAGTTTCGGGGATGTGGCCACGGCAGCGGGTGACGAGGGCAACAAGGCGACGCTGCTGGATCCCTATGCGTGGCACACGGGCAACGCTGCGGGCAACGATCCACCTGTTGGAGCACTCAAGCCGAACCCGTGGGGCCTGTACGACATGCACGGGTACTTATCGGAATTTGTGACGGCCGACGAACGATTGTCGGGGGTGGCCAAACCAGACGCGGGATTACCGGTCATCCTGCGTGGCGGTTCATGGAAGGATCATCACTCACTGCTGACCAGCAGTGCGCGCCGACAGATGCCTGCGGACACAAAGGACGACGCCGTCGGATTCCGCTGTGTGATCAGCCGCTGACAAACAGTCAACCCGAACAAGCCGGCGATGGAACTCTTCAGGGACGCCGGCACATCCGTTGCCCGCTCAATCCGGATGCGTCATGCGGGGGCGGGAGCAGTCCGCAGTTGGGGGCCGCTGCCGCAGCACGCTGGGCAGTGCAGGAACCAGCCGGGGTTGCCCCTGCAACCCACGCACCCACCAAAATCAGAGGCTATTCTTTCGTAATCTTCTTGATTTTCGTGTGTTTCGTGTTTTCACACCCGACACCCGACACCCACTCACCGTCGCCACTGATCACTATTACGCAATCGCCACAACTCAAAACACCACCACTGCGACTCTTTCGTGAAATTCCGTGTTCTTCCGTGGCTTCAAAGTCCCCCACCTTCATTCGTGTCATTCGTGGTTCATAAAACCAACTGTCCGGGGCGCTTCCCCGTGCATCCCCGGCCTCCACCAAAATCACAAGCCATCCTTTCGTGTGTTTCGTGTGTTTCGTGGTTTGACACCCGACACCCGACACCCGACACCCACTCACTCACCGTCGCCACTGATCACTATTACGCAACCGCCAAAACTCAAAACACCATCAACTGCCACACAAACTCGCCAATCCGTGGTTGCCACACACCCCCTACCAAATCCTCCAGCGCAACCATAGCCGCAGTATCCGTTTCACAAACGGTGTCAGCCGCTGGCGGTTGTACTGATCACCCAGCCGACGAATCGCATCGGCGACCGTCGGA
>CAITYU010000444.1 GCA_903896675.1 uncultured Planctomycetaceae bacterium
ACCATCATCAAATATCTCGACACACCCGGCTACCTGAACCTCAGCAGCGAAAACGGCGTGACCCGCATGTTTCTGCAGGACGAAGGCATCCGCACCGAACTCGCCGCCGTCGCTTTCGATCGTTGCTGGGCTGTCGAAGCTGACCCTGCCGCCCGCACTCTCATGCAGTTTACCGGACCTGCCGATCGCCCGGCACTCCTTGAACGCTTGATCGGCAAAGGCCGCTGCCTGATGTTTACGTCAGCCATGGATAATCTGGTGGATGGAGGCAATCTGTGGAATAACCTGCCCGACAGCTGGAGCTTTCTTGTGCTGGCCGACAGCCTGCTGCAATACCTCACCAACGCCACTGATAAACGCTGCAATTACATCGCCGGTGAACCTGTCGATCTGCCCATCCCGGAAAAGCAGCGATTCCAGCAGTACCTGCTCCGACGACCGGGATTGCGACAGACTCGCGGACAACTCGACCCCGACGCCTCTGACGTTGTGCTCAACGATGCCGAAGAACACGGACACTACCTGCTGCAGGCTGTTGACGTCGCCACAGGCTTCGATGCTGCCTTTGCCGTTAACTTCCGAGATGACGAAACAGACCTCACAACTGTCACCGATGACGAGCTGCAGCAACTGACCGGACAGCGGCGGGCAGTCATTATCCACGACCCTGATCAACTGCTGGCCATTCAGAGAACAGGGCGACTGGGAGTCGAAGTACTGCCTCTGCTGCTGGGGCTGCTGCTGATCCTGTTTTGCGCGGAACACCTGATGTCCAACTTCTTCTACGATGCGCCTGACAGCAGGGACGCACCCGCGGGTGCAAGGGCCAGCGTCTGAACTCAAAAGGCGGCCCGGATGGCAGCAGCCACGGATCGTGTCGTCAGCCGGTGAACACCAGCGTCTACCGGCGACGATTGCTGACTTCACGGCCATGAATCAGGGGAATTCCATACTGTTCAAACATCCGATCGTGGCGCGCAGGAGTTGCTGATTCACAGGCCACGTCAGCCATGAGCATTCGATATCGAAGCCCGAAACGCCTGATTCAGCCGGTTATTGAGTGCAATCGGATACCCGGCAGCGAGGTGTTTGCGGTGTCTCAGGGGACCACAACCTTCAAACCGGAATTGCCGTTCTGGTATTCATCATGACCAGACGGGACGTGCCAGCAGGCCACTGGCTTCGCGTACGCGTGCCAGCACCTGCTGCGCTCTTGCTCTGGCCTTTGCGGCACCCTGTCGCAGGATGTCCTCCAATTGGTCCGGGTTGGCCTCCAATGCCGCGCGACGTTCAAACGCCGGCCCAAAAATCTGCATCGCTGCCTGGTAGAGCTGTTCCTTCGCTTCCCCATACCCCATACCACCCGCTTCGTAACGCTGCCGCAACGCCGCCTGACGCTGCTCGTCCGCAAACAGCCTGTACAACTCAAACACCGTACAGGCATCTGCGTTTTTGGGGGCTTCCATTGCAGTCGAATCCGTGCGGATGCCCATGATCAGCTTCCGCAGCTTCTTCGGCGTTTCAAAAATCGGGATCGTATTGCCGTAACTTTTCGACATCTTTTCGCCGTCCAGCCCGGGTACCTTTGCGGATTCCGGCAGTACCATTGCTTCCGGCAGCTGCAGGCAGTCGCCGTAGATGGAGTTGAATCTCTGAGCCAGATCACGAGCCACCTCGACGTGTTGAATCTGGTCGGCACCCACCGGCACGTGAGTACTGTCGTAGGCCAGAATATCAGCTGCCATCAGTACCGGGTATGTAAACAGTCCCGCATCTGCAGCCAGTCCCTTTGCCTTCTTGTCCTTATAGGCATGACACTTTTCGAGGAGATGCATTTGTGTAATGGTCATGAGCAGCCACGTCAGCTCAGTGACTTCCGGCACATCCGACTGCCGGAACAGACAGGCGCGTTCCGGATCCAGCCCCAGAGCCAGCAGGTCCATGGCTGCATCCCGAATGTTCTGCCGCAGCAGATCACGGTCGCGAATTGTCGTCAGCGCGTGGAAATCGGCGATGAAGAAAAACGATTGCTCCTGCCCCTGCAGTGCAATGTACTGGCGAATGGCGCCGAAATAGTTGCCCCAGTGAAATCGACCTGTGGGCTGAATGCCGGAAAGTACTCGCATGGATGAGCCAGAATCATTTTGAAGTTGTTTGATTATGCAGACAGCCGATGATTTCAGCGGGGCCAGCCGCCCCCAGAGAACGGATAGCCTCAGGCAGCTCTTCGATCAGTTGATTCGCGAGCCCCGGATTGTAGAAGTTTGCTGTGCCGATCTGCACAGCCGTCGCACCGGCAACCAGAAATTCCATTACGTCGTCCAGTGACTGGATCCCGCCGATGCCGATGATCGGTACCTGCACAGCACGACGAACCTGCCAGACGATCCGCAGTGCCAGCGGCTTGATGGCGGGGCCGCTCAGCCCACCAAGAATGTTGCCCAGCACCGGCCGTCGTCGCCGCCAGTCTATCGCCATTCCCTGAAACGTGTTCACCAGCGAAACGGCATCTGCACCGGCTTCAGCGGCCGCCTGAGCAATTGGAACCACGCTGGTGACATTCGGAGTCAGTTTGGCAATTACCGGCAAACGACACGCGTGGCAGACCGATTTCACCACCTGCCCCGCCAAAGCCGGATCCGTTCCGAAATCCACACCCCCGGAAACGTTGGGACAGGAGATGTTCAATTCGATCGCCGCAACGCCCGGAACACTGTCGAGGACTTCCGCCATGCGTGGGAAGTCATCCATGCATTTTCCCGCAATATTAACGATGATCGACGTGCCCACAGTCAACAGCCATGGCAGCTTTTCAGCCACGAACTGGTCGAAGCCATCGTTATCGAGGCCAATGGAATTCAGCATGCCACTGGCGGTTTCCACGGTGCGTGGCGGAGGATTCCCGGGTCGAGGTGCGGGTGTGACAGTTTTGGGGATAATTCCGCCCAGTTTTTCGAATTCCACGAAGGCCGACATTTCGCGCGCGTAGCCGAACGTTCCTGAAGCTACCAGGATTGGATTTTTCAGCTGCAACCTGTTCAGTCGAACGCTTAAATCCATGTTTTTCAGCACTTCTGCGGGCACAAAACGGGCGTCAATCCGGCAATGGCGTCCCGAGACACCAGCCCCTCTCCACACGGAATCATAACAAATGCGGAGAAGAATCGGGAGAAATGGCCGGTGGAATTGAGTGTCGGTGGTCCGGCTGGCAATCCTGAGAAGTTGACGGCCTGCGACCCTGCAGGAACCACGTCTTCCCTGCAAAACACTGCTTGCACGCGGTGCGCAGCCACGGGTACATTCTGAATGTCGCAGATTGGATGGGCTCAGGAACTACAGAGGCTGCCATGAACCAACAACAGCAGACCAGATTGTATCTGGGCATCGATCTGGGGGGCACCAATATCAAAGCCGGCGTCGTCCGTGATGACGGGCTGGTTTTGGGTTTTGCCAGCGTTCCCACGGAGGCCCATGCCGGCCCACTGCACGGTGTCCGACAGATGGCCCGAGCGGCCGAACTGGCCATGCAAAGGGCGGGTGTTGAGTTCGCTCACATCACTGCCGCCGGACTGGCCAGTCCCGGAACCATGGATATCCCCGCTGGCATGCTGCTGGAACCGACAAACCTGCCCGGTTGGAACCAGTTCCCTGTTCGTGACAAAGTCGCCGCAGCAATCGGACTGCCCGCGATCCTGCAGAATGATGCCAATGCCGCGGCTTATGGTGAATACTGGGCTGGCCAGGCAAAACATGCTCAAAGCCTGGCGTTTTACACACTCGGTACAGGACTTGGCGGCGGACTGATCATCGATGATCACATTATCGAAGGTCGACACTCCCACGGTGGCGAGCTGGGTCATGTCATCCTCGAAATGCACAATGGCCGTTACTGCAACACCGGACAGTACGGTACCGCTGAAGCCTATGTCAGCGCCACTGCACTGCTCCGACGGTTCGCCGAACGACTTGAAGGCGGGGCCGACACTTCAGTCCGCAATCGGCTGCAGTCCGGTCAGACTCTTACGCCACTGATAATTGCCGAAGAGGCCGAACACGGCGACCATCTGTCGCTCGAACTGATCATGGAAATGGCGCAGTACCTCGGTGCCACCATCACTTCCTGCGCGCACGTCATCGATCCCGAGATGGTTCTGCTGGGCGGAGCCATGACGTTCGGGCGGGACACCACGAGGGTTGGCCGCGAATTCATACAGCGAGTGCGTCAGGAATTTCGGACACGAACCTTCCCGACGCTCGCTGAAAAGATCACCATCGACTGGGCTTCCCTTGGCGGCGATGCTGGATTCATTGGAGCCGCCGGTTGTGCCCGCCTGGCCGTAAGAACAGGACGATTGCCCGTCGCCGGTTGAAGGATCAGCGGACCCCGGCACGCACAGGTGCAGCGGTCGATATAAACCCGGCCGGCGATTCACTTCGCGGCAGTCGCAGGGTAAAGGTCGTGCCGCGACCCACTTCGCTTTCAACGCGAATCCGACCGTGGTGCGATTCCACAATTTTCAGGCACACCGCCAGTCCCAGCCCGGTGCCTCCCTGACCGCGTTCGTCCGGAGTTTTTGTCGTGTAAAACGACTCAAAAATCCTGGGCAGTTTGTCCTGAGGTATCCCGCAGCCGTTGTCTGCCACGATCAGTTCAGCCCAGCCCTCGTCCGGATTGTCCCGCACGATCAGCCGCAGTCGGCCCGCTTCCTTCATGGCTTGACGAGCATTAACGATGAGATTCATCAGCAACTGCTGGATCTGACTGGAATTCGCCATGGCCCAGACATTGTCGGCTGCCTGCAGGTCCACCGTGATCCGATGCATCTGCAGATCCTTCTGCACCAGCACGAGCACGTCTTCCAGCAGGCGTTTCAGGTCCTGAGGCTCAATCCGGCTGGATGTGCTGCGAGCATACGACAGCATGCCGGTGGTGATTTTTGCAGCCCGCTGGGATGCTGTCAGGATCCGATCCAGTGCCTTGGTGCGGGTCGCTTCGTCGGGATGACGCAGGCCCATCTTTGCGTAGTTGATGACAGTCGTCAGAATATTGTTGAATTCGTGAGTGATCGATGACGCCAGCGCACCGACGGAACTGAGCCTTTGTGCACGCATCAGCTCCTCTTCGAGCCGCGCCATGCGCTCCGTCAATTCCTGAACCTGCTGTGCTGGGTCGGTCATATCTGCCGTCGCCTGTCCGCTGCTGCTGTGATTCACCTGTTCCGTATCGGCATAACCGGTGCCTTTGCTGCAGTCGTCCTGGCCGGCATTTCAGACAAATTCAAATCCGGGCGAATCCGTCGTTCCTGCCGCAGGTGCAGGAAGGGATTTTCCATGGCAGCGGGACAATTCCGTGCTGTTGAGTGCAGCGAAGTCAGGCTTTTTCGTCGCGCTGGCTTTGAGGCGAGCGTTGTATTCCGGCCACTGATCGGGCGGCAGCTGGTCAACGTGGTCGGTGGTGACCTCAGGATGATGGCGACGGCCTGACGTAATTGTCTGCCACCTGAAGAACCATTCGCTGCTGCGATGAGCGTAATCGACGAGCGGATTGATTCCAGTTGGCGTGGACACCCTGTGGTATTGCCGAACCGCATTGTCAGTAAAGCAGCAACCCCCCGGCGGTTGTTCCAGGGGGTCGCTGTGAGCATCATTGACTGCAACAATATCATCAGGCGGTCAGGTCTTCTTTGATGAGCCGGAGGACTTTGTCGGAGTCGTTCCGGAGGTGGTCTTTTTGGTACTGGAGGTGGCCGGCTTCTTTGTTGACGCGGGCTTCTTCGCTGCTGTGGATTTCCCGCTGGTGGCCGGCTTCTTTGCCGACGACGACTTCTTTGCAGTTGTGGCCTTCTTCGAGGTGGTCGGCTTGCTTTCAGCAGTCGGCTTTTTCGACGTGGCCGGCTTCTTTTCCGTCTGCGGTTTCTTTGCAGCAGTGGATTTTTTTGCAGCCGTCGATTTTGTTTCTGCAGCCGGTTTCTTTTCCGCGACTGGTTTGCCGTCTGCTGCAGCCGGTTTGCCTGACACCGCATTGGCTGCAGCGACAGCCGGTGCCTTGTCGTCGGCGGCAAACACGCCTGTGTCCAGAGTCATTGCCAGTACTGTGCCGAGCACTACTGCGGATTTCACGAATCTGTTCATCG
This sequence comes from uncultured Planctomycetaceae bacterium, assembly GCA_903896675.1. GTDB lineage: Bacteria > Planctomycetota > Planctomycetia > Planctomycetales > Planctomycetaceae > SXXK01. The sequence goes on from CAITYU010000444.1 coordinate 6,135, forward strand.
GTACGTCCCCCTTTTCGCTGACAATCGGGAAACCAGAGTCCATGCCGGTCACACTGACAGCACCATTCAAAGTCTTCACGTCCGGTTTCCCGCTGCCACAGATTCCACCGAGCATCTGCGTGGATGTCAAAGGGATCAAATAGAAAATATAGGTAGGGTGGCAAATGTTGATATACTGTTACGATTGTATGAATTCCACCGATAAACTGGAGCCTGCATGCTCGTACGCACAGACACAACTCAGTGTGTAAAACCCGGCGACCAGCCGAGCCTTCGCAACACCAGTCTGCGTCATCCCGTGGCCACCCCCGCCGGAAATCAGCCTCGAAAACCTGTTGCCGCGCATTGCGACCACCCAGTGTTCGCCGTCAGCTACAGGGCGTGCGGATATCCATCCCAGCGCCGATCGGCTGGCGGTGAGATCGTGGTTCGAACCGGTTCAGTCACGCCAGCGCCTGCACGACTTGATCACCCATTTCGGTCGTGCTGAGGTATGCACCGCCACCGGCAATATCCCGTGTCCGACAGCCGGCTGCCAGCACTTTGTTCACCGCAGTCTCGATCGCCTGCGCTTCCTGCTCGAGCTGCAGTGAATAGCGCAGCATCATTGCCGCTGCGAGAATCGTGGCGAGCGGATTGGCAACGTTCTGTCCGGCGATGTCAGGCGCTGACCCGTGAATCGGCTCAAACAATCCGGGTCCACCGGAACCGATCGATGCTGATGGTGCCAACCCCAGCGAGCCCGGCAGCATTGAAGCTTCGTCCGTCAGAATATCGCCGAACAGGTTCTCTGTTACCACAACGTCAAAGTCACGCGGCTTTGAAATCAGATGCATCGCCATGGCATCCACCAGCACCACGTTGTACTGCAGATCCGGAAACTCGTTCTTCACCACGGACTCAGACACCTGCCGCCACAGGCGCGAAGCTTCCAGAACGTTTGCCTTGTCGACCATTGTCAGACGCCCCCGGCGTCCCCGTGCAGCCTGCGCTGCGAGACGCACCACACGCTCAATTTCACCCGTGGAATACGTCATGACGTTCCACGCCTCTTCACCACTGGCGTGCGGACGACGTCCGGATTCACCAAAGTAGATCCCGCCGGTCAGTTCGCGGACAAACAGAATATCGGTGCCCTGGACAATTTCGCGTCGCAGCGGCGATGCATCCAGCAGTTCATCCCACGTCTTCGTGGGTCGGAGATTGGCAAACAAACCCAGCTCGCGACGAATTCGCAGCAGTCCGGCTTCGGGACGGGTCTTTGCGCGAGGGTCGTCCCACTTTGGTCCCCCCACTGCTCCCAGCAGCACTGCGTGCGAACGCCGACAGGCTTCCAGCGTTTCATCCGGCAGCGGATTGCCGCATGCATCAATCGCACAACCACCCATCAGGTGTTCGGTCATGCGAAATTCGTGACCAAAGGCCGCTGCGACGGTCGTCAGCACACGTTTTGCCTGGAACACAATTTCAGGACCAATTCCGTCACCCGGCAGAAGCACAAAATCCGCTTGCATCAGTTGGTTCTTTCAAGGTCTGTCGTGGGTTTAGCATACCGCTGCACAGGCAGAATAAGCGAGTACCAGTCGGATGCAACCCCGGCGTTGCAAACGCTCGCCAATTGCCTCTGAAACCCCCGGAATTCTCAGTCCGGAAATCCGCCAACCCACCTGCATGCCTGAATTTTCCGTCACAATCTGCTACTCTTATTTGCTGTTCATTTGCCGGCCCGCCGGCTGCCCCTTCGCATCCAGTGCCGTTCAGGAACACTGCCGTGGCCGAAAAACGCGATTTCGACGAATTTCTTGAGAAATTTCACCGACACCATGAAGTGATGGTGGAGGAGCTGCACAAAGTCATCATCGGTCAGGATGCCGTCATCGATCAGATCCTCGCTGCGATCTTCACCGGCGGACACTGTCTGCTGGTCGGCGTCCCGGGGCTCGCCAAAACACTCGTCGTCAGCACCATCGCGAAACTGCTCGATGTCCAGTTTCGCCGCATTCAGTTCACTCCTGACCTGATGCCCTCCGACATCACCGGAACGAACGTACTGGAGGAAAGCGACTCGGGACGTCGCGAGTTCCGTTTCGTTGAAGGCCCCGTGTTTACCAACATTCTGCTGGCCGACGAGATCAACCGCACGCCGCCCAAAACGCAGTCCGCACTTCTGCAGGCCATGCAGGAACGCGAAGTCACCGTGGGACAGACGACGTATCGACTTCCCGAGCCATTTTTTGTGATCGCCACGCAGAACCCGATTGAGCAGGAAGGCACTTACCCGCTGCCCGAAGCCCAGCTCGACCGCTTCATGTTCAACGTCAAAGTGGATTACCCCACACTGGAAGAAGAAGAAAAGATTCTCGAAGCCACCACTTCCGGAGAACGTGCTGAAGTGCGTCGAGTGCTTTCAGCCAAGTCGATCCTGTACCTGCAGAAACAAATCGGTCAGATTGCGGCCAGCCCGCTGATCATCAGCTACGTCGCTCGACTGGTTCGCGCAACTCGCCCCAAAGATGCGGGTTCGCCTGAGTTCATCCGTCGACTGGTGGACTGGGGCGCCGGTCCTCGCGCTGGCCAGTACCTGATCGCGGGCGCAAAAGCCATGGCGGCTATGGCCGGGCGGCCCAGTGTTACCATCGCCGATGTACGTGGTGTCGCCGTGCCAGTGCTCAGGCACCGCATTTCCACAAATTTCCAGGCTCAGGCCGAAGGTCTCGATACTGACGACATCGTCCGCAAACTGGTGGCTGAAGTCCCCGAGCCCAACATTCCCAAATACGAACGCTGATATGCTCTTCGTTACAGGTACTGACACCGCTGTCGGAAAAACTCATGCCACCACTGTCCTGCTGCATGAACTGCGGCGACTGGGATTTCAGGTGGGAGCTTACAAGCCGGTCTGCAGCGGTGCGGAAATCGACGCCGCGGACGCCATTGCCAGTGCTCAGTCGCCACAGTATTTCTGGAGCGACATACGACGTTTGCAGCGGGCCTGCGCGCTGCCCGCCACTGTCACCGACATCTGCCCCCAGCGATTTCTCGCTCCGCTCGCGCCCAACGTGGCCGCTGCCGCAGAAGGTCGGCAGGTGGATGATGACCTGCTGTCTCGTGGAATTGATGTCTGGCAGCATCGCTGTGAACTCATGCTGATCGAGGGTGCCGGAGGTCTTTATTGTCCACTGTCCGACAGATCCACCGTCTTCGACCTGCTGCTGCGACTGAAGTGTCCGGTGATTGTTGTTGCCGGAAATCGTCTCGGAGTCATCAGTCATACGCGGATGACAGTGGAGTTGCTGCGACAGTCCGGATGCAGCGTCACCGGCATCATTCTGAACGAAATCGCGGCGCCCGATCCTGAGGACGCGGACATTTCACGATCCACCAATGCCCGGCAGCTGCAGCAGTGGCTGCCCGAAATGCCCCTGCTGCAGATTGGCTGGAACGGCACTCAACTGCACTCACTGAATTGTCAGCAATCGGCAGATGACTGGCTGATTTCAACCGCGAGGGCTGCGGCGGGGGCCTGGCAGGCGCGTATGAGCACCGGGGCAGGTGCACGGTGTTGAGCCCGGTACGATGAGGTAAGCGAGGCACGGATATGCATGCCGACCTGGTTCAAACCTGCTGTTCAGCGAATTCGCAGCAGTACACTCTCGCCGTCACGACCGGGAGTGTGCCACGAGGCGATGCGTTCAATACGTCGCCCCTTTGCTGCACCTGAACGTTGAGCCTCTGCGAGCTCTTCCTGCCAGCGGGGGCCCTTGATCAATAACACTTCTGCGCCCGTCAGCCACAACGGCTGAAACCAGGGCAACAGTCGATCAATCGCGCCGACGGCTCGCGCTGTGGCGACCTGAAATCGCTGTCGCTGCAGCACATCCTGGACTCGCTGACCAAGCACCTGCACTGACAGTCCGAGGCTGCTGACAATGTCCTGCATCGCTGATGCCTTCTTGCCGACAGCATCGCAGACAGACACTGTCAGGTCAGGACGCAGAATGGCGACGATTAAACCTGGAACGCCACCCCCCGAGCCGACATCCAGCACTCGCGCACCCTGAGGCAGATGTGCTGCCAGACGCAGGCTGTCCAGCAGGTCCCTGGTCACAAACAGTTCGGGCTGATCGTGTCGAGTCAGATTGAGGCGCTGATTCCAGAACTGCAGTCGCTGCAGATAGGCGGCCAGTACCACCGCCTGTTCGGGCGTGATCTGCAGGCCGTGCTGTCGTGAGTACTGCTCAAGCAGTTGTCCGGTCACGGGCGCAGGATCAGAAGCGGGAACAGTGTGCTGCACAGGTTCAGACGAGTCCAAAGGCGACATCCAGTTCTGCGGAGATGCGTTTCAGTTCGGCGGCGTCACCGCCACCAACTTCAGCCGCGACCCAGCCATAAAATTGAATTTCCAGCAGAGCTTTCCGCACATCCGCATAGTCTATGTCACCTTCGGAAATCCGAGTGAACCTGCTGTCTTTGCGGGAAAACCCCTTGATGTCCAGTTTCATCACGCGACGACCCAGGGTGCGAATCCAGTCCCCCATGCTGCCGTATTTCCAGTGGTTTCCGATATCAAACTGCATCCCCACCCATGGTGAGTTGAGCTGATCCACGTAGCGTACGTACTTGTCGGCTGTCTGGGTGTGATCACCTTCATGATTGTAGAGAAAGTGGTTCCAGACGTTTTCGATCACGATCTGCACACCATATCGAGCGGCGACAGGAACAGCTTTGGCAATATTTTCGATGGAACGATTCCAGATTTCGTCCTCGGCACCGTCCTTGCCATGCCCCACCACCAGCAGTACTGAGTGACCACCGACGGCATGAGTATCACGGATGGCGGTGGTCAGCGATTCGAGGGCCTTCGCCCGGACAGCAGGATCCGCGTCCGTGTGCCGAATCTGCCAGTGCGAGGAATTCACGGTGCCGTCCACTGGCAGGCCCGTATCAGCAATGGCCCGACGCGTCTCTTCGACGTTCATTCCCGGAGCATCCATTTCGATGCCATCAAATCCTGCATCACGAACAGCCGCAAATTTTTCGGTCAGTGTTCCAGTGACCTGCACCATGCCGATTTTCAGTGTCTTCCAGAGTCGCCCCTGCAGACCGTTTTCGGGCAATACCCGTTGCGGCTGGGCCACAGCCAGTCCCGGAATCGCCACACCAGAACCAGCCGCCGCAGCCGACAAAGCCAGAAAGGAACGGCGGGATACATCGACAAACGACATAGCAGGCCCCTGCGGGAAAGTTGTGGGAAGATTTCGGTACCGAAAACGACGGCAAAACCGGGCAATGTACCAGAAGGATTCCGCAAACGATAGTGAGCGATTGAGGATTTCAACTCAGTTGAAAGCAGACCTGCTGCTGCCCGATAATACCGGGAATAACAGGATCCCCGTCAATCCGTGGCCTGACGACGGATCATCGCTTCAGCCGACGGCCTTTCTGCTGTAGATTTCTGCTATCGAAGTTCCCCCGATCCATCCCGGCGACTGCCCGGGCTGACTGTGAGTTTTTCCCATGGACCTGCTCCGCATACTCACCCAGACACCTTCAGTTCCCGGTCGTGAATTCCGCATTCGCACTGTGATTCATGATTACATTGTGCGTCATCAGCTGTTTGATGAAATCACGGTTGACGCCCTGGGATCACTGGTTGGTGTCCGCAAACCCAGACCGGCTGACGGACAGCTCGTGGAACGACCGCTGAAGGTCATGCTGGCTGCGCACATGGACCAGATCGGGTTTCTGGTTCGTCACATTGATGATCAGGGGTATCTGCGAGTCAATCCGGCGGGCGGATTTGATGCTCGTAATCTGTTTGCGCGAGGAGTGCGAGTTTGTGCGGCCAGCGGAGACATTCCCGGCATCATGAATGCCTCCGGCAAACCCATTCACATCTCCTCTGAGGCCGACCGGAAAAAAATCCCGGAAGTGACGGAATTCTTCGTCGACTGTGGTCTGACCGGCGACGAGGCCAAATCCCGGATCCGCATTGGTGACATGGTCGTACTGGATGGGCCATTCCATCAGGTGGGCAACACGGTTGTGTCGCAGTGTCTGGACAATCGTGTGGGCTGCTGGGCACAGATTCAGGCCATCCAGCAGCTGCGGCATCATCGCTGTGAAATTCATGCCGTCTGGACAGTTCAGGAGGAGGTTGGGATGCGGGGCGCCATTCCAGCGGCTTACAGTGTGGATCCGGACATCGGCGTGGCCTGTGATACCACGCTGTGCTGCCAGACTCCCGGCGTCCCTGATGAAGACCGCATTTCTGTTTTCGGCGATGGCGTCTGTCTGCACGTCATGGACAATTCCATGATTTCCGATATTGGTCTGGTGGAGCAGTTTGAGCAGGTCGCAGCGGCCCGCGGGATCCGCTGCCAGCGTGCGATTCTGCCTCGCGGTGGACAGGACGGTGCTGCGGTGCAGCGAACCCGTCGCGGTGTTCGCACCATCTGCCTTGCCTGTCCGATCAAGTACATCCACACTGTCACTGAAATGGCGCATCTCAGCGACCTGCACTCGTATCAGGCCCTGCTGACGGCGTGGCTGGAATCCCTGAGCTGAAAGAGTTCCCTTGAGCCGAAATGCCGGCAACCGCGGCAAACGCACGGGTCCAGACTACGCCGGCAGCCATCAGCGGAGCTGGCTGTGGGGGCGTTACGCTGTGATGGAAACGCTCGCGGCCGCCCGCTGGCCGGTGCTGGAACTGCTGGTTGCCAGTGAGTTGCCGCTGATTGACCGGCAGCAGGTTGCTGCGCTGGCGGCTCCGCACGGATTGCCTCTGCAGACCGTATCGTCGGCTCGCCTGCAGCAGCTTTGTCATCAGCCGGATCATCAGGGATTACTGGCTCGCATGGGGCCGTTTCCATACGCTGATCAGGCAGCTCTGCTGACAGCTGCTCGCCGGACGGCCACCACTGGCAGCTCGGGCCTGTTTGTCCTGTGTGATCGACTGCAGGATCCGCACAACTTCGGTGCCATCCTGCGGTGCTGCGATGCGGTGGCTGCGGATGGCATCATCGTGGGACAGATCGGTCAGACGCCGGTGACTTCGCACGTGGCTCGAGCCTCCTCCGGAGCCGTCAATCATCTGCAGCTGTTTCAGATTCCTTCACTGGTGGATGGCCTGCAGTTAATGCAGCAGCAGGGTTTCAGGGCGGTGGCAGCCACAGAGAAGGCTCAGGGAAGTCTGTGGCAGGCTGACCTGAGTGGTCCGATTGTGCTGCTGATAGGTTCGGAGGCCACCGGGATTTCACCGCAGTTGCTGCAGCAGTGCGACCTGCAGGTGGGAATTCCGATGCTGGGCAAAGTCGGATCTCTGAATGCCGCCGTGGCTGCCGGGATACTGCTGTATGAGTGTCGTCGCCGGAATCAGAGGGGTGCCTGAGTATGAGTGAGCTGCCGGTGATTTCGGTGACCGAGCTGGTCACAGCCATGAAGGAAGTGATTGAAACGGCTCTGCCCCCCTGCATTGTGGAGGCTGAGCTTTCGAACTGCAAACGCAGTTCGGCCGGTCACTGGTACCTGACGCTGAAGGATGCGGGGGCGGAGATCGCCGCCACGATGTGGCGCAGTACGGCGGATCGACTGAAGTTTCAGCCGCAGGATGGCATGCAGGTGCTGGCCACCGGTTCGCTGCAGGTCTACGTTGCGCGCGGCACCTGTCAGTTCATCATCAATCGAATGCTGCCGCAGGGTGTGGGCGAACTGGAACTGGCATTTCGTCAGCTGCAGCAGAAGCTGGCGGCCGAAGGACTGTTCGATCCCGGTCGTCGTCGGTCGATTCCTGCGATTCCCAACCGGATTGCTCTGATCACAAGTCCTTCAGGTGCTGCTGTGCGGGATATGATCCAGGTTATTACCCGCCGCTGGCCACCGGCGGACGTGGTGATTGTACCGGTGCGGGTTCAGGGGGAGGGGGCGGTCAATGATCTGGTGCAGGCATTGAGCGTGGTGCACCGGATTTCCGGAGTGGACGTGGCGATTGTGGGGCGCGGTGGTGGCAGTCTGGAGGATTTGTGGAGTTTCAACACTGAAGCGGTGGCTCGTGCGATCGCTGCCTGCCGAGTTCCGGTGATCAGTGCTGTCGGTCATGAAACAGATGTGTCGATTGCAGATCTTGTGGCGGACCAGCGGGCGCTGACGCCCAGTGAGGCAGGCGAGCTGGTTGTGCCGTCGGCAGAGGAGCTGCGCGAACTGCTGCGTCAGTCGGCCGAGCGGATACGGACCAGCATGCTGTCTCGAGTTGACAATTTTCGCCTGCGGCTGGCGGCACTGGAGGCTCGTTCGGTTCTCCAGAAGCCGGAAAATCTGATCGGTCAGCGACGTCAGGACTGTGATATTCTGGGCGAACGATTGCAGCGATCGATGGGCTTGATGGTGGAACGCCAGCAGCGGAATCTGGCGGCTGTGGCTGCCTCACTGCACGCCCTGAGTCCTCTGAAGGTGCTGTTGCGGGGATATTCGCTGACCCAGTTGGAGACCGGCGACCTGGTGCAGTCTGCCAGTCAGGTCCGCCCCGGCGACATCCTGATCACGCGTCTGCACGAAGGGCAACTTCGCAGTCGTGTGGAGATGTAAGTTTCCGTGGCGGTTTGATTCTTTGTCGGTCCGGCAGTGATGAAGGCGTCATAATCCGGCAGTTTCGCCTGCAACTGTCCGGAATTCACGGGTAATTGCGCGATTCAGCCGGAGATTATGTGGCTGGGGTTTGTTCACATCGGGACACAGGTTTTTTCGGTTCCGGTTCAGGTCGTTTTGTCGCTGGGTGTACGGGGTTTCGGAGAACCGTCCATGCGAATCGTGTTCGTCCATGGCTGGAGTGTTACCAACACAGACACCTATGGTGACCTGCCGGCGGTACTGGTCGCAAGCTGACCGCGGGTGAGCGATTTGAATGCATCAGGCATTCAACTGGCGGTCTCGTAGTACGCAGCTGGACAACGCAGTTCCAGGGCGACCAGCTGGATCAGTGGTCTCGCAGTCACATGGTCATGCTGGCACGCATGAAATTCTTCGCCGACGGCGTTCAGCCCGGTGTGGGAGTTCTGAGCAGGCTCGGACGATACGTTACTTTGTGCTCTTATTTGAAGTTTGCGACGATCGAGGAAGCATTCTTACCGATCAGGACATCGTCCTGACTGCTGTCCCCGATAATGATCCGAACCAGACTGCTTTGGTGGAAATTGTGCTGCAGCGGCACGTCAGGAGTGGCGTATTTGCGTTGACGCAGGATCTGTCGCCTCAGGACTTCCACGATCAGGGCTAACCAGTCATTCAAACCGAATTCCCTGAGCCAGTGGCAGGGTGGTACCGTAATTGATCGTGTTGGTGGCTCGCCGCATGTAGTGTTTCCATGCGTCTGAGCCGGATTCGCGGCCTCCGCCGGTTTCCTTCTCGCCACCGAAGGCTCCGCCGATTTCGGCACCGCTGGGACCGATGTTCACGTTGGCGATGCCGCAGTCACTTCCAGCGGCCGACAGAAACAGTTCGGCTTCGCGCAGATCGTTGGTGAACAGGCAGGATGACAGACCCTGACTGACGCAGTTATTCAGTTGAATGGCTTCATCCAGTGTGCGGTATTTCAGGGCAAACAGCACAGGAGCAAATGTTTCCTGGTACATGATGTCGCAGTGGTGTGGCATTTCAACGATGGCCGGGCGGACATAGCAGCCGCCGGCTGGAACGTCGTGCTGCACGATGTCTCCGCCACTCAGAATGGCTCCGCAGCGTTCTGCTTCCGTGATGGCTGCCTGCATGCGTGCGAGTGCCGTGGCTGAGATCAGGGGTCCCATCAGAGTACCCGGCTGCAGCGGATTTCCGACGGGCAGTGAAGCGGCGGCGGCCTTCAGACGCGGCATCAGTTGCGGGAATACCGATTCATGAACCAGCAGGCGTCGCAGCGATGTGCAGCGCTGTCCGCAGGTGCCGAATGCGGAAAATACGATCGCGCGAACAGCCAGTTCCTGATCGGCAGTTGGCGCGACGATGCAGGCATTATTGCCGCCCAGCTCGAGCAGGCTGCGTCCCAGCCGATGAGCCACCAGTTTGGCGACGCTGCGACCCATGGTTGTGCTGCCCGTGGCCGAGACCAGCGGGATGCGGCGGTCACGAGCGAGGACTTCACCGGCCTCCGCGGCTCCGACCACCACCGTACTGACAGCCTCCGGAACCTCCGGCATCTGCCCGGCTGCCTGCAGCAGCAGGAGGTGGCAGGCGATGGCGGTCAGTGGGGTGTATTCAGACGGTTTCCAGATCAGTGTGTCACCGCAGACAAGTGCCAGCGCGGCGTTCCACGCCCAGACCGCGGCAGGAAAGTTGAAGGCAGAAATCACAGCCACTGGTCCCAGCGGATGCCACTGTTCCTGCATTCGGTGCAGTGGTCGTTCAGAGGCGATTATGAGACCGTGCAGTTGACGGCTGAGCCCGACAGCGAAGTCACAGATGTCGATCATTTCCTGCACTTCGCCGACCGCTTCCGGCAGAATTTTGCCGCATTCGAGGGTGATCAGTTGTGCCAGTTCCTGCTGGTGACTGCGCAGTAACAGGGCGAACCGCCGCAGCAGTTCGCCACGCACTGGCGGTGGAACAAGTTTCCATCTGTGAAATGCTGACAATGCGGCCGTGATGGCTGAGTCTGCGTCGGTTGCTGTGGCAGCCGGAAACTGGGCCAGTACTTTCCCGTCGATCGGTGAGCGCACTGACAGAACGGGGCCGTGCCCCGGTTGTCCGATCGCTCCGGGCCACACAGCGTAAGGTGAGGCCAGCAGATCAGAGAGAAAGCCGGGCAGAGCGGACATGTGTGAAATCTCCGAGGCAGAGTGGGGTGCCGTTTCGTGGAATTCTACCAGCGTGCTTTGCGGGGACCAGCATAATCCTGAAGCGGGGGATCATCATTTTCGGGGGGCTTGCCGACAAATTCACAGCGTCCCGCTGAAATTCACTGCCCCTGCGGGCGGGGTTCGCGGTATAAAGGGGCAGTGTTCAGGAATATCAGCATGTCCGGCGAATCCGGAGGTTCGTATGGTGTCAGGTCGTCTGCATTCTTCTGCGTTCCCGATTGCCAGGCGTGGCCTGTTGCGAATTGGCACAGGCACCGCGACCTGTGCCGGCATGGGTGTTGTTGCTGCAGCAGAGGATCAGTCCGGCCAGCCGCTGTTGCCGCAGGCGGATCACTGTATCGTTCTGTTCCTGAACGGCGGTCCCAGTCATCTGGATATGTGGGACATGAAGCCCGAAGCACCGCTGGAGATACGGGGCGAGTTTTCGCCGATATCCAGTTCCATACCGGGTGTTCCTGTCAGCGAGCATCTGCCGCTGCTGGCACGTCAGCTGCACCGTGCGGCGCTGATTCGTTCGATGCATCACAGCGTGAACAATTCGCATGCAGCGGCGGTGTATGCGGCGCTGACTGGCCACGATCGTGGCGAGCAGGGTGGTGGTGCCAGGCCGACGGACAACCCGTCGCCTGGTTCTGTGGTGGCGAAACTGCGTCCGGCGAAGAATCAGACGCTGCCTTACATCAGTCTGCCGTACAAAACAAAGGAGGGGGCTGGTGGACCGCTGCAGCCGGGATTTCTGGCGGGATTTATGGGTCCGACATTTGATCCGTTCTGGGTGTTGAATAATCCGGATGCGTCCGACTTTCATGTGGACAATCTGGCGTTGCCGCAGTCGGTGAATCAGCAGCGAATGACTGATCGATCGCAATTGCTCGCGGGGCTGGGGCGGGGTTTAAGGTCGAGCGAACCGTCGCTGACGGCGATCGATGACTTTCAGCACCGTGCGTTTGAGTTATTGACGGGGGATGCTGCTCAGCGAGCGTTCAATCTGAATCTGGAAAATCCCGAAATGCGGGCTCGATATGGCCGGAATATATACGGTCAGAGTACATTGCTGGCTCGTCGACTGGTCGAAGCGGGGACTCGGTTTGTCACTCTGTCGTGGGCTCCTGACGCCAACGCCACCTGGGATACTCATGGAGACAATTTCAATAAGCTGAAGAGGACGCTGCTGCCTCAGTTTGATGCGGCCTGCAGCAGTCTGCTGCAGGATCTGGACGAGCGGGGTCTGCTGCAGCGAACGCTGGTGTGTGTGCTGGGGGATTTCGGCAGGACGCCGCGGATCAATGCCAATGCGGGTCGGGATCACTGGAACAGTTGTTACACGGTGATGCTGGCGGGAGCGGGAATTCGGCCTGGTACGATTTTCGGGGCCAGCGACAGGACGGGATCAGTGCCGGTGGAATCTCCGGTCAGTCCGGGTGACGTGATTGCCACGATTTATCGACTGCTGGGCATTCGCTCGACAACTCAGATTTATGACTCGCTGGGACGACCTCACGAGGTTGTGCCACAGGGGCGTGTGCTGTCAGAGATCCTGGGGTGAGTTGCGGGATAGCGGCCGGATTGCTTTGAGGATTCCGGCTGGACAGTTGGATTTGTTTCAGAAAAGCAACAACTGTTGTGTGTGGCGGGGTGCAGTTGCATCTGCGGGCGGGCCTGTTGCTCGGGACCTGCCGGATTTTCCGGCTGAATATATGTGGTCGTCAATATTCCCCTGGTAACTAATAACAACACGGTTGCAAGTGCGGAAATACATTACTCTATTTGTGCCGCATCAGCAAATCTGCTCGCCCGTCAGTTTCTCATCAGGATTATCGTTGCCATGCTGTCCAGATTCTCCACCTGCACGCTGTTTGGCATTGAAGCGCGGGCTGTCGAGGTGGAGGTGGATATTTCGCCCAGCGCCCTGCCCCGTACGGTGCTGGTGGGGCTGGCGGAAGCTGCTGTCCGCGAGAGTACGACTCGTGTTGAGCGGGCTTTGGTAAACAGCGGTTACGCGCGACCGGTGGATCGGGTGGTGATCAATCTGTCGCCGGCGGATCTGCCCAAGGATGCAGCGTCGCTGGATCTGCCGATTGCCCTCGGTTTGCTGGCTTCCGACGGGCAGATTACTGAGCTGCCGGGACGGAATATTGTGTATGTGGGCGAACTTGCGCTTGACGGTTCGTTGCGGCCCGTGCGGGGTGTGCTGTCGATGGCACTGGCCGCGCGTGATGCCGGACGCAGTCATATTGTTGTCCCGGCGGCGAACGCGTGTGAAGCGGCCGTGGTGGAGGGCATCGATGTGATTTCTGCCGGGACTCTGGCCGAAGCCGTTGGTTTTCTGACCGGCGGGCTGGTGCTGGAGCCGGTGGTGTTCAGCTGGCAGACAGCTCGCGATGACTATGGGCGTTATGACATCGACTATGTGGACGTGAAGGGGCAGGAGATGGGCAAGCGTGCGGCGATGGTGGCCGCCGCCGGCTGTCATCACATTCTGATGATCGGATCACCCGGCACCGGGAAAACTCTGCTGTCGCAGCGGTTGTGTACGATTCTGCCCGAGCTGGAGGCGGAGGAAAGTCTCGAGACGACTCGAATTTACAGCGCGGTAGCTCAGTTGGAGTCCGGTCAGCCTTTGCTGCTGCGACGTCCGTTCCGTTCGCCGCATCACACCATCAGCGAGGCGGGGTTGGTGGGTGGTGGCAGCATTCCGCAGCCGGGGGAGATCAGTCTGGCGCACAACGGGATTCTGTTTCTGGACGAGCTGCCGGAATTCAACCGGCGAACTCTTGAGGTATTGCGGCAGCCGCTGGAGGATCAGACGGTGACGATTTCGCGAGCATTGGGCAGCGTGACATTTCCGGCCAATGTGATGCTGGTGGCGGCCATGAATCCGTGTCCCTGCGGTTTCAGGGGTGATCCAAGGCGGGCCTGCTGCTGTACGCCGCAGCAGATCGAAAGGTATCTCAGCCGCATCAGTGGACCGCTGCTCGACCGGATTGACATTCATATCGAGGTTCCGCCGGTTCCGTTTCGGGAGCTTTCGGATCAGACGGCGGGGACGTCCAGCGCTGAGATGCGTGAGCAGGTGATCTCGGCTCGACGACGTCAGCAGCTGCGATTTCGGGGTGAGAATGTGCGGGTGAACGGGAAGATGCGTCCACCGCAGATTCGGCGTCACTGCAGGCTGCAGTCAGATGCTGAGCAGTTGATGAAGTGTGCGATGGAGGATATGGGGCTGTCTGCCAGGGCGCACGACAAGATTCTGCGAATCGGTCGCACGATTGCGGATCTGGCGGACAGTGAGCAGATCGAGGTAGCTCATCTGAGTGAGGCGATCAATTATCGCACGCTGGATCGCAGTTACTGGCAGGTGTGAGTGGCGTCAGAGGGCATTGGCATTTGTGTCGGACAACTCGTTCGCTGTTCGCAGCGTCTTGAACGTCACCAGTTCTGCCAATATGATGCGGAATGCTTTGTCTGCAGGCAGCAATTTGTACTGGTTGTTCCTGATGCACAATGCTGAACGCGACGATCCCGTCGGGAATTTGCAAACCACCTGCCGGGCCGGGGAAAAGTTCTATCAGGGAACTGCAGGCAATGGCTGACCTACCTGTCAACATCGAGGACCTGCTGCGGCAGCGATCAGTGGAAGGAGACCGGATCGAGTATAAGGCGGGCTGGAATCCTGCGGCAATCATGCGCACACTGTGCGCTTTCGCGAATGACTTCGAAAACCTGGGCGGTGGTTATATCATCATCGGTCAGGATTGCGATGCGGATGGTCGACCGACGTTTCCGCCTGTGGGGTTGAGTGAAAAACAGCTGGACACTGTTCAGCGAGAACTGCTGGGCTTCTGCAACCAGATCCAGCCCTCCTACTTTCCAATTCTGAGCGTACAGGAGTTTGAAGGTCGGCGGTTGATTGTCCTTTGGGCACCGGGTGGACAGAATCGCCCGTACAAGGTTCCCGGGAACGTTACTGCTCGCCGCAAGGAGTATCACTACTTCATTCGTCGGTACTCCAGCACAGTGCAGGTACCGGAAAACAGTGAGGATTTGCGAGAGCTGATTTCGCTTACGGCCACAATACCCTTCGACGACCGGCAGTGCCCAACCGCCACACTCAGTGATCTGAAACTGCCGCTGATCCGGGATTACCTCAGGGACGTTGGCAGTAGTCTTGCCGAAACCGGAAACCTGTCTCTGCCTGAGTTGTGTCGTCAGTTGAATATTGTGGATGGGGCAGCTGAATTTACGAGGCCGCGGAATGTCGGTGTGCTGTTCTTCAGCGAAGATCCGGCAAAGTTTCTGCCGGGCTCGCAGATCGAGGTGGTGATTTTTCCAAAGGGGCCCGGCGGCGGCGAGATAATTGAGAAGTGTTTTCGTGGTCCGATTCACGAGGAAGTGCGAGCGGCCCTGCGTTACATACAGAATGAGGTGATCCGCGAGAAGGTGATCAAGCGGAAGGACAGAGCTGAGGCGATCAGGCTGTTCAATTACCCCTTTGCAGCGGTTGAGGAGGCGGTGGTGAATGCGGTTTACCATCGCAGTTACGAACAACCGGAGCCAGTGGAAATTCGGGTCAGTCCGGATCGCATCGAAATCGTCAGTTATCCCGGCCCGGATGCTTCCATTCGGATCGAGTCTCTGAATGGTGGCCGGTTGGTCGCACGCCGTTATCGGAATCGTCGGATTGGTGATTTTCTGAAGGAACTTGACCTGACAGAGGGACGCTGCACGGGGATTCCCACAATGCGGGCTGCGATGGCAGAAAATGGGTCTCCACCGCCCAGATTTGCCACAGACGAGGCTCGGACCTATTTCTTTGTCGAACTGTTGTCGCATGCGGACTTACCGGGAATCGGCAAGGCGCATGTGAAGGCGCATGAGAAGGCGCATGAGAAGGCGCATGAGAAGGCGCATGAGAAGGCGCATGTGAAGGCGCATGTGAAGGCGCATGTGAAGGCGCATGAGAAGGCGCATGAGAAGGCGCATGAGAAGGCGCATGAGAAGGCGCATGTGGAACTGAATCCCACCGAGACGGCGATACTTGGGTTCCTCGATG
>CAITYU010000445.1 GCA_903896675.1 uncultured Planctomycetaceae bacterium
CTGCGAATCCCGCGTTGTTCGCCACGAGCTTCGCCGATCTCAATTCCACGAGCTTCGCCGATCTGGATGCCCTGCTGCTGGGCGAAGATGATGCGGGCTTCCGCGTCGCGCTGGGCTTTGACGCGAGCGTTGTATTCCTGGAGTTGTTCTGGTGTTTGGGCAATCATGTCAAACATTTGGCTGCTTCGGTAAATTCCTGATCAGTCAGCACGAAGAAACCAGCACCAGCGTTCAACCGGAGACGCATGATACAGCGTTTCCGCCGTGACCTGAAGATGATTCAGCTGCAAAAAGTGGATTTGCAGATCGTCCGTCAATGTCAGTGGCAGTGATTCTTCACACAGCCGGAAGTCCATGTGCAGCTTCGCCGGTTGACTGATCAGAGCTCCCGCAAGTACGCAAATGCTGATGGAGGGCAGCAGATCGGAGTAGTTCTGTCCCTGCTGCAGCCTTCTGACGTAAGTCTCCGCGGTGTAAAAGACCATTCTTTCGGCCATGCCGGCTGGCAGGGCGATCCGGGCTTCAATGTTGAATTTTCGTCCGAGGACGTCTTCGGCCACGACATCAAGGATATCGTTGGTGAAGCGAATTGTAATCGCCTTGCGTTTCTCGCTACCGAAGAGCATTTTGAAGGCGTAATCGATGGGGGGGGTGATCCCGATGGGTATGGGTACCCCACAGTGTGAATTCGAGCTGCAGCAGGAGTGAATACGGCACGAAGCAAAATTGCACACCCAAGGGGTTATTCAAATACCACACGGTATCAAGCCGCGATTGCCTCAAATCTGAGGAATCGCAGGGAGTTGCGGCGCTGAATTCTGGCTGAATGCAGGTGTTGCCGTTTGGCACCACGAGGGACAGGCAGCGGAATCGCCCTTTTTCCGGTCGCAGGCCAGCCGTGAGCGCAAGCCGTCGGGTGTGAAGCCTGTGGTTCGAGTGTGGTGGCATGCGTGCTGCACACCCGGGCACTTCTGTGTTCGGCTTGCCGAGTGACCGGGGCAGGTCGAGCCACGGCAGAGGCTGATATTTCGGTCGGCCCCCGTGTCATCAGGATCGCTGTGACTACTTCGGTTCCCGGTTTGTGGTACGGCCACCCAGCATCTGCTCGGCCATCCGCCGATGATAGTCGGCCCGGTCCGCCATCCCACGGTGCTCCCACGTCATCTGCAACCACTGATGTGCCTGTACCAGCGACGGGTCCAGCTCCAGTGCCTTCTCGGCCGCCTGTACCCCTCGACTATACTCCTGCAACTGCCCCAGTACGTGCGCGTAGCGCCCGTAGTAACGTGAACGATGCGGATTCACTTCGAGCAGTTTTTCGTAGGAGGTGCGTGCCGAACGAATGCGGCCGGATTCATGCTGTGCCGATGCCAGCACCTCCAGTGCTGTTTCATGCCTCGGTGACAGCTTCAAAAGTGCCTCCAGCGATTTCACAGCGTCCGGCAGTCGCCCCAACTGGATGAGTGCCCGGCCACGTGCCAGCAAGGCGTCCACATCGGCCGCTTCGACGGCAAGCGACTGATCCAGCAGCACCACTGCTCGCTCAGCGGCTTCGTTGCTGCCGCCGAAATAGGCCAGTTCAGAAAGATAAATCCCTCGTGCTCTGGCCAGTTCATTCGCGTCTTCCTGGACGCCCGGTTCCTGATACGCTGCCAGCGAACGTTCGTCCCGCTGCAATGGCTGAACCGGCTGTGTGGCGGCAGCGTTGGCCACCGGGGCTTCCGGCCTCAGCGGACGCCGTAACACGCGGTGATCCGTCTGCGCTGAATGCACGTCAGCCGCCGGATAAGACGGCATGTGGCAGACGATGCACGAGTCTCCGCGACCCTCGCTCGCTCGCCGCTCCGGCCCCTCACTGCACTCCACTCGACCCGCCGAATGACATTCAAGGCACTTCGCCCGGTAAAACGAGGCCTCCTGCTCTGCCGCCGGGACCTCATGCGGATCATGGCAACTGATGCAGTTCAGGCCGCCGTCAGTCTGCTGATAGCAGCGACTGGCATGCATCTGCTCCACATGACTGACTGCCCCCGCCGGATCGTCAGTTCCTGCCGTTGTTCCCTGCGTCTTCACGAACACCGTCCACAGATCAGTCACCCGCATGCCTGGACGGAAATCGAACTCGGAGTGCCCGTTCTTCAGCACACGTCGCTGACCTGCGAGGTGACACTGGTTGCAGACTGCGTCCAGCCGTGCATCCTGAAAATGCCCAGGATTCACGATTGGGTCAGCAGCGGAATCGCCGGCACCATCGATGGCTGCAGCCCCTGCAGTTGCCCGCTTCCGGTGCCACTGCACATGCTGCTCCCCGGGGCCGTGGCAACGCTCGCAACCAATCGACTCTTCCGCAAACAGCGGGTCCTGAAACCGATCCGGCTCACCCGCCATTGGCAGCGCTTGACCGGCATGACAGGACAGACAGGCGTGCGTCACCCGCCGCTCAAACCGATCGTGGAATTCCGGAGCATACCCGGGTGACAACCCCCAATGCCCGTCCTCCGAATACCATGTGATCGGTGATTGATACAGTCGCCCCTCCACGTTCCGCAGCCACGATCGGCCATGCGCACCCGAGCCGACGGCAATGTCAAATGGCACACGCTGATCATACAGCACGGTGCCGTCTGCCCCGCGCCGCAACTCGTGGTGCCACTGGACATGCTGGTCCGAGGCCGAGTCGGTGGCCTGGGTCGGAGTGTTCGTGCTTTCCGGAGGCAGCCTGTCGCTGAGCTCCACCCGATACTCAAGGCCCGCAGGACCAGTGAACTTCGTCTCAGAAAAATTCTCAATCGCCGTCGCTCTGTCAGTCTTCGCCAGTGTGTGCCACATCGGATGGCCTGTGTATCGCTCGAAGATCTGACTATGGCAATCACGGCAGGCTGTGCTGCCGAGCCAGCCGGTTTCAGTGGAGGCATTTTTCATGCTCTCTGTGGAAGTTCGCGCGGGCGTCGACGACGACGATCCCGTGGGCACGTCTGTATCACCGCCACACCCTGCGGAAAGCGTTACCAGTAACGCCATCAGCAGCAGCACCAGCGACGCGCGGATTTGCGGGACTGACGACATCTGTCGGAACTCCATGTCAATTCCCCTGCACCAACCCCAGACCTTCCACAATCTGCACTGTCTGCTGCTGTGCCGGGATTTCAAATGACTGTTCCGTTCCCGCCGGCCAGGAAACGGTCAGTTGCAGGCTGCCCTGCAATGTCCCAAGTCCAAAATGCAGCAGACGCTCATGGGATGCCGCGTAACTGGTACCTCCGGGCAGTTCCTGCACCAGCGTTTCGCCGGCACATTGCACTGTCACCCTCGCATTCACAGCGCTGCGATTGCTGGTGCGCCCGGTCAGTCGCACCAGCAGACCGCGACCACTTTGCGAATCATTTCTCAGCAGAGCAACCGGGGCGTTGTGATGAACCACGCAGAGATCCAGATCACCGTCACGATCCATGTCGCCAGTGCCGACGGCCCGCCCCACCAGTTCTTTCGCAAAGAACTCGCCACCGGCTGTCGGTCGTTCACGCCACCGCTGACCGTCAAAGGAAAACAGTTGCGGCACCATCTCGTACCCCTCACTCTCTTCATATCGCGGATCAATGTGTCCGTTGGTGACGAACAGATCCATGTGGCCGTCAGAGTTCAGGTCGTCCATGATCGTGCCGAATCCCAGCTTGGGCAGCGAGGGTTCCCGCAGACCGGTGAGATGGCTGACGTCGTGCAGTCCCTGTGCCCCGCGGTTCTGATACAGAGTATTCGATTCGCCGGTGAAGTGCGTCAGCAGCAGATCGGGCCAGCCATTGCGGTCATAGTCTCCAAAGGCGACTCCCATGCTGGCCTGCGGCTCACCGGTCGCACTGAAAGCCCCACCCAGCAACTGTGCACTTTCGGTGAAAGCGGTGCCGGCACCATTGTTGATGAACAGGAAGTTGGCCGTTGTGTCGTTGGCGACATAAATGTCGGGCCAATGGTCGCCGTTCATATCGGCAATGACAACCCCCAAAGCCTTGTTGCCGCGACCAAACAAACCCAGTTGTCGGGCACATTCCACAAGTCGTCCATCGCCCTCGTTTCGGAAGTACAGATCGGGCTCGGGTTCAACATTTCGAGGATGGCAAATGGAGGGGATGCCATCCTTGTCAAGGCACGGTATTGGATTACAGGGGTCGTAGATGGCGTAATTGCACACGTAGAGATCCAGATCACCATCGCGGTCCGGATCTCCCCATGCGGGCGTCGAGCTCCAGACAGGGCGCGCTCCGATCAATGCCAGCCCCGCATCCTGCCACGTGCCATCGCCGAGGTTCAGAAACAACCGACTGACCCCGGCATTCGCCACAAACAAATCATCGAAGCCGTCGTTATTCCAGTCACCTGCGGCAACACCATGTCCAAAACCCTGATCCTGCAGAGCAGCCGCTTCAAAGACGTCAACGAACTGACCGTCCGCTGTTTGACGGTAGAGTGAATCGGGGACCCACTGAGCGGCGGTGGGTGGGCACGGATCACCGCCCTGGGTCAGGTACAGGTCCACGAGTCCATCGCGATCAAAATCGAGCCATCCGCAGCCACCGCCGGTGGATTCAACCATCAAAGCGCGGGGAC
>CAITYU010000446.1 GCA_903896675.1 uncultured Planctomycetaceae bacterium
CGGGCAGGTTTGCATCCAACTCGACTGATTCCGGAAGGCTCCTCGTATGCTGCGAAATCCGGATCTTTCATGGCCGGCGCTGGCGGGTTTCTCCAGATCCATGGCCAGACTGCTGGAAGCCGGAGTGGAAGTCCGTAAGTCGCTGCAGACATCCGCAAAACAATCCGGTGACAAACGACTGGCACCCGCTGTCGAACGGCTGAAGAGCGGAATTTCGGGCGGACAATCCCTCGCCGAAGCCGTCCGATCACAGCAGCCCCTGTTTCCTGAACTGTATTGCGCTCTGGTTGATGTCGGAGAACAAACCGGACATCTGCCCGAGGTCTTCGAGTCGCTGGCAAAGTACTACGAAGACCGCCTTCTCATGCAAAGGGACTTTCGTTCGTCAGCAGCGTGGCCCGTAATTCAGCTGATTGCCGCCATTGGCATCATCGGACTGCTGATCTTCATTCTCGGCATTCTTCCTGCTGCCGGCAAGGACGGACGCCCCTTTGACGTGACCGGCCTCGGGCTCGCAGGAACATCCGGAGCACTGACGTGGATCGGCGGCTGGGCCGCCATCGCAACCGCCCTCGTCCTGCTCTGGAAATACTCCCGCAACAGCTTTACCGGACAGCAGATGCTGGACCCGTGGCTGATTCAGATCCCGATTCTCGGCACCTGCCTGCAATCCTTCGCCATCGCCCGCTTCGCCTGGTGCTTTGCTCTCACCCAGAAAGCCGGCATGTCAATCCGCCCGTCGCTCGAATGCAGTCTGCAGGCTGCTGGCAATGGAGCATTCCTTGCGGCCGGTCCCGGCATCTGGCGAGACGTTTCGGCAGGCGAAACCCTCACGGATGCACTGTCCCGCTCCGGTTTGTTCACCACCGAGTTTCTGCAGATCGTAGCGACGGCCGAGGAATCCGGGACGGTACCCGAACAACTGGATCGCCTCAGCCTGCTGTTTCACGATGAAGCCCGCCGCAGTATGACCAGACTGACAAAAGCCCTCTCAGGGCTGGTCTGGTTTCTGACAGCCGGGCTGATCGTGTACTTCATCTTCCGCATCGCAATGATTTACGTCGGCATCCTGAACGACGCCGTTGGTATGGCCGGTTGAATCGAAATATACGACTCCAGCACAATTACGGCAGCAAACCACCTGCTTCCCCGGTGACCACGGCTCGGTAGCTTTGCAGACGCTGCTGCAGGCCATCCGCGGTCGCCTGCAAACGCGGATCGACAAATTGGGTATCGGCATACAGAGACAGTGCTCGATCAATCGCAGCCACAGCACGACTCCGCTGGCCTGCTCCGTACAACAACTGTGCCAGAGGAATTGAATACTCAAGGCGTCGTACCACATCCACTGCCCATTCAGGATCACTGCGCTCAATCCTGCCCATCACCCGAATTGCCTGCTCCGCAGCTTCCGCTGCCTTTGTAAAATCACCCGCCGCCAACTGCTGGGCGGCACAATTCATCAGAATCCCAGCCTTCAGACGGTAATGCCTGTGCAACTGCAACTGCGGCGGATTCTTCAACTCGGCCAGACGATCGATGATACCCACAACACGCTGCCACAACTCGGCAGCCTCAGTGTGCCTGCCCAGCGCCACAGCATGCATCGCCTGCACCTCTGTGTAGCGAGCCTCAAGATCCAGAGATTCTTCCGAACCCGCAGACGCTGAACCCTGCTGCATCACCCCGGCAACCCACGCCAGATCCTGCTCATTCGCCGATCCCGGCTGCAGTCGCTCACGCAGCCAGCATACCCGCACCACAACCTTCACATCCGCCGGATCCGCCTGACCGTTTGTTCTGTCAAAGGCCAGATAGTCCTCGTAAGCCTGAATTGCTACAGAAAAAAAATGCAGCCTGGCAGGGTCCGATATGGTCTGATCATGAGCATCCAGACCTGAAAAAGCGTCGATCAAGTCATCCATCGCACTGATCGCCTTCAAAAGCTGCTGCCGCAACTGTCCGGATGACCGCAACGCCTGCATCGCAGAAACCTTCGCAACCTGCTCTGCAGCCTCCGCTGTCTTCTTCGCCTCGCGAGCCTCGTATACCAAACCCCGCTGCCGATAACCAAACAGCACCGACTGCAAACTGATACCCAGCAACAGCACAAGCACCAGAACCAGACTCAATGCCAGCAAACGATTCCGTCGCACCCAGCGAAACAGACGACCTGTCGCACCAAGCGGCCTTGCAGTCACCGGTCGACCATCCAGGAATCTCTGCAGGTCTTCCCGCAGTGCTTCCGCTGTCGCATACCGATCCCGCGCTTCCCGACTGAGACACTTCAGGCAAATGTTCTCCAGATCCCGCGAAATCAAAGGCTGCAGCTCACGCGGAGCCAGGGGCTCAGCCTGCCGCACAAGCTGCAGCGTCGCTTCCGCACTGGTCGTTACGTACGGAGGACGACCCGTCAGTAGCTCATACAGTACGACCCCCAGACTGTAAATGTCGACAGCCGGAGTGATCAACGAGGCATCACCCGCAATCTGCTCAGGAGCCATGTACGCCGGAGTGCCCAGCATCTGCCCCTGAAAGGTGATTCCACTGGAATCTGCCAGACGAGCAGTGCCGAAATCCGAGATCATCGGGCGATATGACGATAACGGCTGCCCCGACATCTCTTCCGTCGACAGTCCCTCCACACGCGGCTGCAGCAGGATGTTCGATGGCTTCAGATCCCGATGAATCACATTGTGCTGGTGAGCATGATGAATCGCATTAGCCACGTCAGCCACCAGCTGCGCAGCCTCCCGATCACCGATCGCACGACCGCTCAATTGCTCCGCCAGCGATGGCCCCCGCACCAGATCCATCACAATCGCCGGCTGATCACGACTCAGGACTTCCAGAATTCGCACAATTCCCGGATGCCTCAGTCGGCCCAGGGCCTGCGCCTCATTCATCAGACGCTGAACATCCGCCGCTGTCGGGCTGGCATGCCGCAGCATCTTGACAGCAACCGCTCGATCCAGCAGCACATCCAGTACTTCCCACACCTCTCCCGAGGAACCGCTGCCAAGACGACGGATGGGCGTAAAACCCTGCAGAATCGGCAAATTGCCGATTCTGTGCAATTGGTCATCAGACGAACGCAGCGTCCCCTGATGCGCCGCAGAAATCTGCGCCGTCCCCACCGCAACGAGAGAACTGTCCCCAGCGGAATACGTCGATTGGCCAACCATCGACAGCCACAACGGCTGAGCACAGGAATCCATCAGGCCCACCATCAGGCCACGACAGCGATCGCAGTCCTGAATATGCTCCTCAAGTACACCCGCACTGGTGTCGTCCAGAGTCCCATCAAGATACTGCCGCAAAATCGCGTCATTGATGCATTTGTCAGAGGTTGTGCCACTGCTGGGCATGTTTCCGTCCCTGCTGAATTTTCCACGATGCCTGAAAACACGAACCCGCTTCAGCCACGAGGCAATCGGGGCGGAGCAAGATCACTGTTGGCATACAAACGCCGAAAATCAGTCGATATCATCCGCTGCACACGCGCCCGAGCAGAATACACCGCTCCCACACTCAGGTTCAGTACCGCACCAACCGCCTCAGCAGACTGCCCCTGAATCGCTGTTTGCACAAAGGCCTCCCACGTCGCCTCATGCACCCGACCACGAACCTGGTGCATCGCCTGATCCAGCAGATTCATTCGCAGAATCTCATCGAACTCAGCCTCCAGACGGGCAATCTCGTCGTTCGACTCGGAGTACAGCACACCCAACTCACGCAACCGCGAATCTTCACGCTGCACCAGCGTCGCCAGCCAGCAGCGACGAGCAATCGCCTTCAGCCATGCCCGCAGTGTTCCTCGTCCCGCATGCTGAAATCGGCCGACCTTCGTCAGCACAATCAACAACGACTCCTGAACAATGTCATCCGCATCATCTGTACAGATGCCCTGCCAGCGACACCACCGCAGAATGACAGCTCGACAATGCTCACTGAATTTTGACCACGCCGAAACATCGCCCGACTGAACGAGACGCAGCTGCCCAACTGATGTGTCCATAGTATCCACGATGAATTCCAACCACGCTGGTTCGGCAGCGACGCTGCAAACAATCGGACCACCCTACTACGCCCAGGCAACAGCGAAGTCAACACTCAACCACTTTATTCATCGCGGTATTTACGAAAAAAACTCGTCAAAAATGGCAGCCTCAATGGCTGCATTTTCGATTGCCGAAAAATGCCAAAATTCGTTTTTTTTTGCGACGAATCAGCTCAGTTCCATTGGTGTCGCTCTCCGCGTACTCGCACACACGTGCGGAACGCAGACCTGCAAACTTTCGGCTGAACCCATCGGCCAGTCTCTTGCCAGAACGCGTCCCATGCCACTCAACTCATGGATCAAAGAAGCATCACTTCTGCTCGCCGAAAACTCCTCCAGGTTTCGACGCCGCAGAACTTCCCGCCGACATTTCGCCGGCAACACCACACTCCGACAGTACAAATCCGGTGACAGGCAACTGCGTTCACACTCCGAATCCC
>CAITYU010000447.1 GCA_903896675.1 uncultured Planctomycetaceae bacterium
CAAGGTCGCCCGCGTCATTCCTGCCCGGCCTCATTCTCCCAGCTTGGTTGTGTTGCGTCCCTCCGAGAGCCTCGCCGTTTGGGAGGGCGAAGCTCCTGCTGAGCCGAATCCCCGTCAGTCCGCTGGAACGTCCGGCTCGGCAGGAGCCTCGCCCTCCCGAGATGGGTTTGTTTCGGCTCGGCGGGAGCCTCGCCCTCCCGAGATGGGGGTTGTTTCGGCTCGGCAGGAGCCTCGCCCTCCCGAGGGGGGTGTTTCGCGGTTAGAATACTTGTTCACACCGCGCACTTCATTTTTTGTTGAGCCCTTTTTTTACTTGATGGTGTGAGCTGTTGGGCAATTGAGCGCAGAATTGGCGTTTGTCGGCATTCTTGCTGCTCGGATGGGGCCCTGATCGGGCGGGTATCGGCAGAAAATGCCGTCTATGGATCTTTTTCCGGCAGGTGTTCTGCCCGAAACTCGGATTTCTTCAAAATCGACCACGGTTTTGCCTGGATTCGCTTTGAAGACGTGTTGACACTCGCGACCGATCACAGCTATCAATCGGCCTCTCAACCCGGACCTGACTCACTGGTCCAGATATCCTTTCCAGTTCTCCTCTCTTCCTCTCCGGACTTGCTCCGGAAAACTTCCTGATACCCCGCTTCGCTTCCGTTCAGGGCTTTCTCGGCCTGATGTTCGGAAGTGTTGCTTCAGGAAATTTCGTCTCTCTCCCTCCGTCTCTCCCTCAGCTCTCAGATCGAGGACATCATGAACGAGTTCCCGCACGGTGCTCATCATGAGCCGCATATTCTGCGGTTCCCGCATTCCGCGCCGATTGCCACTCCGGAACCCCGCACAGCTGCTCCGGAACCGGAAGCAGTCAATCGCACAGTTCTGGTATTTTCGCCCCGTCCGGGAGCTCGCCAGCTGCTTGCTGACGACGTTCGCAAACGTGGCATGCAGGTGTGCGAGACAGACAGTCCGGACGCCATGCTGTTTCATCTGAGTCGGCAGGAGTTCTGCTGCTGTATCATGGATGACGCGGATTCGGTGTCACGCATTCAGGAAGTGAATGCCGCCATCCGAGCTCATTCGCGAGCTGCTCAGGTGCTGTGCATTGTGAGCGAAGATTCCCGCTGGGGACGTGAAACTGTTCCCTCGTTCGACTGCGACGTCATCGAACGTCCCTATTCAGCATCCCGCTTCGGCGCTGCTCTGCTGAATGCACTGCGTCGCGGTGAACTGGTTCGCGAGAATGAAAAGCTGCGACGTCAGCTGCTGAATCGCAATCTGATGGATCTGGTGGGCAGTACGCCGGCCATGCAGTCACTGCGGGAATCGATTCGGATTGCAGCAGATGATGATCGCACGGTACTGGTGCGAGGCGAACCGGGCAGTGGCACGACGCTGGTTGCTGAAGGCCTGCATCGCTGCAGCCGACGGGCCGGTCGACCGTTCCTGCGTATTGACTGCAGCCTGCACTCGGTGGAAACGCTTGAGCATCAGTTGTTTGGAGATGAGGCGGTAGATGGTTTCCCCGGTTACCTGAAGATGGGTGACGGTGGATCCATTCTGCTGGACAATGTCGACACGGTGGCTTTGCCGTTCCAGAAGCGGCTGGCACAACTGCTGGAACAGCGGGCTGCTGCGGTATTGAATGGAACCACGGATGGTCCGAACATCCGGTTTATTGCAGCGACTCATGGAGATCTGAATCGGCTGGCCATGGAAGGTCGATTCCGTGATGACCTGCTGCAGCATCTCAGCGGTATCACTTTGCAGTCACCGCCGCTGCGAGTTCGTACCAACGACATTCCGCTGCTGGTGGAACATTTCATCAGCCAGATTTCTCTGAAGGAAGGTCGACCGCCGCGGCAGATCAGTGCGGAGGCTCTGCAACTGCTTGAGTCCCATGCGTGGCCGGGCAACGTGCGGGAGCTGCAGAATGTTGTGGAACGCTGCTGCACAGTGGATGCGGATGAATGCATCAGCCCGGATGACCTGAGACCGTGGCTGTCGCATGATGCGATTGAAGACGGAGCTGAGTGCGTCGGTATGACTCTTGCGGAAATGGAACGCAAGCTGATTGAATCGACTTTCGCTCGCTGCAATGGAAATCGGGAAAAGACCGCGCAGATCCTGCAGATTGGTCTGCGAACTCTGTCCGGCAAGCTGCGTGAGTACGGATATCCTCCGCGAGGCGGTCCGGGTTCGAATGTTCGTCGGCCGCAGATCGCTGCTTTCAGCGGCGAACGCAAAGCCGCCTGATCAGAGCACTCGCAGTCTTCAGAGTTACACGAAATCTCTCCCCTCCTGAAAAGGCTGGCTCTCCCCCCGGAAGCCAGCCTTTTCTGCGTGCATGCTCCGGAAACTTCGCTGTTTTCCGGTTTCACACAGAGCGATTGGCTGCTGCTGCCTGCCATGGTCTGAATCGGCAGGCGAGGCACCGACTTTTGACAGACCCGATCTGCGGCGTTAGTCTGCGGTCTGCAGGGGATCGCGAGGCTTGCAGTATTTTCAGAGGCGCGGTGGAAATGAACGGGCGGTGCAGTCTGCGATGTGTGGGGTGTGGTGATGCAGGCGGCAGCACAGGTCAATGGCTGGTTGTCGGGCTGCTGGGGATTATGGCCCTGCTGTACGGGACTGAAGTGATGGGGCAGGAGCGAATCCAGCGACTGCAGTTGACGAGCTGCGGATTTCCTGAAGCGGTGATCATTGCGGGTGATACATGCTGGACGGGGCAGGTGCAGCCCGTGGGGGCGCTGAATGGTACTGCTGAGCAGCAGGCTGAGGCCTGTCTGCGGGAGTTGCAGCGGATTCTGCAGGCGCATGGTGTTTCCCCTGCGGCTGTGGCACGCCTGCATCTGTATGCCGAGTCTGCGGAGATTCTGGCAGCGGCTCGGCAGGTGCTGCAGTCTCACTGGGCCGCGGACGCGCGTCCGGCGCTCACGCAGGTGATCACGAGTATTTCCGGTCCCGGAGTACTGACGATGGATGCGATTGCGGTTGCAGCACCGGCACCGGCACAGGCGGGGGCGGTGCAGGTGACAGCGGAGTGGGCGCGTCTGCCGGCCGGTCGCCAGATTCATGTGGCGGGTCAGGCAGAGCAGTCCGAGTCGGTGTATGAGGCTGCCTTTGCGACACTGCAGAGTCTGCAGAAAACTCTGCAGTTTACCGATTGCACGTCTGCCGACATTGTGCAGCTGAAGGCGTTTGTGCAGCCGGCCGCAGCAGCCGGGGAGGTGCAGCGTGCCGTGCAGCAGTTTTTCGGGCCGGATCGTCCACTGCCTCCGCTGGTGATTGTGGAGTGGAAATCCAGTGCGAAAGTGCCTGTGGAGATTGAGCTGGTGGCGGCGGGAGGTCCGATGCAACCTGACCAGCCTTCGATTGTGTGGGTGACGCCGCCGGGAATGACAAAATCGCCGGTGTACAGTCGTGTGTGCGTGGTGCAGGCTGAAACGTTAATTCTTACCAGTGGGATCACGGCGGCGGAAAAGCGACGCGATCAGTCTGCTGCAGCCGCGAATGCGGAGTCGTCGGCGGTGCTGGAGGATCTGCGGCGAATAGTCACTTCTGCGGGCAGTGATTTTCGGCATCTGGTGAAAGCCACCTATTACGTATCCTCGGATGCTGCCAGTCTCAGCCTGAATACTGTGCGCCCCGGGTACTAC
>CAITYU010000448.1 GCA_903896675.1 uncultured Planctomycetaceae bacterium
CGAGATGATCGAGGACAAGCGTGGTCGTTGTGAGGACATTACGAACATGGTGTCTTTCGGTATGCGCTCCGTTGCAACCATGTGTGCAAGCGATTACACGCCATGGTGGGCGGCGAGCGACAACAATCACGCGTGGGAAGTGGTGCTTGATGCACAGGGCGAGGGACGTGCCGGCCTTGCGGGGCGTGCAGGACACTGCCGGACAACGCCGTCAGATCGACTTGGGCTGCGGAGAGGTCAGAATCGGTGAGTTGAATTGAACCGCCGCTGTGGCCGGCGGTGAGCGTCATGCTGCTGTTTTCTCCGAACACCTGCAGATCTGCGAAGAAGGTGCCCACGATGGATCCGGCCTGCGAATCGCCAGTGCCGGCGGTGACCGTCAGCGAGCCATTTGCCGAGATCGCGCTGTCGAGCAGCACGCTGGTGCCGGCGTCCATTTCGATGGCGGTGGGCGACGTGACGTTTCCAGACAGATTGATGGCACCGGACGCCTGCAGCGCGACGCCGATATCGGCAACGTCGGCAGAACCGCTGACCAGGATCCGTGCGGAGTCTTTCACGAGGATGGAGGAGGCGGTGACGGAGATTCCGGCGGGGGCCAGCAGTTCACCGACGGCAACTTCTGCCAGAGTGGGGGCGGATTCCGGAAGTTGTCCTTCGAGCACCATGGCACCGCCGGCAGTGAGTTGCAGCGTGCTTGTCTGTGAGGTGAGGGTGCCACGCAGGAAGGCGTGCCCGCCGACATCGATCAGCAGGGACGAGGCGGACTTCAAAGCCGGAGCCCCGAATTCGCTGCTTTGGACGAGTGTGGGATCAGTGGTACGTTCAGAAATCAGCCGGGTCTGTGGTTCGGCAATGGGTTCGACGCCCCACTGCGTGACCGTCTTTTCGCTGACGATGGTGACATCGACCGGGACCGTTTCGTAGCGTTCGCGTTTGCCGAAGATATCGTGCGCGTTGCTGACCCACTGATACTGCAGCGTCAGGCGCTGATCGTAAACGTCCGTGGTGATCGAGGTCCATTCCGAAGTGTAATCATAGAACCATTCATTTACGTTGGCGCGATAACCTGACGGTGCAAATTCATAAATACCGGGAAGACCAGCCCCTGGCTCCACATCATCATATGATCCAGCTGCACCAGCCCAAAACCAGACCGATGGTCCGTTTCCATCGGGCTGACCAGGTCCAAAAATCACGAACGCCGGCTGGCCATCACTCAGGTATCGCCACGTGCCAGCGGAATGCATGATCCCTACTCGAGCTCCGGGATAGGCAATATTTCCTGCCGCGGAAAACTGAGCAACAGTGCGTGGCTCTGCTAGCTTCGCGCCCATACTGCGGGCCGCATTGGCATGTCCCCCAATGTCGCCTCCATTAGGGTTTTTCCAGTAGCGCCGTGGATTCCAGAATAAATTGTTGCTTACGTTGTATTCATAATGTTGACTGACCAGACTCCAGCCCACCACGCTGGCCATACTGCTGCGATAACCATCCGGCGCTGTCACAAATCTTCCGGTTCCATAAGTACCAGCGGTGGTGGCAGCATCGCCGGTTGGCGTATCGTTAACGTCAATTTCCCGAGTTGTCGACTGCCAGTGCCAATTTGGCTCTCTGGCGGCAGCGGCATTCGTTGTTCCATCAGTGAGCGTGAACAGCCTGCGTCCGGCGCTGGCGTAATCAATCTGCCAGCGAACGGGACTGGCGTCGAAGTCCGTGACAAGGTTTTGGTAAAAGTTCTCTCCGGGGCTGGGCAGCGGTTCCGGGTCGCCCCAGGTCTCGACGGCGGCAGACTTGTCCTGCGTGTACTTCGCAGTAGCACGATCTCTGTATGTACCGACCTTTTCTGATTCGACCACAGGACTTCCCTGAGACACTACACGCTGAACATCCGCGGCAGCGCCCTGCGGCATGCGGATGTATTTGTCTGTCCAGCCTGCGACCTGCACATACTCGATCACTGATGGTTTTCCGTCCCAGTCCGGCACCCATGGCTGATCGGTCGGATTGCCTTCGATTGTCTGTTTCTGGCGGGCATTGGTGTAGCTGAAATTGTACAGCGGCAGGTAACCGAGGGTTCTGATCACCGCGTCTCGCTGGACATCGGTCAGTTGTGCGAAGGACCGATAGTCAGATACGTGGTAGTCGGACGTCACGGCCGGCGCACCATAGGCAGCCCAGTCAATGACAGGCACACCGGAACTCATCGGATGCGGATAGTCAGACGCGTTATAATAGTCTACGCCCTCAATAAAGTATTCCCTCTGTTTCTTACCCACAGCAGCACGGGGATTATAATATCCATCCTGTGTGAGCGTGACATCCATCGTGTAGAAAACGGAGCCGATTCTGAATTCATCCATGCCGGCCTGGCGAGTCACATTGGTCGACACGATGCGGATTTCGGGCACCAGGATTGTGCCGCTCGCCACCTGATTATACCCCGTCACCACGTAAACGGTCTGTGGTACAGTGGTCACAATGGGGCGTTTGCGGGTCGTCAGTCCGGCGCCCAGCGTGGCATCAGACTGCACATCCAGATTTCCCCCGGCAAGAACGCGGATGGCCCCGCTTGATTGCAGTGATCCCGCTCCGGCGACGAATACGTCACCGCCCGTCAGTTCACTGCGAACAATCTCGCTGTTCTCCAGTCTGGTCAGAGTCCACGCCGGGTTAACGCCGGAATGAATCTGCAGATCGCCCGCTGCTTTGACTTGACCGGTAATGTCGACATTGGTGACACCGTTCAGCAGCACACGGCCCCCCTGACTTTGCAGGATGCCGTCCACAGTGACGGTGCCGCCTGACAAATGAACCAGGCCATGCGCCTGAACCTGCCCCGGCGCCAGAGTTCCGGAGCCCGTGTCGACGGCTGATTCCACGAAGACGGCGGCAGACCCGATCAGTCGAATGGTGGCTGCGTCTGCAGTCGTCTTTAATTGTCCCCCGGCCAGCACACTCAGTCCGGTACCGTTGACGGTGATCGACTGCTGCGCGATGACGCGGTTTTCGATCGTCACGGGACCTGCGGTCGATGTGACGGTGATGCTGAGTGCGTCTGCAAGGATGCTGTCGCCCTCGGTTTCTGCGGTGCCAACCAGCCCCTGCAGTAGAATTCCGTCGGTGGCGTTGAGCGTCAGCAGTCCGTTCAGGCCGTTGCGAATTTCGCCGCCGGAAAGACGTTCTTCTGTGACCGGGTCGAGTTCGGTTGGCAGTACGATGATACCGTAGCCGGACGCATCAGTACCGCCGCTGATTGAGAGATCGCCCAAAGAAGCGATGAGCCCATCAATCAATACCTGTCCCGCGGCGGTGAGCTGCAGGTCGGAACCGGTATCGAGCGTCTGTGTAAGGCCAAACAGTTGCAGGTCCCCACCGGCGGTGATGTTGAGCTGGCTGGGGATGACGGGTGAGCGTGTTCCCCATGCCGTGGCGTCCACTTTGAATGCGCTGAGCGGGCTCTGGGAAATTGCTCCACCGGCTGTGATTTGAATCTTATTCACAGCCCAAACATTACCACCACGAGAAACTTCCTGGCCTGCGTCATCGACTCCCATGCCACCGAAGGTCAGATTTCCGTCAACTGCGATTCTGGCGGCACCCGGGGCGGCCCAGACAGGCAACCGGGCCGCATCAAGATCGGCTCCTGCATAGAGCGTCCCGGCGATGACGGCCGATCCTGCCTGAATGTTCATCACTGTTCCGGCATCTGTTGCGAACAGAACGGAACCAGGATTAATGGTCAGGGCTCCGCCGGCAATGATGTCCACGCTGGAGGCGCCAATCACGACGCCCTGCTGCTGTTTCACTCCGTCATCGTTTGTCACGATACGTCCCAGAGTGATTGAGCCGGTGCATTCAAGTCGATACCTGTGGCCAGGCGTTCGGACAATCAGGGTCTGGTTGTAGATGTCCACAGATCCTGATTTCAGCAGCAGCGCACCAGCCAACTGCATATCGCCGTGCAGATCAGCAAGGCCGGTGACCTCGATGCGGACTTCGTAGTCATCCGGATCCGGTGTTGAGCGGGTGCTTTTGACGACACCGGCGACTTCGAGGCTGTGGCCTGTGAAGACCAATTGGGTGCCGGTTTCAATGCGGCCGGATTCTTTGGCGATAAGCACTTTTCCGGTGCTGGATTCCAGCCGGATCAGGCTGAGATCTACACTGTCAGGACCGATGACGCTGTTGATCACAACATCGTTCACGCCGGTGATCCGTATTTCTCCGCCGTGTGTGGATTTGATGGTACTGGTACCGTAGGTGCGGATGCTTTCGGTGCCGGGAACGGAGGTGGTACCGGCTGAGACCAGAACGCTGTGGCCGGCTGTGAGGCTGCCGTGCAGGTCGATGGATTCGTCGGCAGTGACGGTAACATCGGAGTTCTCGCCGCCGGCAATCACGTCACCCCACAACACGGTGCGGGCACCGGGGCTTAGCGATATGGACCCATTGACAGTTTCCAGCAAGCCGGTGGCTTCCAGTTCGACGTACACGGTGTCGGCTGCTGCACCCTGCTCGTAGGTGCCGCTGTAGAGCACGATTTCTGAATGGGCAAGGACCTTGCCCGCGATGTAAAGTTTCCCATTCGGGCCAGCCGGGGCTCCGATGCGAACGACAGACCCAGGCTTATCCGCCAGAATTGCATAGGGCAGCGAAGACTCAAGATCGGTTCCGCTAAGGCTGAAGCCCAGCAGATTCGCGGCTACGCTGTCGCTCTGCAAACGATGCTTATAAGCACTTGTCAGCACAATCCGGGATTCCGCCAGCGTCGGTACGAG
>CAITYU010000449.1 GCA_903896675.1 uncultured Planctomycetaceae bacterium
CATTGCCACGCTGAAGTGCTGGGGGTTACTCAGGGTGGTGTCCGGTATTTCGATATGCAGGATGCTGGTGAGCTGCTTCAGATGGGCTTCGCACTGTTCTGCGGGAATCTGCAACGCCAACTCCCGCAGGGCCGGCGCAATAAGCAGTGAAAATGTGTACTCGCGGAGCTGCAGCATTTCGAGGGGATCGCCGGGCGTGGCGAAGAAATCCAGCAGTGCCGACCACGCCTTTGGTCGATCTGCCGCAGCGAGGTGTCGCACGGTGAATTGCAGCAACCGGGATCCGGCAACAGCGGTTTTGAACGAGTGCCCCTCAGTCCAGTTGACCTGCCTGAACGCGGTCATCAGATGGTCGAAAGTGACCGGGATCAGCGCCTTGTCGGTTCTGGAAAGTACCAGATCAAGTGTCGGAGCCAGTATCTCGGCGACACTATCGAAGTTCTCGTCGCGATAATTGACGGACTGCAGCAGGTGCAGGAAGTTACCGTCATCCGCGGGATCAGCCTGACGCCAGGTTTGCTCCAGAAGGGATGCAATGTACGGACCATACTGGAGTGCCACCTGCCGCAGTTCGGGATCCTGTTCCCGGACTTCAGGTCGCAGGAGCATCGTCAATTCGAATTTGAGTGGGGCCAGCTGAGTTGGATTCAGATGCTCAACCAGCATATTCAGAGCGGTCACGACGGCCGGCATTGTCGCGATTGGCCGCTGTGTGTGATGTGACAGCGCCAGCAGGTCGGCGGCTGCTGTGGCAGCCCGGGCTGTGTCCAGCCTGCCTGCAAGCATGGCCATTGGATGGCTCATGACCACCTGCCACCAGTCAGACTGTTCGCCGGCCTCCAGAGTGCTCATCGCCTGCATGATGCTGCCCCACAGCTGCATCACCTGATCCTGCGTCAGCAGGGGGGCTACGATGGCGAGTGCGGGGCCCAGCATTTCCAGCACAGCCGCCTGCCCGTTCATTTCTGCCATGGCCATTGCGTACGCTGCGGTGGCTTCAAGTGCTGCCGGGGGCAGCTGACGAACGCTGAATCCCAGCAAGCCGGCAAGTTTCCAGCGGTGTCCAGGACTCCAGTCAATTGCCTGCGGTACGATCATAATCAGTTGCCTGCAAATTGCCGTGTTATCCTCGGCGGACAGTTTTGGCAGCAGGATCTCGAGGTAGCGTCGGCAAACAGAAATTCTGTCGCTGTCAGTATCGCTGGCAAGCTCTCTCATCAGCCGTTGTGCGGTTACAGCAACGTGTCTGCCGGACAGTCGACCGATCAGCAGCAGGTCGTTGCCATGATCGAAAAGCATCCAGACGTTGTCTCGCGGTACGCCCGACGGACGACTTTCAATCAGGTTCAGGAGCTGTTCGACAGCCTGCGGGACGGCGCTGTCCGGCAGAGTTTTCACGACCGGTTTGATGAGTTCCGAGTTTGGGACAGGGCCGGGAAGGCTGTCCGGCATCAGCCTCGCTGCAGCCTCCTGCAGATCCTTCAGAATGTGCTGCCAGACCATTTCCGCGGAAGGTCTGATGGCGTCATCCAGCAGGATCTCAAGCTCGCCATTCCGCATATGCGTCGCGGCCGATTGACCTTCAGTGCGCGGTGTCAGCAGAAATCTCAGCAGTCGATTGCGTTCGGCTTCGGATACCGCCGGAAGTATTCTCCAGACGTTCTTTTCAAATTCATGGGTCGGCAGTTTCAGGGAAGAGACATCTGCAGAGGCCGACAGATCGGTCCCACCGAGGGCTGCGGTCAGCAGGCAGCACGCTCCGCGTATCTCAGCCGCACAATCCCCGGATCGTTGTTTTTCGGCCAGTAACTGCAGTACCTTTGCCCGGCGTGCTGTGCTGAAACCCACACAGGCACGCAGCACGCTGATGGAGCGGGTGGCCAGTTGTCGGGCAGTGGTGGCGTCAGACAGGCCAGTCTCCAGCACCCGAATCCGCTGTTCGTCGTCCGGCAGCGCTGCCCACGCCCGCAGCGCCGCAGACTCCGCTTCGGAAACGTCTCCGCCCGCGGAATCCTCAAAACCACTCAGCCCGATACTCCGCAAAATCCCCTCGGCAAGCAACTGATCGGCCACCTGGCGCTGCTGCTGTGCTGCATCCTGAGCGCGCTGTTTTTCGCCCCGCTCCTGCTGCACCTCGCTGATCGACTGCTGGATCTGAGTGCTGGCCTGACTTGATTTTTTCCAGCCCCAGCCCAGTCCGACACTGGTCCCCAGCACGGCCACCGCCAGTGTCGCTGCCACCAGCAGCCCTGTGCGCTGGCGACGTGCAAAGCGGCTGATTCTGTAAACGAGGCCGGGGGGACGGGCCTGCACGACATCATCCGTCAGGAAACGCTGAATGTCCTCCGCCAGCACAGTGACAGTTTCATATCTGCGAGCACGCTCCTTCTCAATCGCCTTCATCACAATCCAGTCCAGATCGCCAGTCACGCAATGCCGCAGTGCTGACGGATCCACATTGCGCTGAGCAGCAATCAGCGGCAGACGGTCACTGCTGCTGAGACGAGTGCTGGGAGGAATCGGGTCTTCCTCCCGAATCAGTCGCAGGACCTCCTGCATGGCCGCGCGACGCAATCGCTCCCGATCCAGAGGCGTGGTCCCGGTCAACAACTCATACAGCACGACCCCCAGTGAATACACGTCGGTGCGAGTGTCGACGTCCAGATTGTTCAGCTCAGCCTGTTCGGGAGACATGTAGATCGGGGTGCCGACCATCACACCATGCGCCGTATGCAGCGTCAGATCCGTCAGTTCCTGATTCAGTGCCTTGGCGAGCCCGAAGTCGATCACCTTTATGACAGGGCGTCCGTCGTACCGACACACGAGGATATTCGAGGGTTTCAGATCCCGATGCACAATTCCTCTTGCGTGAGCATGCTGAACGGCACGACACACCTGCAGGAACAGATCCATGCGATCGCGGATCGACAGCCTCGCCTGATCGCAGTAATCGGTCAGCGGCGTTCCGCGCAGATATTCCAT
Organism: uncultured Planctomycetaceae bacterium; assembly: GCA_903896675.1. Classification (GTDB taxonomy): domain Bacteria; phylum Planctomycetota; class Planctomycetia; order Planctomycetales; family Planctomycetaceae; genus SXXK01. The sequence continues at coordinate 2,983 of CAITYU010000449.1, forward strand.
CACAAAAAATGGCCGTCCCCGCTCGGTCATGCCCCCGTCATACACTCGAGCGATGTTGGGGTGATCCATCATCGCCAGTGCCTGACGCTCCGCGTCAAATCGCGCCAGCACAA
>CAITYU010000450.1 GCA_903896675.1 uncultured Planctomycetaceae bacterium
CCGCCGAATCTGCTCCAGCGATGTCCACGCCGCCGGAATACGCCCCCCATCCACCGCCTGCAGCCAGCGCTTCGCCCAGATCGGACGCGACAACAGCACGTCCCGCAACTGACTGTTCACCCCCCCCTCCGGAAACTTTCGCTGCAGCTCTATCAGCTCATCGGCCACTCCTTCATCCGCTGCCGAATTTGCCAGCACCCGCAGGGCAGCAGCACGCACCACATCCGCCGCATCACTTTTCACCAGAGCTAACGACGGCCCCGCCAGCCGCTCATCATGCAGCAGTACCAGCACCTCCAGCAGTCGCACTCGCTGCTCCACAGGCGTGTCAGCACTGAACGCCACCCGCTCCGCCCACACCCGCGGCTCTGACAAACCCAGCAGAATTCCCGCACGCAGCAAAGTCACATCAGCAGGCTCAGACCTCCAGTCCGCCAGCAGCAACTCGGCAATCGCATGCCCACGCAGCGACTCAGATGTCAGTGAACCGCCCCCAGCCAGCTCTCCGCCGCGTTCCTGCCACCCCGCCACAATCGCTGACCACAATCCACGCCGCTGCTGCACACCGGGCGCTGCCCGCAGCAGCGTCACTACCGAATCCACACCCGCCGCTGTTCCCTCCGCCGCATACCGCCGAATCAATCGCGGCAACAGCACATCCCGACCCAGCCGACTGTTCCATAACGTCGGTCGCACAAAACGCCGCAGCACCTCGGCTCGCCCCGACACACTGTGCTCCTCCACCGCCCACCACCACATCAACGGCAGACAAAGATCATCCCCGTGGTCGTCCCGATTGATGTTCGCATTGATCATCGGCACCGCCACCTCCGCCGGCAGCCTCCTCGCTGTCGCAGCCACCTGCTGCAGCACCTGCACTTCCGATTCCTGCTCCGCAAATTCGTCCAGCCGATGCGCCAGAGATTCAGACACCTCGCCCGTATCCCCCAGCAGCCGCACTGCCCAGCCCCGCACCGACGCATGCGGACTGCTCAGTAACTGCGTCGCCGTCACTTCGTCAAAGCCCCCCAGCACATGCAGCGACCACAGCGATTCCAGCGCCTCTGACTCCTCAACCGACGTCAGCGACGCCTGACGAAATCGTTCCCCCAGATCACGCAGGTCAGCAGACAATCCTCCCGCTGTCACCCTGCGCGCCAGCTCGCGACGCGCCCGCCGCACATACCACTGACGCTCATCACCATGCAGCTTCCATAACTGCTCAGACGTCAGCGCCGCAAAATCCGGCACCGCAGACCGCTCACCAGCACCATACACCAGCCGGTAAATCCGACCATTGCTGCGGTCCCAGTCGGCATCCGGATCCGGATGCGCCGTCCGGGCATCATGCCAGTCCGAAACATACACACCACCGTCCGGACCCACTGTCACGTCCGTCGGAGCAAACCAGGGATCGCCCGAGGTCAGCAGCTCGCCACCATGCGCCGTGGAAACCGTCGAGCCCGCATTCTGAATCGTATGCCAGTAAACACCATGGCCCAGCAGATCACCCGCCAAATACCTCCCACGCAGTGCCGTCGGAAACTGAGCCTCCTCGTACACAATCCCACCCACCGTCACATGACCACCACGAAAATTCTGATGCGCAGCATGCTCGAAATACCCGTACGCATGCGGATTATGCAGCGCTCCGTGCTTGCCAAATGACTTCACGTAATACGCCCCCTGCAGTCCATGCACCAGCACGTAACCGCCGTAATTCGTGCTGTAAAACAACCGCCCCTGACGGTCGAAATCCAGCCCCCACGTATTGCCCCCGCCCTCGCAGAACAACTCAAATGCCTGCGTCACAGGATGATACCGCCAGACACCCTGCTGAAACTCAATCCCCCGAATGCTGGCCGTCACCGTGCTGCCCTGACACCCGTAAAGCCAGCCATCCGGTCCCCACGTCAGCGAATTGGCCACACTGTGAGCATCCTCCATGCCAAACCCGCTCAACAGCACCTCAGGATCCCCGTCCGGGACATCATCACGATCCCGGTCGGCATAAAACAGCAGATAAGGAACCTGCAGCACATAGACCCCGCCATGACCAAACGCCAGACCCGTCGCCAGATTCAGACCGTCCACAAAATCGCGACCGGTATCCATCCGCCCGTCACCGTCAGAATCCTGCAGGATCGTGATCCGATCGGCACCGCGAGGCCCCCGGGGCGGAGGATCCGGGACACGGTCATACCTCGTTCGCGAATAACGATCCACCTGCACCCGCTGCAGTCCCTCAGGATTCGGATACTGCAGATACTGGATCACCCACAGCCGACCACGGTCGTCAAACTCCATCGCCACCGGCTGTCGCACCAGCGGCTCAGCAGCCACCAGTTCCACCCGAAACCCACCCGCAGCACGCAGCTGCTGCAGAGACTGCTCAGGCGACAACCCCTGCGCTGCCGCTGCAGTGCACAACAGGCAAAGCACAAGTGCTCTCGTCAGCAAACTGCATCCCGCACGCATCATCCCGGTGCGATACCGATAGAACCCGCAGGGATCCTCAGACACAGCAGCCCCTCCAGGCAGCAACAAAATCCGTAGCCCCGGCTTCACACCGTACCCCGGGCATTCCTGCCCGGCACACCCTAAAGGCCCCCCCGCTTCACCGCGAGTTCACCCCTCACCCCTCACCCCAACAGCTCCGGCAAAGGCGGTCGCTGATCCATCACATACTGCGGACGACCCGCGAAGTCCCGCAATGTCGTCTCAGCACCAATTCCCAGATGCCGATACAGCGTCGACAGCACCTCACCAAAATGCACCGGACGCTCCGCAATCTCAGCACCCAGACGATCCGTCGCACCAATCACCTGACCCGTGCGGAATCCACCACCCGCAATCAAACCACCACCCACCTGCGGCCAGTGATCCCGACCCGCGTCCTTGTTGATCTGCGGAGTCCTGCCGAATTCACCCCACGCCACCACCGCCACATCCTTGTCCAGACCCCGCTCATGCAGATCCGCAATCAAGGCACTCAGCCCCTGATCAAACTGGGGCAAATGAGTATTCTTCATGCCGTTGAAGTTGTCCGAATGAAAGTCCCAGCGGCCAAAATTCAACGTGACAACCCGACAGCCAGCCTCCACCAGACGACGCGCCATCAGGAAATGCTGCAGGTTCCGTGGAGCACCATCGCCGAAATTCCGCGAATCACCCTCACCATAACGCTCACGCACATGCTGCGGCTCACGCGAGATATCCAATGCCTCCACCAGACGACTGGACGTCAGAATGTCAAAGGCCTGCTGAGTAAACGAGTCCATTGCCTGCAGCATGCCACCATTGTCCCGCGCCTCACGCAGTCGATCCACCGAACGCTGCAGCAAACGACGGTCCTCAAGTCGCGATGCATCAATTCCATTCAGCACCATGTCCTTCTGCGCAGGACCCGAGGGACGAAATGCGGAATTCGAGATGCCCAGAAATCCGGGATGCCCCGGAGAACCATACGGCGGATGACCGGTGTCGGGCGACAGTCCCACAAACGGAGGCACTGCAGCATTCCGCGGACCCAGCAACTGCGAAATCGTCGAGCCAAAGGATGGCCAGCCCCCCGGAGGCTGCTGACGCTTCGAACGACCCGTGTAACAGATGAAGGAATCATGATCCCCGTCCGGCGATCCATACACCGAACGCAGCGGCACACACAGATCCATGATCCCCGCCAGACGCGGCATGTGCTCGCAGATCTCAATCCCCGGCACATTCGTCGCTATCGGCTGAAACTCACCGCGAATCTCTGCAGGAGCCTGCATCTTCAGGTCATACATGTCCTGATGCCCCGGGGCACCACACATGTAAATCATAATCACCGCTTTGCGGGAATCACCCACTCCCGCCTGCTGCTCCGCACGCAGCAACTGCGGCAGACTTAACCCCCCCACAGACAATGCCCCCAGACGCAGCACTTCCCGCCGCGAAACCCCATTGCACAACCTGTGAGCCGGACCGTTGAACGTCAGCATGCAGGAACACTCCGGTGAGAAAACAGGGCGGGGCAGAGGCAGGATAGGGCAGGGCAGGAGCCCAAACACCAAGATTTAAACAACGCCGAAACACAGGCTGAAAACAACCCGAACTTCGCGCCGCAAGGGCTGCAGCAGCATAAAGTCTATCGGCCGAATACCCCGTTGGAAACAGGCAAGTGGCTTTTCCACGCGAATCCGCCCCCGAAATCAGAATTCCTGCCGGAAATCAATGAAAATTCACACGGAGCAGGACGAACCGCAGCGACTTGTGTCGTACTTGACGACATGTTGCGAAAACTCAACAGGCAATCCACCACCGACGTTTCGGAAATTCCCTTCACATCACGTCACGCCACCCGCCGAACCCCGCCCGGATACATAGCCACCAGCATCGCCGCAACATAAATCCCCAGCGGTATCAGCATCTCACGCCACACTCCACCCGCTGCCGCTGCCGGTATCAGACAACTCAGCATTACCACCGCATCCAACAGCACCCGCACAAAAATCCCCAAAAAAAACACCCGCCGCTGCAGCCGCCGCACCGCACCGCCACACGCATTCCCCGCAATCACCCGCAACCCCACACGATAACGCCACCCAAACACCACAATCGGAAACACAACCGCAGAAAACTCAACCACACCTCGCCGCCCCGGAAATAACTCCTGCAGCACACTCGGCAGACTCCACACCAGCAGCGGCAACACTCCGTCCCAGTGCAGCACCAGCAGCAGCCATCCCAGCATACGCAGCCAAATCACACCACTCACACCGTCACCGTATCGTCCCGCTGCCGCGGACTAAAACTCAGCTCCACTCCGTGCAGTCGCAGCAGCACACTACCCGACCCCGCTGCCACCTCCACAGCACGCGTCGACTCCGCCACTATCAGGACGCCCAGACCGCAGCCAATCGAAAAATTTGCACCCGGAGTCGTCGAGCCCAGAAAACGCTCCAGCACAAATTCCCCCACCTCACCTCGCTGCGGACAAAACTCCATCGCTGCCAGCTCCTGAATCGCCCGCGGATCCTTCTGCATGTTCTGAAATCGATACAGCACGAGGCGAAATCGAAAACTCTCCAGCACACGCCGCTGCAACTCCGCATCCGCTGACTCCGCCCCTGCACGCACCCTCAGCCCATACTGCCCGCCTCGCGCATTGCGAATCTCCTGCGATAACAAACATCGTGACCCCGCGGGCAGCAG
>CAITYU010000451.1 GCA_903896675.1 uncultured Planctomycetaceae bacterium
GAGAGAGAGATTGGGAAAGATAGCGAACCGGGAGATCCGCGAGCAACAACAATTCTCGGGATCGTGTCGACTTTTTCGATTCTACTGATTTTGCCGATGATTCTGCCGAAAGCTTCAGTGGCTCAGCGGTTTGCAAACAGATCGCCGGTGTGTCAAAACGGCAGTCTACCCCGTCCCGCAACTCACGACACAACACGCTGAAAAATCATAAACATAGACAAATTAACAACTTACAACACAACGCAAAATCATGGCACGTGATTCGCAGCAGACTCAGCAATCAACGTCTGGGCTGCTGAAGTGGCTGAAGCCTGGTTCGGGTCGCAGACGGATTTTGTTTCAGCGACGTGAATTGAAATTGAGGTCAGGAGAGGGTCATGGCAAAGAAGGCTTCCGCAGCAGCAACTCGCATTGTGCCTCTGGGGGATCGCGTGGTTCTGAAGAGGGCCGAGGCGGAATCGAAGACTGCAGGCGGGATTCTGCTGCCGGATGCGGCGAAGAACAAGCCGCAGCGGGGCGAAGTGGTGTCAGTGGGCGATGGTCATGTGAATGACAAAGGCGAGCGAATTCCGTTGTCTGTCAAGGAAGGTGACCGGGTGGTTTTCAGCTCCTACGCTGGCGACGAGATCAAGGTCGGGGACCAGACCTACCTGCTGCTGCGGGAAAGTGACATCCTGGCAACGCTCTGACTGACTTCGGCCAGTTTGGCAGGCGTCGGGAAAGCAGGCTGAAACCGTGGGTTTCAGCATCAGGCGGGGTGGTCTGAGTATGAGCATCCGCCATCCACAACGAATCAAAGTTTCGCAGATAACCATAGAGACTGGAGAATACAGCAATGGCAGCAAAGATGATTGCCTTTGATCAGGAAGCTCAGGAAGCCATGCGACGTGGCGTTTCCAAACTGGCTCGAGCGGTCAAAGTGACGCTCGGCCCACGCGGACGCAACGTGATCATTGAAAAAAGCTTCGGCTCGCCCACCGTGACCAAGGACGGCGTTACGGTTGCTCGCGAAGTCGAACTGCCGGACAAGTTCGAGGACATGGGTGCCCGAATGGTCCGTGAAGTGGCCAGTAAGACGAATGACGTGGCTGGCGACGGCACGACGACTGCCACGGTGATGGCCGAAGCGATTTACAACGAAGGTCTGAAGGCCGTCGTTGCAGGTGTCAGCCCGCTGGAAATGAAGCGCGGCATGGACCGAGCGGTGGAAGACATCATCGCCAGCCTGAAGAACATGTCCCAGAAGATCAGCACTGCCAAGTCGATCGCCCAGGTCGGTACTGTGGCCGCCAACGGCGACGCAGAGATTGGCAGGATTCTGGCTGACGCCATGAGCCAGGTGGGTAAGGACGGCGTGATCACCGTGGAAGAGGGCAAAAGCCTCGAAACCAATTTCGAGGTCGTGGAAGGCCTGCAGTTTGACCGTGGCTACCTGTCTCCCTACTTCGTCACGAACTCCGAGTCCATGGAGTGTGTGCTGGAAGATGCCTACGTCCTGATCCACGAGAAGAAGATCAGCAGCATTAAGGACCTGGTTCCTGTGCTGGAAAAGGTCGTGAATTCCGGCAAGCCTCTGCTCATCATTGCAGAAGACGTGGAAGGCGAAGCCCTGGCGGCACTGGTAATCAACAAGCTGCGGGGCAACCTGCGGGTATCCGCCGTGAAGGCCCCCGGCTACGGCGACCGCCGCAAGGCCATGCTGCAGGACATTGCGATCATGGTTGGTGGCACGGCCATCTTCGAAGATCTGGGCATTAAGCTCGACAGCATTGACATCACCGACCTCGGCACGGCTCGAAAGATCGTGGTCGACAAGGACAACACGACGGTTGTCGAAGGTGGCGGCAAGAAGGCTGACATCCAGGCTCGCATCGAGCAGATTCGCCGTGAGCTGGAAAACAGCACGAGCGATTACGATCGCGAGAAGCTGGAAGAGCGAATTGCCAAACTGGCCGGCGGTGTGGCACAGGTCAACGTCGGTGCCGCGACCGAAAGCGAGATGAAGGAAAAGAAGGCACGCGTGGAAGACGCACTGCACGCCACCCGCGCCGCAGTCGAAGAGGGAATTCTTCCGGGCGGTGGTGTGGCGATGCTGCGAGCCTCTCTGAGCGTGAAGCCGACAAGGCTCAGCCACGAAGAGAAGATCGGCTACGACATCATCGTGCGAGCCTGCCGCGCACCTCTGACACAGATTGCTGACAACGCCGGGGTTGATGGTGGCGTCGTTTGCGAGAAGGTGGCATCGGGCGAGGGCAACTTCGGCTACAATGCCGCCACGGACAAGTACGAAGACATGGTGAAGGCTGGTGTGATCGACCCAACCAAGGTTGCTCGCACAGCACTGCAGAATGCCGCCAGCGTGGCAACCCTGCTGCTCACCAGCGACGCACTGATCGCCGAAAAACCGAAGGACGACAAGAAGGCCCACAACCACGGTGCAGAAGACATGTACTGATCGTCAGTCGGCGGTTTATGTACCGCCGATTTGACAGCAGCCAACAACCGCGTGCGGTACTCCGCACGCGGTTTTTTTGTTTGGCACGACTGCCGGATTGGCCACAGCGGCAGAAACCGCTGAAATTCACACCAAAAACCAACTGAAACAACCCCGGAATCCCGGAATTTCAAATCTGACCGGAATCCGGCTCAAGGAATACCCCAGGCTGCGAGAACTGATCTTTCCGAAAGTGGCCGTGCTGAATAGACTTTCTCTGCGGCAACTGTCGCAAAGGTCAGTTCTTTTTCGGCGATCGTTCTCCCCATGCCTGCGGACTTGCGTCCTGTCCACATTCCCGTAATGCCTCGCGAAGTGCTGCAGTGGCTGCAGCTGTCGCCGGGATTGACGGTCCTGGATGGAACAGTGGGTGCCGGCGGTCACAGCAGCCTGATCCTGAAGGCTCTGGGACCTGCAGGGCGACTGATCGGGGTGGACCGCGACCCGATGATGCTGAATTTTGCTGCCGCGAAGCTGTCTGGCGTTAATTGCCTCCTGTCGCGAGGCAGCTATCTTGAGGCTGCGGAAATTCTGCGCAGCAACGGACTGGAAAAAGTGGATCGTGTGCTGCTTGACCTGGGGCTCTCATCAGACCAGCTGGCTGATCGCGATCGCGGATTCGGGTTCGATGCAGGCGGACCTCTGGACATGCGGTTTCACCCGCACGAAGGACGTTCGGCAGCTCAGTTTCTGCAGCAGTCCACACAGGCTGAACTGCAGGAGGTACTGGAAACATGGGGTGAAGAACCCGCAGCTCGGCGGATTGCCGCTGAGGTGCATCGCAGACTGCAGACGGGAGGTGCAGTGGAAACCACCGCTGACCTGCAGTCATGCGTCGCCGCAGTCTGTGGCGATCTTCGCTCCAGCAGTGGCCGAACGGCTCTGACACGAGTCTTTCAGGCACTGCGAATCAGGGTCAATGAAGAACTGGAACACGCAGATCGAATGCTGACGCAGGTGCTGCCGCAGATTCTGAACACGGATGGAATTGCGGTTGTTATCTCCTTCCACTCGCTGGAAGATCGAATCGTGAAGAATGCATTCAAAGGAAACCACGGATGGCAGGTACTGACAAAGACGCCAATCGAAGCGCAACCGGCGGAGGTTCGCCTGAATCCTCGCAGTCGCTCGGCCAAACTGCGGGCAGCCCGCTGGCAGCCTCAACCGTAACCACCGCCAGTGTTGCCAAAAAGCTCAGCCACGAAGCTCGGCTGGGAATCATGGTTGTGATGGTGCTGGTGTTTGCCTTCGGGTTCCTTGTCTATCACAAAATGGATATGCACCAGCGCGCCCTGACTCAGGCGTCCATCGCCGGTCCGGGCACTGCTGCGACAACGACGACCGCTGCTGGCGCCGCTGAATTACCACAGCAGTCTGTAGCTGCAGATCCGCTGCTGGATGCCTCCGCATCCAGCCAGTCTCCCTTCGCCGCCTCGGACAGTGATCCGCCGAACTTCCCTGTCACTCTGAGCGAACGTGGCACTTCTGCTGACGGGGATCTGAGTGAGCCTGCAATCGCTTCCGCTGCGGATCTCTCCCCTCCAGGCTTCAACGACTCAACTGCAGCTCCCGAGCCGGCTGATGCGGGAGTCAACTTTCAGACTGAGAACTCTCCGATCGGAACGGATGCCCCCTCCGTGGTTCTGAACGAGCCCTCCGTTAGCGACGCCCCGCCTCAATTCATGGCAACCGCCGTGGAACCCACCACTTCTGAACCCACAACCGCTGAACCCGCGACGATTGAACCTGCCGACACCCAGCCATCGACTCCGGAGACTACTGAAACAGTGCTCCCGACGATCGGTGGTGATCCCGACTTTGCCGAAGCCACTGCTGCGGACAGTGGCGAATTCCCGATCGGGGCACCGGCTGCAGAACCTTCCACAACCCCCATCTCAGAACCCACACCCGTGCTGAACGACGCCACGTTCGATGCATCCGGTGAAGAGAGTGAAACTACCGGAACGAGCGAAACCACTGAAACTCCCAGCAGTACTGACGAGCCGATGCTGCTGGCAATGGCTGAGCCGCAGGAGCCACCCGCGTTTTCAGGCTTTACTCCGGATGAGCCCGTGCAGCGAGCCCCGGCCACCGAGCCGGTTTTTGGTGAGGTGCCGGAGCGTAATCGGAGTGTGACTGAAGCGGGGCGAACCGCAGCGGCATTCCCGGAATCTGCCGGGTTCAACGCCGTTGCCCGCCCGGCCGATCGGCCATCACGTCAGGCGTTGCGCAGTGCGTCCGGCAGCGGCAGTGATGGTCGGTTCGATCTGGCAGCCTTCAACTATCAGAATTCGCCGCAGCCCAATCCCACCAGCGATGCCTCAGATGTGCCAACCGTGATCGTCCAGGAGGGCGAGAATTACACGAAGCTTTCAAAGCGAGTCTACGGTACGAGCCGTTACTTTTCCGCCCTCGCGGTTTTCAATCAGCACCGCATCCCGGATCCTCGTAAAATGCGGCCAGGCATGATTGTCCTGACACCGGATCGTCGTTTACTGGAGGAAAAGTACCCGCAGCTGTTTGTGGATTCATTGCCCCGAGTTGTCGAGCCGCCGGGGTTCCTGCTGCTGGAGGATGGCAGTCCGGCCTACCGCGTGGGTGATCGTGAAACTTTGTCGGATATATCGAAGAAGCATCTTGGGCGAGCTTCACGCTGGATTGAGCTGTACGAAATGAATCGCTCCGTAGTGAATGATCCGAACAGGCTGAGGTCCGGAACAATTCTGGCCCTTCCGGACGACGCGACGGAAGTTGTGATCATGCCCTGAGTGATATTGCGCCGATTTTCCCCGGCGCGCGACATTCGCGCGCGGGTGGGTCCATGGACGTCCTGCCAATGCCGTTGACGGACCGCGGGTTTCTGCGGACGCTGCCACGTGTATTTCCGCTTTACAGCCGGACTGTTGCTGGCGCTGCTGGTCTCGATAGCCGGAATCTGGCTCGAGAAACAGACGCTGGAACTGCGTCGTGCCACCGGGGTGCAGCATTACCATGCGGAGATTCTGCGCGGCTGGCTGGTGCGCCGTCGGCTGCAGGCAGAGCGTCTGACGATGGACGCTCTGCAGACCACTGAATTCCCTGCGCCTGTGCCGACCGAGCCGGTTGGTGGTCCGGAGCCACGCCACGGTGCTGCCCGTGAAAGGCAGCGGCGATGATGGATTCACCGACCCCACCCGCATTCAGACCGTCTGTTCGCAGTTCACACGGCTGGCGTTCGACTCTGTTCGGTCTACTGCTGCTGACTGGCTGGATGCTGCTCATGGCAAGGCTGATCCAGCTGCAGGGTGAGCAGCACAGTCAGTTGCACAGCCGGGTTTCCCGACAGAGCGTGCATCAGGAAGTGCTGCCGGCCAGACCCGGCGATATTCTGGATCGCAGCGGGCAGGCACTGGCAATGACGATCGAATGTGAAAGTCTGTATGCCGTACCTTCCGCAATCAACGACCCTCTGAAGTTTGCGTGGCAGGTCAGCAGCGTGCTGAACCTGAACACAGACGAACTGTACGACAGCCTTGTCCGGAGTCGTGAGAAGCAGTTTCTGTGGGTTCGTCGGCGACTGGATGATCGGCAGGCCGAACAGATCCGCAGTCTGAAGCTGCCGACTGGCACGTGGGGTCTGCGCACGGAATTCCTGCGTCGTTATCTGCATGACGGCTATGCGGCTCATGCGATCGGCCTGCGTGACATTGACAATCGCGGAAAAGGAGGCCTCGAAGAGGCACTCGACGAGGAGCTGCGGGGCGAGGATGGGCTGCGGGTGCTGGCTCGCGATGCGCGGGGTGTTCTGATGGAAGTGGATGAACAGCGATCGAAGTCACCGCGGCCGGGTCGAGCGGTCGTCAGTTCGCTTGATCTGCCACTGCAGATTCGCACGGAAGAACTGCTGGACGAACTTGTGAACCAGTGGCATCCGAAGGGCGCGTGCGCGATCGTGATGGAACCGTGGAGCGGAGAGGTGCTGGCGATGGCATCTCGCCCCACATTCCACCCCGATCGTCTCGAAGAGGTTGATGAGTCCGCATGGAAGAATCTGGCCGTCTCTGCCGTATTCGAACCCGGTTCGACCTTCAAACCAATGATTACGGGGTGGGCGCTGGAGCAGGGTTGCCTGCAGCGGAACGAAGAGATTGACTGCAGCTACGGTGTTTACCGGATGGGCCCCCGAGTCCTGCACGACCATCATTCGTATGGCCGACTGAGTGTTGCTGACGTGCTGGTCAAATCCAGCAACATCGGTATGGCAAAAATCGGCGAACGGCTCGGGCTGGACCGGCTTTATGACGGAGTCCGTAGTTTTGGTTTCGGCCGAGTCACGGGAATTGAGCTGCCTGGCGAGCTGCCTGGAATAGTGCACCCCCGCGAAAACTGGACAGTCTACTCGCTCGGGTCCATCCCGATGGGCCAGGAACTGGCGGTGACTCCGCTGCAGCTATTGACAGCTCATGCCGCGCTGGCGAACGGCGGTCGACTGCGCCGCCCCACTCTGCTGCGTCGCTCAGCGCATCTTCCGACATTCGATACCCGGGATACGACAGTGGCCGTGGGCGAGCACTTTGACAGTTTGCTGCTGAGTCGTGAAACAGCGGAGTGGCTGGTACGCGAGCCGCTGACGCAGGTGGTGGAACGCGGCACTGCCAAAGCAGCTCGTATGCCCGGAATTTCGCTGTTCGGAAAAACAGGGACGGCTCAGAAGCTGGATCCCGAGACCGGCACTTACTCGGACCGCGCATGGGTGGTCTCCTTTGTGTGCGGCAGCCCGGCCGATGCTCCCCGAGTAGTCGTTCTGGTGATGGTTGATGAGCCGACAGCTCCGGGCATTCACTATGGTGGGACGGTGGCCGCACCGACGGCGGCAAGGCTGGCCGCTGTGGCTGCTCAGCGTGCCATCGAACTGGGCCTCCCGGAACGAAACGCGTCACCGCAGACGACTCAACGAGACCTGCAGTCAGTCACGGAGTAGGATGCAGGGGGTGTTTTTTCCGGCTCAGTGTAATATGCAGTGCGTGGTGTGAAGAAGCCTTTTCACGACGAAAGGCAAGGCCTCCAAAGGCGAGCCGCCAAACCTCGGGAGGGCGAGGCTCCTGACGAGCCGCCAAACCCTGGGAGGGCGAGGCTCCTGCCGAGCCGCAAACCCCTCGGGAGGGCGAGGCTCCCGCCGAGCCGCCAAACCCTGGGAGGGCGAGGCTCCCGCCGAGCCGCAAACCCCTCGGGAGGGCGAGGCTCCTGCCGAGCCGGCAAACCCTGGGAGCGCGACGCTCCTGCCGAGCCGCCAAACCTCGGGAGGGCGAGGCTCCGGCCGAGCCGCCAAACCCTGGGAGGGCGAGGCTCCTGCCGAGCCGCCAAACCCTGGGAGCGCGAGGCTCCCGCCGAGCCGCAAACCCCTCGGGAGGGCGAGGCTCCTGCCGAGCCGCCAAACCTCGGGAGGGCGAGGCTCCTGCCGAGCCGCCAAACCCTGGGAGGGCGAGGCTCCTGCCGAGCCGCCAAACCCTGGGAGGGCGACGCTCCTGCCGAGCCGCCAAACCTCGGAAGAAAAAAAACTGAGGTCGGAAACCCTGTTTTCGGGGTCGTTTCAGTTCTGCGTGGACCACTCTCTGTCCACACCCCTCGCAATGCAATCTACAGCTGCGCACAGGATTTCGCGTGGAGTCTTTTTTCTCCGACTGCGCAGGCATCAGCTTTGTGGGGCTTACTGACGACAAAGCTTCCCCGGCAGACTTTCGTCAACGGGCCTGCGCAGCGTCCATGATGCAGCCGGTTCGCGTCCACAGAGCATATCAGCCGCGAAGCGATGGCCCCGACCTTGGTGTCATGGTTTCCCCTGAACAGGTTTTGAGTTAGCATTCTGTGGCAAGGTTTTCTCAATCGACATGGATATCAGCCCTGTATGCAACTTACCGGTCCTCCACTGCTGCGACGACTGCTCAGCGACTACGGCATTGTGCTGGTACTGCTGCTGCTGATTGTGGTGATCAGTCTGTTGACGCTGAAACCGCAGAGTCTGACGGGACGAGAGGCTGGTGAGGCCACAGCGAATGAGGTTCTGGCAGCTTTCGGCAAAGACGCCGTGGTGGCAATTGCAGTGCCGGCGGGTGCAGAGGATCGGCAGTTTCTGGCAGCAGTGCGGGAGCGGGTAGAGCAGGGCGGGGGACAGGTTGTGGGCGCGATTGCCGGAGCACCGGCACAGGCCCGTCTGATGCTGCAGCAGGCAACCTCAGCAGGGCACAGGATCAATGCCGTCGCTGTCACCGGAAAATCCCGACAGTGGCCGGTGCTTGAGGACGTAGGCAGGAAAGGCGAGGTGCGTTTCTTCGTCCCGCCGACTCGCATGTGGCCGGACTTTCTCAAGCTGGGCAATCTGCTGGGCGTCGCCAACCAGACAGCCATCTACGCAATCATTGCGGTGGGCATGACCATGGTGATCATTCTGCGGGAGATTGATCTGAGTGTGGGTTCGGTAGTGGCTTTGTCTTCGGTAACAGCCGCCGTGTTTTTGAAGGAAGTGGGCGGTGGCGCCAGCGCCGGTTATGGGGAACTGGCAATCGCCTGCCTGCTGGCGATGCTGGTGGCAGCAGCCGCCGGAGCCATGAACGGCCTGCTGGTGACAGCAGCACGGTTGCCATCCTTCATTGCCACCCTGGCGATAATGCTCATGGCTCGTGGATTGGCTCAGAGAATCACCAATCAGGAATCGATTGGCGATACGTGGCTGCCACCCTCATTCAGAATACTGGGTGGCGGAAGTCCGGGAGGCATCCCCAATCCCGTCTGGATCATGATCGTCCTTTACGCGGTCGCCCATTTTGTGATGAGCCGTACGGCGTTCGGAAGGAAGCTGTATGCCATCGGGGGTAATCCAGAAGCCGCCAGACTTTGTGGTATCCGCCTGCAGCAGATGAAGTTTGTGGTGTTCACAATCAGCGGGGGGCTGGCCGGATTGGGTGGTCTGCTGCTGTCATCACGACTGAACTGCGGCGACCCCAAGTACGGTGACATGTATGAACTGGAGGTCATTGCGGCTGCGGTCGTCGGCGGCACATCACTGATGGGTGGTGAAGGTCGCATGCTGGGAACACTGATCGGGGCTTTCATCATCGCGGTCATCCGCAACGGCATGAACCTGCTGGGGATTGAATCTTCAGTTCAGAACGTGGTTCTGGGAGCAGTGCTGGCCGGGGCGGTACTGGCCGATCAGTTAAAACGTCGCTGGCAGGCTGGTCGCGAGTAGCCGTGGGCGACAAATGTCAACCAAAAACCGGTTGGAATCCCTCCACGCCGCACAGAGCCTGTCGAATTTGCCTCGATGTTGCGGAAATGCCACACCGAAATCCGCACCTCAGGCAGCCTTTTTGCTCTTTTGCTGGGCGTTCTTTGCGGCAGCGTCACGAGACGCGGTGTCTTCAGCCACTCCCGACTTTTCGCGAATGACCTTCACAGGCTCCATCGATGCTGGCTGATGCCGCGCTACCAGAGTCAGCACCGGAGGCATGAGCAGCAGTGACACCACGAGGCAGCAGGCCACTCCGATAGCCAGCAGCAGCCCCACGCTGAACAGCCCGGCATGGGCTGACACCAGCAGTCCCGAAAATCCGGCAATCGATGTCAGCGAAGTCACAATCACACTGCTGAGGGTATCCGCAGATGGCCGGTAAACGTCCCTGCCCGCTGCGATCTGGCGACGGCAATCAGCCACCAGATAGATCCCATTATCCACCCCGATGGCAAACACCAGCGGCAGAGCTATCAGATTCATCGGGTTCAACTGCAGTCCCAGCAGTTGCAGCATTCCCAGCAAAACGGCGCCGCCAGCCAGTGCCGGCATCAGTGTCAGCCCCGTATCACGCAGGTTGCGGAAGTCGAGCACAGCGGCAATGAAGGTTGCCAGTCCGACGCAGATCATCACAGCCAGCGACGGTTCCAGGGTTCCGTTGCGCTGGAACAGCGTGTATCCGATAAACGCAGCCACTCCGATCGGCGGAATCACGGTCAGCAGTTTTTGACCGGGCCGCAGGTAATTAAACAACAGAATCAGGAAGATCACGGACAGGGCATAGAGTCCGACGGAGGCCCACGTGACGTCCATGCGGCCAGCAGACTCATACACCTGAATGGGAGCTCCGGTCACACCCGCATCAACTGTTCGCAGTTCGCGAACAAAACGATCCAGTTCCGGCCCGTTCCAGACATTTTCCTTCGGATAGATTCTCAGAGCCCACTGCTGCCTGCCATCTGCATCGATCTTCAGGAATCGTGATTTCAATTCTCGCGGCAGATCCCGCAGGTCAACGGGATCGAACCGATCGGCAACAGCAATCTCCTGATACTCACCCAGCAGCCAGCGAGTCGTCAGGGCATTCCACGCTGTCAGGATGGCAGCGGATTCCCTGGCAGGAGTCTTCGACAGATCATTGAGGAACTGATCAAGGCTGGCAGCCGCCGCCCTTGCGCGAGGATGATCTGATTTCTTCAACACGACATACAGGGCATCAGCCTGACGTCCAGTCTCCAGATAGCTGCCCTCGCGGAGCGTCGGCGTCGACGTTGGCAGGCTGGCAGCCTGCTGCTGCAGGCTCTGCAGCAACTGGATGGTGCTGCCACTGGGCTGTTCCGGCAGTTTGCTGGCAGCATCGCTGACGCGACCCACCGATGACAGCTTCAGAAACCTCGTCCGCAGCTGCATTGCCTCTTCCCACGAACGGGCAATTGAAACAGCATGCAGTACTGTTTCCGTACCAGCCGCATCAAGGGCTCGTTCCGCCACCACAGACTCGGCTCGCTGATCCTGCAGTTCCAGCAGGTTCGGATTATAGCTGATTCTGGGCTGCAGTCTCCCGTCTGACCAGCGGAAAGCCTGTGACGAAAACAGCAGCACCAGCACTGCAGCGGCCGCTGCCGCAGGAACAGGCCACGCCGTCAACCAGCCGACCAGCTTTGCTGCGGGCATTGGCTGCGGCAGGTGCTCGACATCCACGTCGGCGTCTGAAATCGCAATGAGAGCAGGCAGAAACCAGAACACCGCAGCCGCACACAAAATCACGCCCATGGCCGCAATCAGTCCCAGTTCAGCAACGCCCGGGAAACCCGTCAGCAGTGCCGTGGAAAAGGCAAGAGCCGCAGTTGCAGCGGAAATCAGAATCCCGCTGCCGGTTGTTTCGGCCGCCTCCCGCAGCGCGTCAGGCAATTCATACAGCTCCTGCCTCAGAGCCAGATAGCGGTGAATATAAGACACGGAAAAATCAATACTTAAACCAATCAGAAAAATCGCAAAACAGATGCTTACGATGTTCACCGAGCCGACCACTGCAGTGGCCGCTCCGAAGGTCCAGCAGAGTGACACCAGCAAAGTCATCAGGGCCAGCATGGGATGTCGCATGCCCCGGAACACGGCAAACAGGACCACGCCAACCAGCAGAGCCGCCAGCAACCCGGCATTCCGGATGTCTATGGACGTGGATCGCAGTTCGTCATGCTCAAGCGCCGGAATCCCCGTCAGCGAAACCTGTAACTCAGCAGCATCAGTCCGACCGGCAGTCTCCGCTTCGCCGGCGAGAGTTCTGAGCCGGGCGAGTGAGGATTCCCTGACATTCGATTTTCCTGCAGCTGCCCCTGGCTCCTGCGGCTGTGCAAGACAGACGAGCAGTACCCCCACTGTCCCTTCGCTGTTGATCATCCACGAAAGGGCACCGTCCGAAAGCTTCTGGTCCGAAGCCACCGTCATCAGTTCAGGCAACGGAGGCTTGAACGTGTTCTGCTCGGTGCGGCCACTGGACAGTGCATTTTGCATGTAGGATGACAGGCTGTCGGCAAACCGTTCAGCCGAAATCCAGGTGGCCTCAGGCACCATTCCGTCGGCCTGTCCGCGGCGGATCTGTGCCAGCAGCGTTTCGGCCAGCTTCTCCGACCGAATCAGGTCCCAGTTCTGCTCACGCACGACGCGGTCGTAGGTCTGCAGACGAGCCGCTGTTTTGCGAATCTCTTCGTCCGTCAGAAACTGCAGTGCCTTCCGGCGCATCGCCGTCAGATCAACTCGGGACAGCACGTTTTCAAAATGCTCAGGTTCGCGTTTGAGCTTCTCACCAAGTTCATCGATCACACTGCGAATCAGTCGCACATTCGGCGACGGGCTCTGCACCACCACCATCAGATCCGAGGCACTGCCGAACGTATCAGAATACTGCTGCCAGCTGCGACTGAACCGCGCTTCCCGATCGGTCAGCTGCGAACGACTGGTATGCACCGCAAGGTGCGTGACGGAGTACCCGACACATGCACAGGCCGCCAGCAGTCCCAGCCACAGCATCAGACGCGGACGAGCGCACGCAACGGAAGCCACCCAGCCGGCAAGCCTTGCCGGCAGTGGACGCGGAGTTCCGTTTTCTGATGGCCGACCCATGACCATCCCTGGCCAGGAAACTGCAATTCGGGCAATGCTCGATCGGAACCCTGCAGCAGATTCCGCCGAAACCCACGTCGAGCGGATCGTTTCGCAGTGCGCACAAAGACAGCAGCCACGGCGCGATCGCTCGTAATCGAAACATCGGCATCCCTGTGCTGGTGGCTGGAGCGAAACTGAGAATTGCGCGATTGCGGGCCGCAAACTTGAACTTCAGAGGGCTGTTTCCACGGGAATTTCATACTCTTGCCCCGTGGCCACCAGCACAGACAGAGTATTTCACCGGTTCGGACAGTCCCGGGCCGGGAATTCGCCGCCGGCCAGCGGTCTGTCTGCCCGTTTTTCCGGCAGAAGTTACTTTATGCAGAGTTTGTTTCAAACGGAGTTGCAGGCCAGTGTGCTGACCGCCCGCGGGCCCGGGGCCGTTGCTGTGATCCGCCTGCAGGGCCACCTGCCACCGGCGACCAATCCATTCCAGCCATTTGTTCGACAGGACGATCTCAGTCCGCAGAACGCGCCAATCAACAGAATTCTGTACGGTCGCTGGCACGGCGAAGACCTCGTCATTGTTCGAACCGGTGCTGACTGCTGGGAAATCCAGTGTCATGGTGGCAGCCTCGCCGTGCAACGCATTCTGCAGGATCTGCAGGCCGCCGGAACCCGCGTGACGTCGGCAGCCGGTAACCTGCTGTCGACCAGCGGCAGGCCGGATCTGTCATGCGAGCAGCGGGCAGATCAACTGGTCCAGCACGCACTACAGCTGTGCAGGACTCGCGAAGCCGCAGAACGCATCCTCCAGCAGGCCGACGGACGGCAGGTGCAGTTGCTGCAACGGCTGGCAGCGGGTGACGCACAGGTCGCTGCACAGTCACGCCGCTGGCTGCCATTTACAAACTCGCTGCTGCATGGCTTTCGAGTGCTGCTGACAGGTGAGCCGAATGCCGGCAAATCGTCACTGCTGAATGCACTGTGCGGTCGTCAGCGAGCCATCGTGTCGGCGGTTCCCGGAACGACTCGCGATCTGCTCGATGCCGAAACCGTGCTGGACGGCTGGATCATCAGGTTTCTGGATTCAGCAGGAGTTCGCGAAGAGGCAGCCTCAGACGTCGAAGCTGAGGGAATCCGCCGCTCCCTGACAGCCACCTGTGACGTCGACCTGATCTGCTGTATAGCCGGACTGCGTCCGGTCCCGGAACTGCTGCTGCAAACCCTGGCAACAGCAAATTGCCCCGTTTTACTGGTGCAGAACAAAGCCGACCTGCTGACAACCGATGGCGATTTCGAGGCTTTGCAGCCGCTGGTCGATCCCTTCTCAGATCGCGTACTGGTTTCGGCGAAGACCCTGGCCGGACTGACGGAATTGCAATCCCGCATGCTGCAACTGCTGATACCATCACTCCCGCCCGCAGACACCGCGCTGCCTCTCGCGGATTCTCTGGGCCTTGATCTGAATCATGCCACGGCCTGACTCAGGTGCGGTTCTGGCAGGCACCCGGTTGACCGGAACTCAGCACAGACAAGCTCACGTTAAGTTGCCTTGCCGAGGTTGCATCTGACCAATCTGCAGCTCGGCATGCACACAGCCGGCTGCCCGCTCAGATTTCTATCGTGCTGCCCGGGGCCATCACCAGTGGGCGCGCATTCGTGTGCTGACGCACCTGCTGCGACCACTGTTCAATATCCTGGTCAATCAGTGGAAACGTGGAGTAGTGGCAGGGAATCGCAATCTGTGGCTGCAGCAGCCGAATGGCAGCCAGCGAATCTTCCGGCCCCATCGTGTAATTGTCGCCCACCGGCAGGATCGCGGCCTTCAAACCCACCGCACCGATCAGCGACATGTCCGAAAACAATGCCGTATCTCCGGCGTGATACACATTCCCCTCGGCGGTCCTGAACAGCAATCCGGCCGGATTGCCCCCGTAAGTTCCATCGGGCAGCACCGAACCGTGGTGGGCCACAGTCAGCTTCAGAGTTCCGAACGGAAACTGATGACTGCCACCCAGATGCATATCGTGCGTCCGGGCGACTCCCTGCTTCTGCAGCCAGAGGCAGATTTCGTGGTTGGAAATCACCAGCGCATTTGTACGGCGAGCGATCTCGATCGTGTCACCGACATGATCTGCGTGCCCATGAGACACCACGATGAAATCCGCCTGCACCTGATCGGCCGGAGTCGTGTTCACCGGATTTCCTGTCAGAAACGGGTCAATCAGGATTCTCTGTCCGGCGATTTCCAGGGCAAACGCGCTATGGCCATAAAATGTCAGCTTCATTCTGCGGTCCTCTGCAACAGAGCAATTCAACGGAAATGGGCTCAGGTCCGATTACCGAATTCCCAGATTGGCCTGCATGTTCCTCTTGTACGCTTCCACCCCGGGCTGACCGTAGGGATTCGTACCGACGAGGCGTCCTTCGACAACCGTCGCCAGCATCAGCATCTGGAACAGCTGGCCCAGGGAATGTTCACTGAGTCCGGGCAGTTGGAGGTCGGCTGTCGGTCGACCGGCCTCGGCATACGCCTGATTGGTCCCTGCGATGGCTGCATCGAGGATTCGCGGCAGGGTGGTTCCAGCCAGTTGATTCAGACGATCCTGATCCAGCCGATGCGCCGCAACAGCCACGGGAGCCAGCACCGGCGGCCCGGGCAGAAGATTGGTAATCAGCTTATCCCGACGACCTTCCTGATGCTGCTGACCGCGACTGTGCAGATCTCGAGTGTTCACGACAGTGAGCGGGGTGGCGCCACGTTCATGCTTGCCCAGACTTTCGCTGAGCAGTTGATCGTACCACAGGCCGACCGCTTCAAGGCGACTGCCCCAGGTGGACAGCACACGGCAGTTCATGCCGTGATCAGCCTCAAAGGCATGGCAGACAGCAACGAACTGCAGCACCACATTCTGCTCGAATGGGGCCCGCCGGAAGTGGTCGGTCAGCGTCGCCGCCCCCTGCAGCAGGGACCGGATATTGAGACCGGCTGTGACAGCCGGTAACAGCCCCACAGCAGTGAGCACGGAGAACCGCCCACCGATGCCTTCAGGAATGGAGTACACGTCACGGTATCCGGCGGCTTCCGCCAGACTTCGCAGTCGTCCGGATTCACCAGTCACGGGAACCACCAGATCGCGATCCATCCCGGGAAAGCGTTGCTCCACGAAATCACGAAAGGCGCGAAACGCTACGGCCGGCTCCAGAGTGCCACCGGACTTGCTGATACTGATGATGGCGGTCCGCCCAGCGGGTGCATCGGGGCTGGCCACAGCCCTTCGTTCGAGCAGCGACAGCAGTTCGTGCTGGCGGTCAGAATCCACGTTCCAGCCGTCGAAATACAGTCGTGGAGCCTCGTCGCGCTCACTGCGGGACAATTCGTTCCAGCAGGACGGACGCAGCGCCTCGAACATTGCCCGCATGCCCATGTACGAGCCGCCAATTCCCAGCACCACGAGCGAATCCGCCAGTTGCCGCAGTCGGCTGCCGGTGGATTCAAGTCGAGCAATCAGACTTTCACCTCGATTTGACTGCAGATCCGCCAGCAGCTCCTCAGGCCATTGGATAAACCCGGCATCCAGCGGCTGACGCTCCGGCGGCACCGGTTCACCGCTCTGCCAGATTTCCACATCGTTCAGGGTTGCGTCGCGGGCAGCTTCCAGTGCGTGCTGCAATCCAGCCAGACGCCCGGGACGAAGCAGTCGAAGTGCCGCTTCCGGATGATAAGACAGCAGAGAATCAATCATGAGCAGAGCTTTGTGAAGATTGCGCAGCAGCAGACACCGGAACACATACCAATCCCGGTACCGGGAACACGCCAATGTCCCGGACTGGACCTCATGATAGCGATTTCAGGCGATCGCAGCAGTCCATGAGATCAGTCTGCACGATGGATTCCCGCAGCTGCACTGTGGTCTGGTCCCGCCCCGCCCAATGCGGTTGCATCACCGTCCTGCCCCCATTAAATTTCACACACTGAACGATATCGGGACTCGAGATAAACGACCTTTGACCTGAAGGAACGTGGCAGCCACCCACACAACCGGGCTGTCGCGACAGCACACATGGAATGGCAGGCCTGGTTCACAATTGCAGTAACGCTCGTTACGCTGATCGCTCTGGCTTTCGATCGCCCGGCAGATCTGGTTTTCATGGGTGCTTTGATTGTCCTGACACTGGCCGGGGTGCTGGACTTCAAGTCGGCCTTTGAAGGCTTCATCAGCCCTTCACTGCTGATGGTGGCCGCGCTCTTCGTTGTCACCTCGGGACTTAAGGAAACCGGAGTGGTGGACTACGTGGGGGCGCGCGTGCTGGGACCGGTGCGTTCAGAATTCAGCGGGCTTGCCGCACTCATCTGCTTCGCAATCGCTGTCTCGGCATTCATGAACAACACTCCGATTGTGGCGATGTTGATACCCGTTGTGCTGAAATGGTGCCGCAAGAATCATGTCGCTCCCTCAAAACTCCTGATTCCCCTTTCCTTCGCCACAATTCTGGGCGGCTGCTGTTCGCGAATCGGTACCAGCACAAACCTCGTAGTGGACGGACTGATGAAAAAGTCCGGCATTCCCGGACTGGAAGAGATGGAGTTCTTTGAAATTGGCTACGTCGGCTTTCCCTGCGCCATTGTCGGCGCGATCTATCTGCTCACATTCGGACGCCTGTTGCTGCCTGCGCGCAAGGAACTGCTGCAGCAGTTCGGCGAATCCATGCGAGAATATCTGGTCGAGCTGAAAGTAGCTCCGGGATGTCGACTGATCGGTCAGTCGATTGAAGCTGCCGGGCTGCGAGGTCTGCCCGGGCTGTTCCTCGCAGAAGTCGATCGGCGCGGGTCGATCATCACCCCGGTCAGTCCCGACACAGTGCTGGAACAGGATGATCGACTTGTATTCACCGGGATCGTGGACACGATCGTGGACCTGAAGAATATCCCCGGGCTGGAACCGGTGGCAGCCGGTGCCGATGCAGCATGGGCCGCCGCCAGACAGCGGCGTCTGTGCGAGGCGGTGATCAGCCGTTCGTCACCGCTGATCAGCCAGACAGTCCGCGAATCTCAGTTCCGCTCCCACTACAACGCAGCAATCGTCGCGATTCACCGCAATGGCGAGCGAGTGACCACGAAGATCGGTGATGTCCGCCTCGAAGCCGGCGACACACTGCTGCTGCAGACAGGTGCGAACTTCACACAGGCTCATCGCAACAACCCGGACTTTTATCTGGTCAGTGATGTGGACGGCTTTCAGGTGGCAAGGCAGGAACGCTGGTGGATTGCGGTCGGCATCTTCGCCGCACTGCTCGCGGCGATGGTAATGCTGCCCGGTGACCGCGCAACGCTGGCTGCATTCCTCGCAGGTGGTCTGATGGTACTGACTCGCTGCATGTCCACGGCCGATGGCCGGCAGGCCGTGGAATGGCCGGTGCTCACCGCGATTGGAGCTTCATTCGGACTTGGCACTGCTCTCGATAATTCCGGAGCCGCTCAATACCTGGCTGAGCAGCTGATTCAACTGACCCAGCCATTCGGCCCCATCGCGGCACTGGCCGCCATCTATATGGCCACCATGATCCTGAATGAACTGATCACGAACAACGGGGCTGCGGCAATTGCCTTTCCGTTCTGCCTGCAGGCTGCAGCCCTGTCAGGTACTCACCCACGCCCATTTGTCATGGCCGTAGCCCTTGCATCATCCTTCGCCTTCGCCTCGCCGGTCGGATATCAGACACACATGATGGTGTTCGGCCCCGGGGGCTATCGTTTCAGTGACTTCGTACGGTCTGGAGTACCACTGAACCTGCTCATGATGGTGGTCAGTGTCATACTCATACCGATCATCTGGCCGTTTGCACCTGCCCCGGTATCTCACGCCCCAGTCGCTCCTGTCAGCGCTGCGGCTGACCATCCGCCGGAATGGCCGGGCCGGAATGGCGGGCCGGTCGAACTGACCCCTGTCCGGGACCGTTCCATGACGGCACCTCCACCGGTCCACCGGCGTGGATGACGCCTCCCTGATCACCCACCGCCGCTGCTGGCATGACACGATCGTGTCGACGTTTCGACTGCGGATTCACGGGTGACAACTCGGCCAGAAGCAGCTTCGATCGTTCGGCCGTCTGCCGATCAGGATGTTCGCTCAGCGCCTGCTGCAGCCACGGTACTGCTTCCGCATCGCGAGACTGTTCATGCAGAATCCATGCAACATTGTAGCAGGCCGCGGACCGACCAACGGCAAACGTCAGGTGCGGCAGCGCATCGTCAACCCGATCGGCACGAACCATGGCAATTCCGACCTCATAACGCGCATTCTGATCGGTGGGGGCGAGGTTGCAGACGATTTCACAGGTTTTCAGACATTCCTGCCAGTTCTCTTCCGACGTGTGGAGCCGCATCAGCTGCAACTGCACCTCGACATTCTGCGGATGCACAGCAGCAGCATTCTGCAATACCGTCAGTGCCTGCTCACTGCGACCAGTCGCCTCCTCAACACGGGCAATCCCCAGTTGCGGCTGAACACTGTCAGGATAGGCAACGGAAAGTTCGCGGTACGTCTTCATCGCCTCGGCATACTGTTCCGTATCCTCCTGGTACATGGCCCATGCCAGCAGGTTCTTTTCGGTATTCCTGCCGAACATCCGCTGAGCTTCCCGAAACTCCGGGCTCAGTTGAGCCGCTGACGCTTTCCGGAAGGGCAGCAGACGCGAACTGCTGACGGCACTCCCGCTCACAAACGCACAGCCGCAGAACGTGCAACTCGCCAGCAGCAGTACCGCATTCAGTACCAGACGATATGGCTTTGACACAAACTTCCTCCCCGCGGACCTGCATCGCAGTCCTGAGAGCACGCAGACAGCAGCGCTCTCATTCCCGTCATCGAATCCGCTATCCTGAGTACAGCAGGAAAAGTCCGCCGTACCTTACACTGAATGCCCATTTGCGAACCGGCATTTCGGCGGTTTCCGCCATGACGGCAGCCCGACGGCCGTTTCGGCCTGACCATTTGCTGGCAGCGACTACCGCGGCACCGCTCCGGTGCCGGTCGTGATGCCACCTCGAGGTCCGCTGTAACTGGTGGCGGTGTTCGCACCGCTGCCGCCTCCGGCCCCGCCTGCACCGCCGCGACCACCACCCGCAAAGCCCCCGCCCGAAGCTCCGCTGCCGATACTGTTGCCGATTCGGGGAACCGGAGTGCTCTGGAGGTATTGTTCGGCTATGCTGCCGACCTCCGCCGCCGGTCGTCCGATCTCTTCGCAGGTCCGCATTGTGATCTCCGCAGGTGACTGACCTGGCCGCATTGTCGCCGCCGCTTCCGCCACCGAAACGCGACGAATTTCATCACCCTCCGGACTGCGAGTTGCCTGCACATAAACACTGCGACGCTGCGGTGGAACTGTGAACAGAATGTACTCCAGCTGCAGCCTGCCGGCTGTATTCAAGGCCTGAGTGTTCTGATCGAAATGACGATCATAGAGAGTCGTCTGATTCTGCCAGCCCAGGGCTGTCTGAGTATCAATCATGCGATGTACGGCTGCGCTGTCCTGTGCGGCATATGGGTGCGGCCAGTAGTGCTCAGAGTGGTATATGTGAGTGAATTGCTGCTTCGGAGCGGTTGAACGCGGCGCTGCGGGCCAGAGTTTGCCTTTCCAGCGACTTTGCCGGACACCCGGAGGCAATTCCCCCTTTTCAGCCCACCATGCGTCTGAACCTGGCTTATGCCGACTACTCGGATCGTCACGCTCAAACAACCCGTTGACCATGCAGCCCGACAGCAGACAGGTGACCAAAAACGGTAACAGAACTTTGAAAGACATGACGGACAACCCCGAAACTGAGGGCGTTGGCTGAACAGGAAAGACCGAACTCTGAGGTCGCCTGACGCATCTTCGATGGCATAATCCCTTCATCCTTATCGGTGAACCTGAACGATACGGGCAGGGAAAACGCTGCAGCCCGCAAACCCCGCCAATCAGGCACATTCCCCCCAACACCGCCAGATCGCACAAACATCCCATTCCCACAGCGTGCAGTCAAAACTCGGGACACAAACATCACCAACAGAACCAATTCAACCGCCACAGACCGACTTTTGACGTCAGGTTGCAGAATTTCAACATGCAAACAACTGCCTTTCGCGACGACATGGAATGAGTCTGGGGAAAGATTGCTATATTCGCCGGAACAGCAAACGGCGCTGGATGGCGAAGACAGGTTATCAAGACAGGCGACACAGTGACTCGGAGGCGTCGATGCCATCGCTGCTAACTGCAACAGCGAGCAGATTCACCAGCAAAGAAGCTCCTCTGCTGGTACCTCTGTACGACCAGCGATTTGGCCCGTGGCAGATTGCCGGGGACGGATCGTTTGTCTGCGGCGCGGCTGTCGATGCAGAGTTAAGTATTCAGCAGGCTTCAATCCGGCAGCGGCACTGTCGGCTGGACTTTCAACAGGGTTGTCTGACGCTGGTACGCCTGGACGGGCCAGTCTGGGTGAACGAAGTGCCCGTGCACGCAGACGCCATACTTGAACCCGATGACATGGTCAGTCTCGGCAGCTGGACAATGCGTGTGCTCGCTGCCGACCCTCTTCGCCCCCCAACTGCGGAAACTGACGGGGTCTCGCGAAGACCTTATCTTCTGGGCGCGGAAACGCCGGAAGTGCTCTTCACAGGCGGATCTGATCGTCGCTTTCACGAGGTGTTTCCTCGGGTAAGGGACAATGTCCGAGCAGCAACTCCGCAGTACCGTCAGCCAGCGGCAGGCAGCGATCGCACATCGGACGCAGAGATCCGACAACTGCTGGAACGTGAGGCAGAGGCAGCCCGCAGGGAAACAAAGCTCCGGTGTGAAGAGCAGCGACTGGCAGAACTGCTCGCCGAACTGGAGCAGGCGCGTGCAGAGTTGCAGCAGGAACAACAGCAGGAACAACTGCTGACCGCATTACAATCAGCCGACAGACAGCAGTTGGAGCAGGATCGGCAGCTGGCAACTCAACGACTGGCGGAGGCAAGTGCCA
Source organism: uncultured Planctomycetaceae bacterium (assembly GCA_903896675.1). Classification (GTDB taxonomy): domain Bacteria; phylum Planctomycetota; class Planctomycetia; order Planctomycetales; family Planctomycetaceae; genus SXXK01. The sequence goes on from CAITYU010000451.1 coordinate 21,877, forward strand.
TCCGCAGTGACGCCGAGGCCATGCTCAGTAACCTGCTGCGTGAACGGCAGGAACTGACCGAGCTGTCTGCACAGTTGCAGCAGCAACTGGAACAGCAGCTGCAGGCGGCAGGGCTGCGGATACAGGCAGCCGAACAACAGCTTGCCGCCATTGATACCCAGCGTTCGGATCTGGCCAGCCAGCAGCACCAGCTGCAGGCGGCAGCCGAAGCAGTCGCTCATGCACAGCAGCAGCTGGAAACCAGACAACAGGCGCTGCAGGTTCGGGAAGTCGCACTGGACGAACGGGCTCGCAGAATTCAGCAGGCTTCCCTGAATCGCGCCACCGTCGATACCCAGTCGCTGCTGCTGCAGTCACATCTGGAAACTCGCTCCGCAGAAATCGAGACTCGCGGAAAAGAACTGGCGGAACGGACGGCGGAACTGGCACAGCGGGAATCTGAACTGGCGGAAAGAACAGCACAGCTGTGCGTGTGGCGCAGACGCCATGCCGCGCGTCTGACCGAACAGCAGAAGCAACAGGATGCGCTCAGCCTTGAACTGCGACAGCAGAAGTCCGCACTGCGACTCAGGACTCGCGAACTGGAGGCCCTCGAAACATCACTGAATCAGCGAACGGCAGTGATCTCCGCTGATCTGGCGGACCAGAAGGATCGTGAATCCGAACTGCAGCTTGAGCTGGAAAACGCCAGAAGTCAGCAGGCATTGATCTCGCAGCAACTCACTGCGGCACTTATGACCTGTGAACAACTGCGATCGACTCGTGAAACACTGCTGGCTGCCCAGGGGACAATCCGGCAGCGGGACCTGCAGTTGCTTGATCTGCAGCAAACCGTCAATGCTGCCGCCAACTCGCTGGCCGAACGCGACAGTCTGATTCAGGAACTGCGTCAGCAACTTCTGCATGTGCTTTCCGAACGCCACCCGAAATTTGCACCTGCCTCTGCGGACAGTTCCGACATACTCAGCTCAGAAGAAATCTGGAGACACTCGGACGAAGCCACCGAGCTGTTTGTTCCGCCGGCCGACAGCCCCTCTCAACCTGATACCGCCGCGATGCAGGAATCCGCAGGCGAGCATCCTGCAGAATCAACGGAACCAGTGCTCGCCGCCGCTCCGGCACAGATCGCCGAGTTCCCCGAACAGCCGGAAGGATCCAATGCTCTCCCAAACGTCAGCAGTCCGATTCCCGCAAATGAATCGCTGCTGCTGCAACTGCCTCCGGGCGTACTGAACCAGGAACTGGTGCGGCTGCTGCAACTGTCCCAACCCGAAACCACAAAGCCACCATTGACTGACAAATCAACAGAGACGTCCGGGGATACCGAGAATTTTTCATCCGGCAGCACTGTGCCTCTGCTGGACGAAGCAACCGCCCGGATGCTTGAAGAGTCGGCACCGGAAGTCCGTTCACATATCGAAAAACTCCTGCACGATCGACGCAGAACTGAAGACGAGACCGAAGATATGCCCGCACAAAAACCGACCACGTCAGCTCGACGTCCGCAGGCTCGGCCGGCCGGGCGTCTGGAATCCGATGAACCGGGAGCGAAGAATCGCACGCCCACCTCGTACATCGCACTGTACAACGATGGCAAACTGTCGCTGACGTCAGATCAGCCGGCACTTGATGTTGCCGCAGAAGCTGCCGACAGAATGTCCGGAAATGCGCCGGCACCTGAACCCGTTTCGTCTGCGGATGCACCAGCCATTCCCAGCCGAACGGCGGACGAACTGGTTCAATACCGCCGCAGGGCGAACACCAACGCCACCATCAATCAGCACCTGCAGCAAATGCGAAAGTTATCAGCGGAAGCCTCACAGACAGCCATCATCCGGCACTCCATGCGACGACACCGCAAAGGGTTTCTGATTCGCATTGCCGCAATTGTGATCGGCATGCTGGCTGTGGTCTGGAGTCCTCCGTGGCTGTGGCTGTGGACCAAAAACCCGACATTGACCGTCTGGGGACCGCTGGCGTTTTTCGCTGTCACCTGCCTTGAGCTGATTCGGAAACTGGTGATCGTGCTGATGCTGGAGCGAAAGAAAGTGGTGGCCCCGGTGAATCAGCAGCGTCCGGTGATCCCGCGTCCGGAAATTCCACTGTCAGCAACGGAAATCGAACCGGAAATCGACGACCAGCATCCACTGCTCTGACACCCCCTGCCCGTGCCAGCCGCGAAAACCGCCAAACCTGCTGGACTAGCTCAGCCGTGCTGCAACAATACCGCTCCTGGGCGTACTTAACGAATCCTGAAGCGTGGCAGGCAAACAGCTATGGCCGGTTCTCGACAGGGCAGGAAAACTCCGGAAGATTCAGCAGATCGCCAGATCGTCTGCAGCAATCGCCGTGCGCGACACGAATTTGACGTTCTCGACGAGCTGGATTGCGGAATCGTCCTCACCGGCAGTGAAGTCAAAAGCATTCGCAATCACAAGATCACGCTTGACGAAAGCTACGCGCGAGTCGACAACGGGGAAGTCTGGCTGTGCGACTGCGACATTGCTGAGTACGCCCAGGCCAGCATTTACAATCACGTCCGCCAGCGCAAACGCAAACTGCTGCTCAACCGCCGGGAAATCCGCAAATTTGCCGAAGCGGCAGAGAACGATGGCCTCACGCTCGTACCCCTCCAGGTGTTCTTTCAGCGCGGCTTCGTGAAGATCCGGCTTGGACTCTGCAAAGGCCGCAAGCAGCACGATAAACGGCAGAGACTGAAGGAAGAGGCGGACCGCCGGGAAATGCGATCAGCCCGCATGCACGCCCCTTCCACCAAACGTCGCTGACATCACTTCACCGCGGAACTTCCACCACCACGGTCGAAGCAATCATGTCGTGCAGACAGCGACGGTCCTGCCGAAAAATGAACAGGGCATCCACCAGACCGTAGATACCGCCGATATTCGGAATCGATGTGATCAATCCGTGCACAAAGAGACGCAGCAGCACACAGGACACGGCGCCAGCCCGCTTCCCGGTTCGCTGATCAACAATCAGTGTGCCCATGCAGATCTTCCCAACCGACTGACTTCGAGTACACAAAAGGTAGATCTGCAGTCCGAAGATAAGCAGCACCGACACCACCACCACTGCCACGCCACCCAGCATCGAGCCCACAGCCAGAGGTGGCACCGCTGGCCCCGGCCCAGTGAAGACTCCACCCCCAGGAACATTGTCAGCACCGGAATCACCCAGTGGCGGCACCGATAACTCGCCCGGGAAGCCAGAATTTCCGTCAGCAGCAGGACCCTCTGAGACGACTCCGGGAAATTCATCACCCGCAAAGCCCGCCGGAGGCATCCCACCGTTGCCACCAGGTCCGGTTGCCGCACTCATCGCAGTGAAGAACCCGGCTCCCATGATGACCAGTCCAGGCAGGACGGCGAGAGCACCAAGCAGACTATCAATGATCGAACCCACCAAACGCTTGCCGCGACTGGCCAGAGGCAGTTGCAGTGCCTGCACCGTGTCACCCCCGGCCTGTTCAGCACTGGTCGCCTCAAACGGATTGTATGAGCCTGCGGATTCCTGATCGAACGGAAACTGTGACATAATGCACCTGCCCATCATTGTCTCGAATTGAACCCCCAAGGCCACGCATGCTAAGCAGAACAGACAATTCAGACAATTGCAACGTCGCTCGGAAGCAGCCAATCCGCACGCTCAGACAAACAGCTCCTCAAGTGGTCCGGCGTGTGAACAGCCATTCTGCTTCAGCACGAGATCTTCATTCCCGTAATACGCAATGGGGTTGCCACAGGCA
>CAITYU010000452.1 GCA_903896675.1 uncultured Planctomycetaceae bacterium
CCCATCGACAGACACGTCGTGCGATATCGCTCCCGCAGCTCGGCCAGTGCCTGCAGATAGTCAGCACGCACACTCGCCGCATCCACAATTTCGTTCTCACCCTGCTCGGGTTCCAGCAGATCCACGGCGCCCGAGAACGGAAATGTGGCTTCCGCCTCGTCCAGAATGTGAAACAGAATCACATCATGCCCGCGAAATCGCACTGCCCGCAAGGCCTCCAGAATCTCGTCCGGGTCCGCCAGCAGATCCGACATCAGCATCAGCAGACTGCGATGCCTGATCATCGAAGCCGCCTGACGCAGACAGGCCGCAATCTGCGATCCGCCCGTCGGCTGACACTGCTGCAGCACCGACAGAATGTCACCGAACTGCGATCGCCGACTGCGCGCCGGCAGACTGGCCTGCAGTCGATCACCAAAGGTCATCAATCCCACCGGGTCCTGCTGATGAATCATCAGATAACTGAGCGCCGCAGCCAGACAGACCGAATAATCAAACTTCGTCAGCTTCTGACGCCACGTGTAGCCCATGCTGCGAGACAAATCCATCAGCAGATAACCCGTGATGTTCGTCTCAGCCTGATAACGACGAATGTAGATGCGGTCCGTTCGCGCAAAAACCTGCCAGTCAATGTCCCGCGGATCATCGCCCGGCTCGTAACGCCGATGCTCACTGAACTCCACACTGAACCCCTGAAACGGGCTGGCATGCAGTCCCGACAGCAGGCCTTCAACAATGAACTTGGCGCGCAGGTCCAGCCGACCAATGCTCTGGATCACCTCAGGCTTCAGGTACTTCTCTGCTGATGACATCCCTGAACATCCTGTCGCAAAAGACCACCAAGCCGGGGTTCAAACCAGTTGTGCCGCCATCTCACCCGCGTGATAACTGCTGCGCACAAATGGTCCGCTGGCCACCATGCTGAATCCCAGCTTCTTCGCCAGCTCACCGATCTGGTCAAATTCCTCCGGCGGCAGAAATCGCTCCACCGGAAGATGCTCCGGACTGGGCTGCAGGTACTGCCCCAGAGTCAGCATGTCACAGCCCACTCGCCGCAGATCCGCCAGCACTTCGTAAAGCTCGTCCAGCGTCTCACCCAGACCCAGCATCAGACCACTTTTGGTGGGCATCTCAGGAGCTTCCTGTTTGACCTGCTGCAGCAGATCCAGAGTTCTTTGGTAGTCGGCATTGCGACGCACGCGGTGGTACAAACGCGGTACGGTTTCCGTGTTGTGATTGAAGACATCCGGACGCGACTGAATCACGCGAGTCACTGCGGCACGGTTGCCACGAAAGTCCGGAGTCAGCACTTCGATCTGTGCCCCCGTTCGTTCGCGGACCGCCACCACCGTCTGATACCAGTGCTCGGCACCACCGTCCGGAAGGTCATCGCGAGTCACCGAGGTGATGACCACGTAACGCAGACCCAGCCGCGCCGCTGCTTCGGCAACCCGCTCAGGCTCGTCCAGCTCCAGCTCTTCCGTTTTGCCCTTGGGCACCGAACAAAAGCCGCAGGGTCGAGTACACACGTTGCCGCCGATCATGAACGTCGCAGTCTTTGTCGACCAGCATTCCGTCCTGTTCGGGCACTTCGCACTTTCACACACCGTTTCCAGCCGCAGATCGGCAATCACATCGCTGGTGAAGGCCATCCCCGGCTGCGGCAGCGGACGCTTCAGCCAACGCGGCAGTCGTCGCACAGCCGCGCCCGGATCCTGCGCCAATGGCGGCAACAGGTCAGAGCTCGGGGGAGTGATGATCGGTAAACTTGTCATGAATCAACGCTCGCGTTCGAGTCAGAAATGGATGGCCCGTATGCAGATGATACTCAGGATACCCCAGTTGCTCACACAGATGAACCGTCAAAGCCGAACGAATCTGAGCCATAGGAGTCGGGCGGACACGCTCGGCGTTCAGTGACGACACCCGCTCACCCGCCAGCCCCCGCCCAATCTCACGCACCTCGTCCAGACGCGGACTGACATTCAGATACACACCAAAACTGGTCACGCCCTGATCCACATGAATTCCCAGTTCAGCAATCACCCCGTGACGTCCGGATACCGCCGTGCCGTCATCCGGGTCCACAGAAGCCACAACCTGCAGATCACGACAGGCCAGTACCACCGCCTGCTGCAGACGCTGACGAAACTGGTCAGGCGCCAGACCACACTCCTCCAGAGCCACCACCACATACGCTGCCAGCTGGCCCGGCTGATGCAGAATTGCCCGCCCGTCACGACGCACCCGGTGCACTTTGATC
>CAITYU010000453.1 GCA_903896675.1 uncultured Planctomycetaceae bacterium
ATCTTCGTGGACGGCGGATACACACACCTCGACCGCAAGTGCACAGTCGATACCGTGGCGGAATTCGGTGCCGCTGCCACCTGAAAACTGAAAGGCATCCGCACAAGCGGATGCTCTCGTTCCGGGCGATCACTTTTTCTTCAGAAAGGGTATCGGCTTCAACTCAACCGTCTTCACAGACTGCAGATAGTCCAGCACCGCTTGCGCTTCGTCGCCACCCACCTGCGCGTGGAAGTGCAGACTGAACCCATGCGGCCCTTTGGCATCAATCAGAGCCGGCTGCAGCGTCAGACAGCTTTTCACAACGTCCAACTGCCCCAGCATCGCAGCACAGAACAGGTCAATTCGAGCCCCCCGTTCCAGCAGAAACGTGACAATGTCACGACGCCCCATGTGCGATGCTCCGCCCAAAGCCGTCTCGAAGTCGCCGCCACCCCAATCCACCGCCCCATTCAGCAAACCCGGTTCCCGCTCCAGCAGCTTCTGAACCATCTCCAGCTCGGAATGAGCAAAGATCACGAAGTCCTGCAGCATCAAGCGACTGATCTGCTCCTTCTTCCACGACGGTCGAAACTTCGGCGCTTCATAATCACGCTCAAAGACAGCCTCCACCGGCCCGGTCGCACCCGCCTGAGCCCCGCCCGCAGACGGATCCTGCGGCTTCGCCGGGGCCTCCTGAGCCCTCACGATCGATGTCCCGGCACCTGCCGCCAGCACCGACGCCCACGTCACGAATCCACGCCGACCCAGCTCCTCAATTCCCATCGCTCAAATCCCCCCAATAACAGACAAAAAACCTCATCGCCTCAGAATACCAGCCACACGCCACCCGTCACAGTCAACTCACAAGTCGATCCCCAAACAAATCTGAACACCCACCCCAAACACACATCCGACACCCCGGCACCATCCACCCCCAAAACCACTGACCACTGACCACTGAAAACCGTCCTCCCCTCAACCCCTTGCGACTTTCCGTGTTCTTCAGTGCCGAAAAAATCACCTCCGCAACACCCCCAACCTCAGCTCCCCACCCAGTAACAAACAAGCCCCTCAAGCCTTGCCACCAACTTAGCCACCGCCATCTGTCAGCCACCCCTGCGAGCCCGCTCGATCGCGACCTGCCAACCCGCCGCATCACGCACCGACCACGCCGCCGACTCAACGATCTGCGTACCACCCTGCACCGTTCTATAGGTCACTTTCAACAAATCACGAAACACCGTCTTCCCGCAATGACTGCGAACCAAACTGGCCTGCTCAATACTGCACAACGGGATTTCCAGATTCCGCCGTGGCACCAACATGCAGAAGTACAACCCGCTTGCTGTCAGCGCCAAGCCCCCGTTACCTCGTATCTGCATCGCACCCAGTGACTGCAGCCCGAAGAAATTCGCCCCGGTATCCTGCAGCAGAATCTGTGCCGCGTCCGGTATCGCCTCAGCAAGACGCTTCGCTGACATCCTGCGAACCCGTCGAACCATCCAGTTCAGCATGCAGACTGCAAAACCGCCGGCCAGCCCCCCCGCGAACACCCAGAATATCACTAATTGCCACATCATCGCAGGCCCCCACCGCACCAAAACCTTTTCAACCACAGCACAGCGGACCCCGATTGTTCCAGCGATGCCTGATTCCCCGCATCAGCAAAGCACAATCCAACTGCACTGCCCCTCGAGGAAACACAGAGGCGTCTTCGAAAAAACTGGATTCCATCCGCTCTACCGCCAACACCTCGACCTGCCACTTTTCACAGTCCAGTTCAATGCCATAATACCGCCGACCGTGCGCATCAGCAGAATAACCCAGCGAGCCACCGCGAAAAAAGTCCGATGCCGACTGCAGGTCTGTGAAAACCGAGCCCCCCGGCCACTCAGCACTAACCCTTCCCGCAACATGAATTGATGTTTTATCATCGAAGCTGTTCACATGCACCGACACACGCTCCGCCGTTTCCTGCACGGCAAACCGCGCCAGCTGCTGCACCACCGGAAATACCAGTCCCCCAGCCAGCACGTTCAGCCGCGAATTGGTGTGCCGGCGAGGAATATACACGCCCTGTCGCAACACTTCCCCATCCTGCCATTCCACAGCAATCCGATGCGCTGCGTTCTCGCTGCGCAGACCCCAGCCAGCCGGAAACCACGCAGGCCGCATCTGGCCCAGTCGGATCAGACAGATCCCACCAATCGCAAAACCGGACACCAGCTTCGGTCGAAATGGTGCCGGCAGCACCCGTGATACCGCCTCAGCATCAATCCGATAATTCGCCAGTATCCGCCGCTCGATCACACCTGAAATTGCCGCCAGCGACATTAGAATTCCCCTGCAGACTTTTCACCCGGTCCACGGTCACTCACCTCCTCCGTAACCGCAAATTCCACTGAAATCCAACGGCTGAAGCCAGTCCTTCTGCGGTTTTTTGCTGGCTGACAGGCAAATGCTGACTCGGTAAACCACCGCTGGAACCAAATCCATGCTCCACAAAATGCTGCTCCCGCTGCTCCTGACTGTCTGGGTTGCTCCTGTCGCCGTCGCTCAGCAACAGCAGCAGCTCCCCAGACTGGCGGTGCTCACTGACATCGGTGGCGACCCGGACGATCAGCAATCCCTCATCCGACTGCTGCTCTACTCCAATGAACTGGATATCCGTCTGCTGATTGCTTCTGCAGCTGGCACCGTCGGAGAACTCAGGGAGGCCGTGACACGCCCCGAACTGATCCGTGAAATTGTCGATGCATTCGGACAGGTCCGCCCGCACCTGCTGCAGCACGCTGAGGGCTGGCCGACAGTTGCAGAACTTCGTTCCCGCATCTGCTCCGGTAATCGACTCCGCGGCCGCAGGGCAATCGGTGAACAATTCGACACCGACGCCTCACGCCGGCTGCTGCAGGAAATTAACACCTCCAGTCCCGAACATCCGCTCAATATCAGCATCTGGGGCGGACAAACGGACTTCGCCCAGGCCCTCTGGCGTGCCAGACAAAGCATGAATGACAGCGATTTTCAGCAGTTCTGCCGCAGTTTTCGAGTCTACGATATCAATGATCAGGACAGCCTCGCTGACTGGATCCGAGGTGAATTTCCCGGACTGTTCTACATACTCGCCTCCAAACCTCCGGGACGCGACCGTCGCGATGGTATCTACCGAGGCATGTATCTGACAGGTGATGTGTCCAGCACCAGCCGTGACTGGGTGGAACAGAATGTTCGCAGTACCGGTCCGCTGGGAGCCCTCTATCCAACCAGCACGTGGACTGCTCCCAACCCGCACGGCTGCCTCAAGGAAGGCGATACACCATCCTGGTTTTTCTTTCTGCCTCGCGGCGGAAATGATCCGAACCGCCCGGAACAGCCAGGCTGGGGTGGACGCTTCGTCCGCGAAAGCGACGGCTGGTATCGCGATCCACCGTTCGCCGCAGGTTACGATCCACGGACTGAAGTCAGTCGCTGGCGAGCCGACTTCCAGCAGGATTTTGCCCGTCGCATGGCATGGTGCCGACAGGCCTCAGAACAGTGATCGTCCTCAACTGGCTGCCACTGCGATGGACACCTGAAATACAACGTAGCCCACACTGAGCAGCACAAAACAGCCCTTGTCCAGAAAACGTGAGAGGTCCCTCATTCCACAGGTTTCATACAGGTGCAGTGACAGCGTACTTTCCAGCACCGTAATCAGTATCGTCAGAATGCTCACACCATTGATGACATCCGCCAGCGTCATCAACCCCGTGTCCGGGATCAATTCACTGGTCATCCACGAATTCGCCACCGCCGCGAATAAGCCTCCCACGCCAAGGCCGAATCTCGGATCCAGACAATTGGCAGGGATCAGCAGAGCTACCGCAGCAATCGCAACTGCAACATACACGCACTGGAAAAGTTTCAGATGGAAACCCCAGCTGCGCGGGCTGAGACTGATGACCGCCCGCAACTGAGACCAGTTGACCGGCGCCGCGGTGGCTTTCCGAGGATCACCCCGCCCCGTCTGCCACGCATGCGGTTTGTCAAGGACCGAAAAGCCAGTGACTTCCCACATCGGAACAGCCACTCTCGAACTGATTCGACTGCCTTCTTCGTCTGCTGCAAAACTCAATTCCGTCGCGGACAGCCGCGGATGCTCAATCGACAGCACAATCTGCTGGTCGTCGAGAGGAAATCGGTCCAATTCCCAGCGAACAGACAATTCCGCCAGCACACGACACCGCAGGTACCGCTGCCCCTCAGAAACAAACTGATGTTCCACCTGACTTGATTCCACGCGACCGTTCAATACCGTGAATGCCAGCAGATCTTCCGCTGTCAGGCCAGCGGCTGCCGGCCACCGAAACCAGATACTGAAACCCACCCGACAACTGAGTTCCCGAATCGATACGTCACCAATTTCATCCACATAAATTCCCGCTGCAACTTTCGCAGCAGCAGCAGTCGTCTGCTCACGATTCGGACTCGGCGGAGTCAGCCCGGATTCCTCCGTCCCGCGCGCTAGTCGCTCTGCAAACCGAACAGCGGCATGCATTCCACAGGACCGAGCCCACCAGACTCCGTACATCACGCAGGCAAGCTCGATAACAGCAAGTGCACACATCAGACGCATTAACGATCGCCGGCCCCGCAGCCAGCGTGGACATGAAAACATCGGTCAGCCCCCCCGTGTGGACAAACTCCCCAGCCTTCACTACAAACAGGCTCTGTTAAAATTCCAAAAACTTTGCCTGACACTCTGCCACGTCTGCACAACGCGGACCGCTGTCCCTCAAATTCACCCCGCCTGCTCAGGGCACACCGCACATGACTGCCGACCGCCGTACAACCAGCCCCAGCCGGCGACGATTTCTGCTGAACACACTTGCCGCACAGACCACATTCGCCGGCCTCAACTCAACCACACACAGCGTCGAACCACGCCGACACTCCAACTCTCGCAAACCCAAAGTCCTCGGCAAAACCACGGATGCCCGGATCAGCTTCTTCCCCATTCCCGAAGGCAACGCAATTGACGCCGCGGTGGCCACCGCACTGATCGCCGCCGTGCAGGCACCCAGCCAAACCGGCATCGGCGGATACGGTCTGTCTGCCATCGTCGCGACCGACGGAGGACAGCAGATCATCGCCGTCGACGCCAACTCCACCGCACCCCGAAGTCTGACGCGTGAAATTTTCCAGCCGGGTCCGGATGGATCAGTGCCACGTCGCGTCAACGATGTGGGCTGGCTCGCTGCAGGCGTCCCCGGAGTGCTTGCCGGACTGCAGCTCCTGATCGACCGCTTCGGCAAACTGAAACTCAACACACTGCTGCAGCCGGCACTGAAAATTGCACGGGAAGGCTTTCCGTGGCCTGCCGGCTACGCCACAGCAATCGCAGCAAAACCCATCTTCGCCACCGACCCCGGCTCACGAAAGCTGTACTTCCGGAATGGCGCCCCGCTGGCCGCCGGCGAAATATTTCGCAATCCGGAACTGGCCGAACTGCTCCAGACACTGGCCAACAACAACAGCGTCGATGACTTCTATCGCGGCGGCATCGCCCGCCAACTGGCAGACGCTTTCGCTCGCAATCACGGACTTGTCACCGCCGCTGACCTCGCCGCATATCAGGCCAGCACAGCAGCCCCGCTCGTTCTGCAGCACGGCAATCGCTGTGTCTGCACCCCACCTCTGACCGCCGGGGGCCTCAGTGTCCTGCAGATGCTCAGCACGTGGCTGGCCCTGCCAGCCGAACTGCGAAATACGGCTGACAGTCAGCCACACTGCATGGCAGAAACCATGCGACTGGCGTGGCGTGACCGACTGACACTGCTGGGAGATCCAACAGCAGGCGATGTTCCCGCCTCACGGCTGCTGTCCCCCGAGTACGCGAATGAATGTGCTGAGCAAATCGCAACTGCTGTCACCAGCGGAAAAATCATTCAGCACCCGGTGCAGGCCACTGGACATGGCGGCACAATTCACATCAGCGCGGCAGATGACGAAGGCCACCTGATCGCACTGACACTGACGCACGGAAATACGTTCGGAGCCTGCGTGACGGCGGCAGGCCTCGGACTCACCCTCGGACACGGAATGTCGCGTTTCGATCCACGCCCCACGCACCCGAACAGTCCCGGCCCAGGCAAAAAACCGCTCCATAACATGGTTCCTCTCATCGCCTGCCAGGACTCAAGACCCGTCTTTGCCATCGGCGGAGCTGGTGGCCGCAGAATTCCCAACGGTATCTTCAGCGTGCTGCGACCGTGGCTCGCCCACCAGAACAGCCTTGACGAAGCCTTCGCTGCCCCGCGAATCCACTCCGAAGGCACCTCACACCTCGAACTCACCGGCAATACTTCGCCAAGCGATAAATCCAGACTGGAAAAGACCGGCTATTCAGTCCGCACTGCAAACTCAGCCGTTTTGGCCGCCGAGGCTACTTTCTGACCACCTGCGATTTTTTTTCAGAATCCGCCAGGATATTCACAGCCCGCACGAATAACCGCCTCACAGGTACCAGACAATTTCCGGATTTGCCTCAGAGGATTTCAACATGATAACGACCACCACTTCCAGCGTCGAAGGCCACACCGTACAGCATTACTGCGGCATTGTGGCCGGTGAAGCTGTACTCGGTGCGAACCTCTTCAAGGACATATTCGCCGGACTTCGGGACCTCGTCGGAGGTCGTTCGGGGACCTACGAACGCGAACTGCAGAACGCTCGCGAACTGGCCCTCGAAGAAATGCAGCAGAAAGCCCGCGCCCTCGGCGCTAACGCAGTCATCGGCGTCGATCTCGATTACGAAGTGCTTGGACAGGCCAATGGTATGCTGATGGTGTCAGCCAGTGGCACTGCCGTTGTGATTACCCCCAAAACCTGACTGCAACCAAAGCCCTGCAACTGCACTCGTCCGCCAGTGTGCATTGATCACCGCCGCAGACCTCATGGAGAATCCCCTTGGCCACACCAGACCAGTCACCAGCAACCCGTTCCAATTCCCCGGCGGATTCGTCACCATCCCCCTATGCAACTGAGGAACAGACAACAGTTGGCGACGGCCGAAAAGCGTATAACGTAGTGACGGACACCGTCACCGGTGTCAACGTGCGGTGGAGCGACAACAGATTCCAGGCTGTCTTCGTCGGCATCTCAGTGCTGGTCCTGACGCCAGTCGGCGCTGCTTCGGCTGCACTGAATCCATCGTGGAACCTGCCATGGTTCGGCGGTGGTGCAGTCGGAGCATTCGCGGGACTGGTTTTCGGCATCTTCACCAGCGGTATCTGGCTGGGCATCTATCGCTTCATCCAGCATCTGCGCGGACGGCACGACTGAACACCGGAAAGCCACAACGATTCACAGTGGCCGGCATTCTGAACTGTATTTCGTCCCCACGCATGGCTGACAAACTGGCTGCTACCCGACAGTCTCCGCACTGACTGAGTCCCGCTGCGCCTGCTTTGAAATCCAGAACATGGCCACGACATCATACAGAGTATGCGCTGCCATAGCCCCCAGCAGCGACCCCGTCGCCTGCACCAGCCAGTGCATCAGCAGCGCAATCGCCACAATCAAGACCATACTCTGCCACCCCTGCTGACGATGTGCCAGCGCAAAGGCGATCGCTGAGATTGCCACCGCAGCTACAAAGCTGCCCAGCGAATACCACAGAATCTGCAGCAGAACCCCTCGATACACTGCCTCCTCCGCCACTCCGGCCACCATCGCCACCAGCAGCTTCAACGCCCACTCGCCGCCATCACCCGGCACCAGACGATACACGAACATTTCCCGCCGCTGCTCGGCAGTCCTCAGCAACGATGAGCACACCATCAGCAACAGACTGACAACCAGACACAGCGCCGATCGCCAGACCGTCCCACGCAAATCCTGCGGTGCCTCAAAAACATCATACCCAAAGCCACGCCCCGTAACTGTTGCCAGCCACAACAGCAGCAACAGCATCAGCAGCGTTGACCTCCAGACCCGCCGTCGCACTCGACCGTCAGCCAGTAAACCCGGTTGCCGCCGCAGTCGACCACTGCTGCGATACGCCATCCATGGCAGCAACGCGAGGACGTAAAACGAAAATACCAGCGAAGGAGTCCCCGGAATGTTCACCAAATTCAAAACTCCAAAGTCAAACAAAATCGCCGCCTCGGCCCCGCATTCCGCACCAAAAGTGTCTCACCCCAACCCAACACCGCAACATCCCTCTCACTTCTCACTTCCCCGCCCCGAATCGTCCCTGTTTCGGATCTTTCGGACTTCAAATCCCCCAAATCACCTTCGCCTTCATTCGTGTGATTCGTGTCATTCGTGTTTGAAAACTCCCCCGCCATCACTTCCGCGATTTTCAGCGTTCTTCCGCGGCGAAAAAACAGTCTCCCAACACTCCCTGTTCGGTTCCACTTCACGCTCACAGAAAACGGTTCCCCGTCCGCGCCCACTGACCACTGACCACTGACCACTGACCACTGACCACTGCCCACCGCCCACTGACCACTGACAACTGACAACTGACAACTGACAACTGACAACTGAC
>CAITYU010000454.1 GCA_903896675.1 uncultured Planctomycetaceae bacterium
CCCACCGCAGCACATTCATCCAGCACAAGCTGCAGAAAAGCAGCTCCCTCAGGACTCCTCAACTCCGCAGCACCCTCCTCACCAATGACCGGGTCACCCGGAAATACCTCCCGCAATCGCCGACAAATAACTGCCTGACTTCCAAAGTCAGCGACAGTCACGGGACTGTTGTCTGCCTTGGATAAGGCCTCTGTTCCAAGTGCCCGCTGTACTGAGCGACATAACACGGCAGCCTGTCGAACAGCCGCCAATCCCGTCTGCAATTCTGCCTGATACATGTCTTACTGCTTCCTGCGATTTTTCCAGCGATTTGAAGAAGGATTGGATATCAGCCGGGACGTGCGGGAGTATACACGGCGGAGAAGGAGATTTCAGCTTCGAGCGGTTGCGAGGCTTCTGAACGCCGCACTTCGATTCGCAAGCCATATGGCTGCCGCAGTGCCACACGCACACGCAACGGTTCATGCCCCGTTGGTTCGCACTCGACTTCAGGCACTCCAGGCAGAGGCGGCGAAAGTGGAATCTGCAGGTTGACGCGCTTCTGACCGACCGCGAAACCCGCACGCGCGATGCCTTCGATCATCACGCCACCAAAATCGTCTTCCGTCCGCTCCATCCGCACGATCTCAGATGCCAGCCCCTCAGACATCGCAACCGACTCATTCCCAGCCTGACTATCGTCTTCCATGAACGCCTGCTGCTCCTCCTCACGAATGCGCCGATCCAGCGCGATCAAATCCGTACCCACCGGAACCTGTTCCTGCAATGCTCGTGACACAGGCACTGGAGCCGGCACTGGCTCCCGTGTCTGCTGCTCCAGACTGGCAGACACTGCCGCCACTGCACCGGCGGAAACTGCGGTCGCTGCTATTCCGGCTGACCCCAAAGATCCTGCTGTAGCCGACAACGGAGCGGCAACCGCGGCAACCGCAGCACGCGAAGCACCCGCCTCGCGAACGCGACTGATTCGACGGCCGGTGCCGTGGAACGGATCAGCCCATGGATCCGTCGTCTCGTCGCTGCCAGGTCCTTCAACACGCTCCACCGCTGCTGCCCGGCCACGGACCGGCGTCCGCAGAGACGCCGTTTGCTCCCTTGCCGAAGTCTCAGCTCGCACCGTTACCGGTACAGGCGACGTGGAAGTCAGGCGATATTGAGTTTCCGGCATCAGCCCATCAAAGGTCACCTGCGGGTTTTCGACATCAAGCACCGACAGCGACGCGTCAGTCACCAGCTGCAGCCAGTGACGGCGGTCACGAGGAACGCGGAACAATTCCGCCGGGATCGGACTGAGCATCGTCAAAATGCCAAACAGAAACACTCCTCCGCTGAGCCACGGCCGCAGTACTGCAGCCGAAGGCATCATCAGCCATGCTATCACGCACGGCGGGATCAGTGTCAACATACCCGCAAAAAACAGCAGCGGCGATTCTTCCGCATTTGAACGCTGCGGCCAGAACAGCAGCCAGCCAAAGAGCGACAAACAGGTGATGAAGGCAGCCAGCACCAACACGGCCGGCTCCCAGACGCCAGCCTGAACCTGACCGTCCACACGCGCACGCCACAGAGATACCGCCAGCAACACCAGCGAAACCCAAATCATCACCGCAGTTGCCCGCCGTGACTGCAGTCGCCGTCCCTGTATTTGCCCCATCAGTCGCTTGCCTTCTGTCATGTAAAGTGTCTCGGAAGCCTGGGGAATCTAGCAGAGACAGTGATTCTGCGGCAAGTCCAGGCGGAATTCCGATTCCCACGCTGGAAAGTCAACGGGCTCTCGCCGGATTCCACTTAAAACGCCATCTTTGCCGTTCCCCAGAGTTGCCAGAATGCTCGCCGACTGCACTAATGCGGCCTCCTCGATGTTCAACCGCCGCTGTTCCACCGTCGCAGGGATTCTCAAATGCCCGCCAACCAGCACTTCCGCTCCAGACTTCTCGTCACGCTGTTCCTGCTCAGCACCATTCCCCTCGGATCCCCGGTAACCTCCGCTCAGGGTAGAACGCTGGACGACAATCCTGAGCTGGCTGATTTCTTCGAATCCCAGGTCTCGCAAATCGAACAGCAGCAGGACCTCACCAAATACACCACCCTGCAGCAGTGGGAAGCCGCTCGCCCCGCGCTTCGGCAGCAGCTGTTCGATATGCTCGGGCTTGCTCCGCTCCCTGACAAAACACCGCTCAGCCCCGTCGTCACCGGCACCGTTGAACACGACGAATTCATCGTGGAACGGCTGCATTTCCAGTCCCTGCCGGGGCTGTATGTCACTGGCAATCTGTATCGCCCCAAACAGCAAACCGAACCGCTCCCGACTGTGCTCTACGTCTGCGGGCATGGCCGCGTAAAACAGGACGGAATCAGCTATGGCAACAAAACGCACTACAATCACCACGGCGGCTGGTTCGCCCGCAACGGCTATGTCTGCCTCACCATCGACACTCTGCAACTGGGCGAAATCGAGGGTGTTCATCACGGGACTCACAACCTGAATCGCTGGTGGTGGAACTCGCGAGGTTACACACCCGCCGGCGTCGAAGCATGGAACTGCATCCGCGCCCTCGATTACCTCGAAACTCGCCCCGAGGTCGACGCCAGACGACTCGGCGTGACCGGCCGGTCCGGAGGCGGTGCTTACAGCTGGTGGATTGCAGCGCTCGATGACCGCATTCAATGCGCCGTCCCCGTCGCCGGCATCACGTCCATGCGAGACCACGTTGTTGAAGGCTGCATCGAAGGTCACTGTGACTGTATGTACATGGTGAACTTTTATCGCTGGGACTTCGCCACTGTCGCCGCTCTCGTCGCCCCTCGCCCACTGCTGATCTCCAATACCGATAAAGATGGCATCTTCCCACTCGAAGGCGTTGTCGATGTTCATCGCCAGACCCGCCACATCTATCGCCTCTACGACGCCGACAAACAGCTGGGACTGCAGATCACCGAAGGCCCCCACGAAGACACTCAGGAATTGCACATCCATGCGTTCCGCTGGTTCAATCGATACTTCCGCAACGACAAATCCATGATCGAAAAAACGGCCGTCAAATTGTTCCAGCCACAACAGCTGCGAGTTTTCAGCGAACTGCCGGCCGACGAACGCAACACCCGCATCGATGAAGCCTTTGTACCAGCCGCCCTCTCACCCTCCGCTGCAGACGTCCTTAATCAGCAGTCAGCACTACCCGACCAGGTTCGCAAACAGCTCCTCGAACGCTGCTTCCGCGCGTGGCCCACAGCGGATTTCGTACCCGCCGAAGTGACCGCTGTGCCGCTGCCGGATAATCCCAAATCCCAAATCGGCACCAGACTGCTCTTCGAAAGCCAGCCCTTCGTCCCGCTGCAGCTCGATGTGCTCCATCAGGCCAGCCGCAAATTCCCCGATATTCACCAACTTGAACTTGTCATCACACTCGATCCCGCCAGCGCCCAGCAACTGCTGTCTGCAGAACCACAGCCAAACACCGATTCCGCACGCGCCGTCTTTGTGCCGCGACCAGGCACCGTCGCAGGCTGGCAGGGTAATGCCGCCAAACAAATTCATATCGCCCGCCGATTCCAGCTGCTGGGGATGACCATCGATGGCATGCGCGTCTGGGATATCCGCCGTGCACTGCAAACCCTGCGACAGCAGTTTCCCAATCTTAAATCGCTCACTATTCGTGCCAGCAAAAACACCGAATTCCTCGTACTGCTCGCCGCCCTCTACGAACCGCCAGCCAATCAGCTCCTACTGCCAAATATCGCCCCAACACTCGAAAACCAACCGTCAATTCTGAACCTCACTCGCACACTGCCCATCGATCTGCTCCCGCTCCTCGTCGCCCAACACACCGAACTGCTCACAGAATCCTCACCGGCCGACACACCGTTCACCAAAACCATCCTCGACAGCAGCCAGTGGACCGGCAAACAAATTAGATTCACTGGCAGCGACCAGAAATGACTGATGGGCAACAAACCCCCGGACAGCGACTGCAATTCCGGATTTGCACAACACACCTGGTTGACCGCAGACTCGGGAAAGTTAAGACTCTCAAACAGATTAATTTGATGGTATATCGGAGGTGTGAAGTGCGATGCAACTTTGCGGCAATGCTGGTTCTGTTGTTGGGGATGCCCTCTGTGCTGCCTGCCGATGAACTGCCGGCAGAACTTACCGAGGAATGGCATGGTGTCACCTTCGTACAGATCCGTGCAGGCGAATTCACCATGGGCAGCGATGAAACGGCTGTCGATCTCGCCAAGGCCGGAATCGACATTCCGGATGCTCTGCCGGTCGATGATGAACGACCGGCACACCGCGTCAGGCTCTCAGCATTTCGGATCGGGAAATATGAGGTTACCCGAGGGCAGTTTCGGATCTTTGTGGAAATGTCAGGCTACAGGACCGAAGCCGAAAAAGACCCAAAGGGCGGTTGGGGCGTCAATCGGCAGAAGCAAATGCCCGAGCAGCACCCTCGATATAATTGGACAAACAGTGGTTATCCGCAGACGGACGACCATCCGGTCGGCAATGTGTCATGGAATGATGCTCTCGCGTACTGTCGCTGGATGACAACGGAGTATCAAAAACGTGGCAAAACGATCACCTGTCGCCTGCCAACGGAAGCGGAATGGGAATACGCCTGCCGAGCTGGCTCGACCACGCGATTCGCCACAGGCGATGCAGCACTCAGCCTTAATGGTTTCGCAAACCTGCGGGACGCCAGCTTCGCCGCAGAATATCCAAACCAAAACTACAATCAGTTTCCAGCATTCTCATTCAATGACGGGGCCGTCTTCACAACTGTTGCCGGTAAGTACAAAGCGAATGCCTTCGGTTTGCACGATATGCACGGAAATGTCTGGGAATGGTGCGGGGACTGGTATGATAAAAAATATTATTCCAGCTCACCCGGCACAGATCCTCAGGGTCCCCAAACCGGGTCTTCCCGCGTTCTGCGGGGCAGCTCATGGGACTACCTGCTGCTCGGAGCGCGCTGTTCCGATCGCAGTAACGATCTTCCCAGCTACCGCAGTGACAATACCGGTTTTCGCGTGGTCCTCAGGTAGCAGTTTGTGACTAAAAAATACGCTGCTCCACGCAAAACGCCGATACACTCTCTCCGTCACTCCGATGCCGACGTGTGATCGTGCAGTATCTGCCAGCGGTCGCCTTCCCGTCTCATCAGCAGCGTGAACAGGCCCGTGGCATCACCCACTGCTGCTTCCCGCTTCAGCACAAATCTCCCGAATACCTCCGCCCAGTCCGCACTTAATACCCGGATCTCCAAATCCACAAACGACAACTGCCCCATCTTCTGACGGCTGTCGTAACGTTTCTGGTAACGCTCAAGAGTTTGCTGCCAGCCACGCTGAACCGTACCGCCACTTGCAAAGCGCAGCGATTCATCACGCACATAACCCTCCATGAAGCCAGGAATATCGCCGCGGTTCCACGCCTCCGCCTGCATCTTCAATTCGCCACGGATTGCCTGCTCCACCTTAGCTTCATCGGCTGCTGCTGCGCCCGCTCGGCTGGCCTGCACGCCGGACAGCAACCCCCCCGAGGCTGCTCCCAAACCCACGAGCAACAAAGCACAAAACAGCCGCTGCACCGTCCGCACAAAGTGTTTCAGATCCGTAAGCACCACCGAACGCAGCAATTCCGGGTTCATCTCACAGCCCCTTTCTGCCTTAGAACTCCATCGCGTATAACACTCTGCCAGTATTCTCTTAAACCGTCCGCAGAACATCAACTTCGCGCGGCAGGCAGATCATGCCTGAGTTTCCGGGTTGGCGACAGGAGTGTCCGGTATGACTTTCCTTCTGCGTGGTCCGGGAGGGGTTTTCCATCGCCGATGTACCCAAAAGTACTGTTCAGGTGCACGGCGAATCAGAGCTTCAAGTGCCGCGGTGTAACGCTGAGTAATAACTTCGACTGCATTTGCCATCTGAAAATCACGCGGGTCGATGATCTCCTGAGTTGTCACGCAGAATCGGACCCATTTGGCATCGCACTGTTCCGCCGCCGGCAACCTCCATGCGCCACCGACGATAATCAGAGCATCGAATTGCAAAGCCAGCAACGCAATGGATTTGAAGGTCGACGCCGGACGACCAAAGAAGTCCACAAAAACGCCACTCCGCCCCGCGTCCTGGTCACACAGCAGCGATACCATGCCGCCTGCTGACAGTCGCTCCGCAAGTTCAACTCCTGCCCCTGACTTCGAAATCACCCGATGCCCCGTTGATTCGCGATATTTCTGAAACCAGCGATGAAGCCACGGGTTGTCCAGATCACGAGCCACCACGCCCATCGGGAAACCGAATTCACCGAAGGTATGCAGGCTGATTTCCCAGTTCCCAAAGTGCCCTCCCAGTAACAGTACCGGGCGGTCAGTAAGCAGTGCCTGCACACACTCATTCCGCCGTTCAAACACCAGAATGTCGGCACAGGTCTCAAGCCGAAATCTGCCTGGCAATTGCACCATTTCACAGACCATCCGAAACAGGTGCGTCCACATTCCCCTGATAATCTGCTGCACACGCTCGTCGGGCAGGTCTTCGCCGAAGGCAATCCTGAGATTGGCGGCTGCCACGTGGTAGCGACTGAGTTTTTTGGGTACGCAAGTAATGAGCACCCACGCGAGGCCGGTAGCGAGTGCAGTCGCAGCACGAACGGGCAGTCGCCTCACAAAGCCGGCCAGTCCAAGAAAGACAATGTATTCCATTGCCTGCCTGGCAGAAAGCAGCAACCTCATGCCGCGGCTCCTGCCGCCTGGGGCTGCAGCCGCTGCCAGAGCAATTCTTCGAGTACTTCGGCCGAATCCCGGCCGGCCGCGGCGATTGACATTGGCACAAGACTGTGCGAAGTCATACCCGGGATGGTATTGATTTCGAGGATGCAAAAGCTGCCATCGGATGCCAGCCGCACGTCAGTCCGAGTGATGGCCGAAACGCCGCAGACGGCACAGGCACGCACTACTGCTTTGCAGAGTTCTGCAGGGATTCCTGCCGGGTTTGCGAGGTATCGAGTCTGCTCATCGCAGTACTTGGCCTGATAGTCAAACCATGGTCTCTCCGGAAGGATCTCTATCGCCGGATACAGCTGGCCGTCGATCACAGGCACAGTGATTTCGCGGCCGCCAATCCATTTCTCCAACAGAACTTCGTCGCCCCAGTGGAAAGCAGCGTCCAGCGCTGGCTGCAGCTGCCTTACGGATTCCACTATGCTCACTCCAATACTGGAACCCTGTTCTGCCGGCTTGATGACGAGCGGGTAGCCGAGGGTTTCCACGAGCTGATCGACATCGCAGGGACTGCAGCCAGCAAACAGACTACCACCGGGAGCAATCGGAATTCCAGCCGTTGCCAGCACTCGCCGCGTGGTGGATTTGTTGAACGTCAGCGCTGAGCTTTCTGCTGAACTGCCAAGCCATGGAATTCCAATTCGTTCCAGTTCACGCTGCAGGCAACCATCTTCACCGCCCGTGCCATGCAGCATCGGCAGAAGCACGTCGATGTCAGAATCTGTTGCAGGCAGCGGTGCCAGGGCCGGGTCCAGCAGCTGCACCTGGTGGCCACGGCGCGTGAGCGCTTCGGCAACGGTCATGCCGCTGTCCAGACTCACCTGACGCTCAGCGGATGCTCCTCCGGCAAGAATCAGAATCCGCCAGGGTCCGGTACGTGACGGTGGATGCCCGCGTTTCACTGCTGCCTCCGTGCTGCGGTGTTTCACCAGACTTGTATTTCGAGTTCAAGCTGAACTGAGAATTTGGCAGCCACTGCGCTCTGGATGCGCTCGATGAGCAATTCAACATCACCGCTGGTGGCGCCGACTTCAGTAACGATGAAGTTGGCGTGCCGATCGCTGACACGAGCCTTGCCGACAGATGCGTTTTTCAACCCACACTGCTCAATGAGCGCTCCCGCACTTAACCCACGCGGATTGCGAAAGATGCAGCCGGCGGATTGATCTGCAAGCGGTTGTGTGGCTCGTTTCATGATCCAGTTCTGACGCATCCTCTTCGTGAGTTCGTCAGTGTCATCACGGTGCAGGGATAATTCGGCAGACAGCAGCACCAAATCCTGGATGCTGCTGCGACGATAAGAGAACGACAATTCATCTCCGCTGCGAACGGCTGGTTCACCCGCCTGTGTCAGAACGCGCACGGAGCGAATGATCTGGCCGATGTCTCCACTGCGCCCACCACTGTTGCCGACGACTGCTCCGCCAATTGTACCGGGAATGCCAACCAGATGTTCCATGCCGCCAAGGCCAGCCCGAGTTGCTTCCGTGATGACAGCTGACAGCAGGACTCCTGCACCAGCGATTACGATCTGGCCGTCAATCTGAATCTCTGAAAGCAGCGGC
>CAITYU010000455.1 GCA_903896675.1 uncultured Planctomycetaceae bacterium
CTGTTCATCTCTGCTGAGAGGGCTGGCAACAGCAACCTGTCTGGTTGCTTTGCTGCCCATCGGGATGGGTGCGCTTGTGACGACTCTGAAAGCCGGCATGGCTTTCGCGGACTGGCCGTCTTCGGACGGTCAGAACATGCTTTTGTACCCGTGGTTGAGTGATTTTCGGGTGAACAACGAGAAGTTTGTCGAGCATGGTCATCGGCTGGCGGGTGTGTTGATCGGCATGGTTTCGATGGCGCTGGCCGTGGTGGGCTGGCGTGAAGGTGGCAGATATCGTGGCTGGACGCTGGGGATCCTGCTGGCAGTGATTGCCCAGGGTGGTCTTGGCGGAGCGCGTGTGCTGTTTGACCGTGGCACTCTGGCGATGCTGCACAGTATCACCGGTGCCAGCTTTTTCTCCCTCTGCGTGATATTTCGACTGTCATTGCTGAGGGGTTGGCAGGATTGGTTGCGAACAACGGATTCGCGTTTCAGCGTCAACGGTTTTGCCTGTTGCCTGTTATCTCCGTTTGTCGTGCTTGTGCAGTACATTCTTGGTGGTGCATTGCGGCACCTGCATATGTTGCGGACTGAGCACGTGGTTTCGGCTGTGTTTGTGACGCTGGTCTGTGTTGCGGCGGCGTGGCATCTGCTGACGGCTTCTCATCGTCTGTTGCGTTGTTGTGGTATTCTGGTTGTGGCGACACTGAGCCTGCAGGTGGCCCTTGGACTTGGTGCTCTGGCGGCCAGGTTTGGTGCCGGAGCCGTGGGTTATGTCGCCGTATCGGGTTCGCTTGAGCAGGCCGTGGTTTGCAGTCTGCACACGGTGACGGGGATGTTTTTGTTTGCTGCGACCAACTGCAGTGTTCTTTCGGTGCTTCGTCTGCGTGCGGCGGGGCGACTGGCTGGGCTGACTTTTTCGCAGGCTGATCTGCTTCGCGGGGGTGCAGCGTGAGTGCAGTGGCAGGTCAGGCGAATGCTGTGGGATTGTCAGTTTCGGGCCGTTGGTCTGATTATCTGCAGATGTCCCGTCCGCGGATTCTGGTCATGTCAGCCGTGGCAGTTCTGGCCGGTTATGTGCTGGCGTCGCCTGTGATCGACTGGCTGAAGGCAGCGATTGCGGTATTCGGGATTCTGTGTCTGGTGGCTGCATCCAGTGTGCTGAATCAGGTGTGGGAAGCGGGTCGCGATGCTCGGATGAAGCGGACGACGGCTCGCCCGATTGCCAGCGGTCGTGTGAGTCGTGTTGAGGGTGTGTGTTTTGGTGTATCGCTGTCAATCGTGGGTGGTGTTGTACTTTGGTACTGGGTCAATCCTTTGACCAGTATTTCGTCAGTGCTGACGATGCTGTGCTACGTGCTGATGTATACTCCATTGAAGCCATATTCGGCTTTGTGCACGACGGTTGGGGCGGTTCCGGGTGCGATGCCTGGGGTGTTGGGTTGGTTTGCTGCGGGCGGTTCTGTGGGGTCCGAAGCCGTGGCACTTTTCGCAGTGTTTTTCGTGTGGCAATTCCCGCATTTTCTGGCGATCGGCTGGATTTATCGGAATGAGTACGAGCAGGCGGGGTTGCGGATGTTGCCGTCGTTCACAGACGGTGGGCGTCGGACGGGAATTGTTGCGTTAGTTTATGGTTTGTTATTTGTGCCGGTGGCCTGCCTGCCGCGTTATGCGGGGCTTGCGGGTGTTGGCTATCTGGCAGCGTCCCTCGTTCTGTCCTGCGGGTATTTGTGGCTGACGTGGCGATTTTTCTGCGAGCGATCGGATGGTCGTGCAAGGCAGCTGATGGCTGGGTCGTTGATTTGTCTTCCGGTGCTGCTGGTCTGTCTGGTGTTTGATTTTCTGAGGCTGACGGTCTGACCGGTGTCGGGCGTTGGCGGATTCGTGGTGCCTTTGGATTCTGATTGGTACTGAATTTATGTCTCACACTGCAAAAGCACCTGCTCTGAGGATGGGGATTCCGATTCCGAATTCGAAACTCGGAATGTGGCTGTTCCTTGGCACGGAGATCATGTTTTTCACGGCGTTCATCGGTTCGTACATTGTGCTGCGTCTTGGGTCGAATGGCTGGCCGACGCGGTACGAGGACACGCACATCAACGTGCTCCTGGGTGGTATCAACACATTTGTGCTGATTGTCTCCAGTTATTGTGTGGTGGTGGCTCACGAGGCCATGGCGCAGAAGAATTTCGCTCGTGCGCGGGGCTACCTGTGGGTCACGACGATCCTGGCGTTTGTGTTTCTGGGCATCAAGGGTGTTGAGTACAAGGGCAAGATTGACCATGACATTCTGCCGGGGCGGATACCTGAAACATCATCACAGGCGATGGTGAAGGTGGCTGACCAGCTTGAGGAGCTGGTCCGGGAGCGGTTTCATGCGTATACGCATGCCGGAGTGATTACTGCGGAGCGTCCTGCTGATGTCGTGACTATTGCACCGCTGCTGCAGGCGTTGTCGACAGCTGAGCGTCCCAGTGCTCTGACGGATTCCGAGTTTAAGCGGTATCAGGAAGCATCGGTCGCGGACTATGAGCTGTTTCAGAAGTGGATGAATCTGAAGCAGCACATTGTGGCGGACGTGTCACTTTATGAAGTCGAATCAGCCCTGCCCGCTGATTATCTGGCGAAACGAGACGCTCTGCCCGAGGGAGCGAGGTTGCCGGCCCTGAAGCTTGAGGAAGTGCGCAGATACCTGAATGATCTGAAAACTCGGGACTGGCCTCTGGCCGGGCTGATTAATTCCCGAGTGTTCGATCCGCATCCGATGGTTTACGGAAACATTTTCGCATCGTGTTACTTCATCATGACGGGGTTTCATGCGATTCACGTGATTGTCGGTATGATTCTGTTCGGGATGGTTCTGAAGCAGGGCAGCAGTCTGAATGAACGCTGGACAGACTGGGTGGAGAACAGCGGTCTGTATTGGCACTTTGTGGACCTTGTCTGGATTTTCCTGTTCCCGCTGCTGTACATTATCTGAGCAGTGGTTGGTGTTTTCTTTGTTTGTTTCCATTGGTCTGCGGGCCCACCATGTCACACGACGATCATCAGACGCATCACGTCAACTATCTGGCGGTATTTTTTGTCCTTTGCGGCTGCACGGGTTTGTCGGTGCTGTTCGACGTGCTGTCGATGCCGAAGGGAGTCACGATAGTGCTGGTGCTGGCGGTAGCCTGTGCCAAGGCAATGAGTGTGATGATGTACTTCATGCATCTGAAGTTTGAGGGGAACTGGAAGTACGTGCTGCTGGCGCCGACGACCATTCTGGCTGTCGGGCTGCCGATTGCCTTATTTCCTGACATTGGTCGGTCGTATTACATCAATGCAGCCCCTCAGGTAACAGCGTGGGCAGATGAGGTAGCGGAATACGAGCGTGAGCACGCTGCTGCGGACGGGGGGGCTCACTGACACTGTGCGTCAGTGGTGTCTGTAAACGGGGGGGGAGCGACGCAGGTTGCTCCTTTTTTTATGCGCATCAGACAGCGTCGGGGGGTTGCCAGTCCGGTGTCGTGTTGTCAGGCGGGAATGTTCTGAGCAGTTGATGCGGTCGAAACGAGCTTTTGTATTTCATGGACTGGCATTCGCTGATGAAGTAGCCCATGTAGACCCATTGCAGGCTGCGGTTGCGTGCGTGCTGCAGTTCCTGAAGAACGGACCAGGTGCCGATCCCGGATTGTCGCCATTCGGGGGAATGGTAGAAGTAGATGCTGCTGAGGCAGGTTTCGGTGATATCGACCAGCCCCAGTCCGATGAGTTGTCCGGCATGTCTGTACTGGAATTCGCGGGCGAACGAGAAGTTGCCATCGATGAAGGATTCGTAGTAGTCTTCTCGGGTGATTTCTCGAAACGGCCAGCCACGTCTTTGGTGCATATCGCTGTGATAGCTGTTGTAGAGAGCGATATGTTCGGGAGTCAGTGTTGGTTGTTGTATGGTGATTTCGATTTGCTGCTGATCCAGTTGTTCACGACAGCGTCTCTGGCTGCGTGAGGGCTGGAATTGGGGTACTGAGATACGCAGTCCCTGGCACGCTGTGCAGGCCGGGCAGGCGGGGCGAAACAGGACCCGGCCAAAACGCCGCCAGCCTCGTTCGAGGAGTTTTTCGTAGCGGCTTTCTGAGAGGCGGCGAGCGAGGCGCCAGATCATGCGGCTGGTCTGGCCGGGCAGGTATGAACACTCGTCCTCGGTTCCGGCCAGTTCCAGTTCCGTGACTGGTAGTTCGGACGTGACGTCGAGATCGGACATCTGTAGAGTTCCCGGAAGACGCAATCGTCAGCGCGTGGAGCAGAGCGTTCCCTGCTGTCGACTGATGAAATTGTCGCCGTTTTCGGCTGAGAGTCTACAGGCTGGGCGGTTGAACCGCTGGAATTCATAGTGTTTGGTGCTGGAATCCTGGGAGGAACGTTCAGTGCATGGTCAGTTGTTGTCTGCTGTTCAGGGGATGCTGCGTGGTCTGGATCTGACTGCTGCGGAGAGTTCTGCATGCATTGGTGTGATTATGGACGGCGAGGCGGATCCGCTGGATATTGCGGCATTTCTGACCGCACTGAGTATGAAGGGGTTGCGAGCGGGCGAGTTGTCCGGTGCTGCGTCCGCGATGCGGGCACGTTCGTCGCGAATTCGGACTGCGAGGTCTCCATTAATCGATACCTGTGGTACGGGTGGCGACGAGTTGCAGACATTCAACATCAGTACGGCTGCGGCGATTGTGCTGTCGGCCTGTGGTGCGGCGGTGGCGAAGCATGGGAATCGCAGTGTTTCCAGTCGCAGTGGTTCTGCGGATGTGCTTGAGCAACTTGGGGTGAGTATTGGCCTGACGGCGGTTGAGGCGGGGGACTGTCTGGACGAGCTGGGGCTGGCATTTTGTTTTGCACCGTTGATGCATGGGGCGATGAAGCATGCGGCACCGGTGAGGAAGCGGCTGGGGTTTCCGACGATCTTCAATCTGCTGGGGCCTTTGACAAATCCGGCGGGTGCTGAATATCAGTTGCTTGGTGCTGCGAGTGACGAGCGTGCGGAGTTGCTGGCAGAGGCTTTGCGGGGTTTGGGTGGTCGCCGCAGTCTGGTGGTGTGCGGAAACAACCAGCTGGATGAGGTAGCGTTGTGGGGGCGGACACTGGTGCTGGATGTCTGCGACGGTGAGGTGAATCGTCAGTACTGGACGGCGGCGGATCTGGGTTTGCCGGAGTGTGATGTGTCGGCACTGCGGATAGCGGGTGCGGAGCAGAGTGCGGCTGTTATCCGAGAAGTGTTTGCGGGGGCAGTTGGTCCGGCGAGTGATATGGTCTTGGCGAATGTCGGTGCGGGTTTGTATGTGCTTGGCCGGGTGCAGAGTCCATTGGAGGGTGTATCAGTTGCCCGGGAGGCCGTTATGTCCGGGGCTGCCGAGCGGCAGTTGGAGCGATTGGTGTTGTGGACGTCGAATGCTGTAGCGCGGCGGTCTGGCTGATGCGATGCTGATGCTGGAGCCGTGGTGATTCGTGGGTGGTGGATTGGGTGCGTGGGCGCAGGGTGGGCGGTGGAGGCAGAGAGATGGCAACGGGACTTCCGGATGAGTCAACATTGCGAGAGTTGCTGGGGGCGGTGTACAGCGGCAGTGGTCAGTTGGAGCGTGCACTGGCGGGGCTGCGGAGTCTGGGTTTGCAGCAGGGAGCTGTGGGGAGTGAGATGGGGGATTGTGATCTGGATTTATTACGGGAGGATCGGTGTGGGTTTCCGGAGGTGGTTTATGGTCCAGGAAAGCCTGCGGAGTTGGTGGTCCGAATTCTGCAGCGGCAGGCGGAGTTTGGTCAGGATTCTCTGGTCACGCGTGTATCCGTGGAGCAGCGGGAGGCGGTTCTGTCAGCGATTCCGGGTGCCGTCTGGAATTCCGTGGCGCGAACGATCCGCGTCAGTCGAGGCAGCGGGGGTGATCGGGACTGTGGAGGGGTTCTGGTGGTATCGGCGGGCAGCAGTGACCTTCCGGTAGCAGAGGAGGCGGTGGAAACGGTGAGGTGGATGCGAGTTCCGGTGCGATTGATTCAGGACGTGGGGGTTGCGGGGCCGCACAGGTTGTTGCAGCACATTGCGGAGTTTCGTCGGGTGGCCGCGATCGTTTGTGTGGCGGGTATGGAAGCTGCGTTACCTTCGGTACTGGGTGGTTATGCCTCCTGCCCGGTGATCGGTGTCCCGACGTCGGTGGGTTATGGTGCGTCCCTGGGTGGCCTGACGGCGATGTTGTCGATGCTGACGAGTTGTGCATCGGGCGTTGTGTGTGTGAATATTGATGCGGGCTTCAAGGGGGGGTATGTGGCGGGTATGATTGCGTCGAGGACACCAGCAGCTGGCGTCGCGGGGTGATTGCTGAACAAAAATCGGTATTTGCGGGGTCTGAGTTCTGCGGTGCTGTGCGGTACGGAGTCTTTTCGGGGCAACGATCTGGCGCGAGGGCGATGGCATGTCAGGGAGCAGCCGACTTTCGGGTGGCGGGGTTTTACTGTCGTGTATGCTGGCGGTGCTGTGCGGTCAGTTTTGCTGCTGCAGCCGTGCTCAGGGGCAGCCAGCCAGGACTCCTGACGCTGCCTATGATTCGCTGACACTGGTGATAGTGGGGCCAGCAGGTCCGGTGCTGGTGGATGTGCAGATTTCGGTGGGCAACAGGGCTTATCGGGACTGGATCAGCGGATCGCTGGCGAGGGTACTTGACGGAGATGCGGATGGCCGACTGGCGGCGGCTGAGCTGACTGCACTTTCTCCTGGAGTTCGGGCATTTGCGGGAATCAGCTCGACCGGAGATTTTCCGAACGGTGGAGACGCTGGCTTATCAGCATCTGAGTTTCGCAGCTGGTTCAGTGCCCGGATACCGCGACTGCTGGATCTGATTGCCCAGCCACAGCCGGCTGATGATGCTGTCCGTCTGGCGGCACTGCTGGATTTGAATGGTGACCTGTCGGTGTCGGAACAGGAAATGCTGGCGGCTACAAGGACACTGCGTTTTCGGGATCTGGATGATGATGAAACCTTTGCTCTGGCGGAACTGATGCCGTATCGAGATCCGCTCAGTCAGGATGCAGCGGTACGTCCCGAGGTGTTGTCTTTGCCCTTTTTGCATGTTGGAGACGAGCGGTCAGTTGCTGATACTGCTGCTCGTCTGATGGTGCGCTATGGTCGAGACGGAGTCTTAGCGACGGCCACCCTGAGAATGTCCGGAGCCATTGCAGAGGAGCAGTTCTCGGAAGACGGGCTGCGGACCTTTCTGCGGGCTCCGAAGTACCATCTGGTGCTGAAGTTTCGTTTGTCGGACAAGGCAAATCTCAGTGATGTGGAGGCTTTGCCTGCACCGGGTGTGGAATCATTTTGTCAGGTGGAGAAAGTGGGGCGAGGCCAGCTGATGCTTAAGCTGGATGGGATGCGGATGCGTTTGCTGGCTCGCGGAGGTGGTGCGAATGATCGCATGATGTCGAAGGGCTACATAGGTCAGGAGTTTTCTCTGGCGGATGCGGATCGCAGTCAGGAACTCAGTGCTGAGGAATTCAACGCAATATCCGGCAGTCTGTCCAGAGCGGGGGCGAATCTCGAGTTTTCTGCTGTGGATCAGGATCGCAGTGGCGGTTTGAGTCGGAAGGAGTTGTTCCGCGGTCTGGATAGTGAGCAGGCGGTGGTTTCGGGGCGGGTGGAGATGACGGTGGAGCAGAGCGGCAGAACGTTGTTCAGTATTCTGGACGTGAATCGTGACCGTCGCCTGACTCGACGTGAAATTCATTCCGGGCATTCGGGACTACGGCAGTTTGATTTGAATTCTGATGGTTTGTTTTCTGAGCTTGAGCTGGGTACGGAGTATTCTCTGTCGATCGGTCTGGGCCGTTCGGAGTATCGTCGCGCGTCCGAGGAGATGACGATGAACCCTGCGATGATGGCAGGAGCGGCGGATGCGATCCTGCCGGGGCCTGACGATCTGGCGGGGCCGTTGTGGTTCCGTCGGATGGATCGCAATCAGGATGGGGATGTGTCGTTGCGGGAGTTTCCCGGGACGGCAGAGCAGTTTCAGCAACTGGATACTGACTCTGACGGGCTGATCAGTGCGGCGGAGGCCGGGTTGGCGGGCAGCGGGAAACCTGCAGTGACCGGTATGTCGAATTAGCTGTCAGAGGGGCGCAACCAGCGTCTCAGCCATTCCTGCATTTCCCAGAGCGTATGTTCGATGCTTTCGCGGGCGATGCAGGAGTGTGATTCGAGCGGCAGCAGTACCAGTCGAGCGACACCTCCTGTGCCGCGGATGGCCTGATACAGTCGCTCGCTCTGCTGTGAATGTGTACCGGGATTATTATCGGCTTCTCCGTGAATCAGCAGCAGTGGCGAGCGAATACGATCGGCGGCAGCGAATGGTGACAGTCGCAGATAGGTATCCGGGGCCTCCCAGAACGTGCGACGTTCATTCTGAAATCCGAAGGGTGTCAGGGTGCGGTTGTAGGCTCCACTGCGTGCGATGCCTGCCCGGAACAGGTGTGTGTGTGCGAGCAGCGTTGCGGCCATGAAGGCTCCATAGCTGTGTCCGCCGACGGCGATACGCTGCGAATCAACGGCTCCAGTCTGCACTGCTTTGGCGATGACGGTTGCAGCACTGTCTGAGATCTGGCTGATGAATGTGTCATTCGCGGTGGCGGGATTGCCAATGACCGGCATGGAGACGTTGTCGAGTACAGCGTAGCCGAGGGCTGCGAGGAAGAGGTGTGATGCACCGTGGAGGGCGTTAAAACGTGTCACGGAGCCGGAGATTTGCCCGGCCGTACCTGCGTCATTGAATTCGCGCGGATAGGCCCACAGCAGCGCAGGCAACGGTGGGTCACCGGGCTGATGGTCTGCCGGCAGGCAGAGTGTGAAGGACAGTTCGACTCCGTCACTGCGGGTGCAGGTAATGATTCGTCGCTGAATCTGTCGCAACAGCGGTTCAGGGTCGACTCGGTTTGTGATTCTGCGCGGGGGTTGACCGGACTTGCGAATCTCCAGGTTTGGAGGGCTGACAGGAGATTCATGATGCACCAGCAGTTCAGAGGCCTCGTTATCCAGCATTGCGACGACCGATTCGAAACAGTCATCCGAGCTGCGGAACAGGGGTGTCGTCTGACCTGTGGTGAGACTGTATCTGGTGACAAACGGGCGATCTCCCTCGGGTGTTGCTCCCGCCCCCTGCAGAAACAGGCAGTCTTCCACCTCGTGAATGACTCGTCGGCCGTCTGGCAGGGGAGACATGATCGGGAAGCCCGGATCACCATAGCGATCATTAACCGATCGGCTCCAGAGCAATTCTGTGCGGTTGTCTCTTTGATTCGGGTACAGACGCCATGTGCGTGTCCAGCGATGCTCGCGGTCATATTCGCGGACCAGTGCCCACGAGCATTGTCCATTCCACCAGATTCCTGTGCAGCGATGTTCCGTTCTGATCAGTTCTTCAGGCTGCGAGTGCGAGTATGGCTGGAGCTGCATGACCCGATCCCGGTGACTGGCTGTGTTCGACGGGTTGCCACCGTCGAGAGCTTCCAGCCAGATCAGTGTGCTTTGCAGATCGGGCTTCCAACCGGCATTTCGCGGGCCAGTGCGAACGCCTTCAATCGGTATATTGTCCTCCAGCGGGCGTTCGGCCAGAGTGAATACGTGGGTTCCATCCACGCGTATTATCTCCACGACTGACGGAAATCGGGACCATGGTAATGACCATGACCACGGTCGACACAGTCTGGTTGTCAGGATCAGGCTGCCGTCCGGGGATGGATCGAGGTCGGTATAGACGGCGGGAGTCCCGACCGGTCGTCGCGCCGAGCCATCGAAGTGGACCAGCTCGGGTTGTGACATGGCGAAGTATTCAAACAGCATCTCATCGTGTTGAGATTTCAGCAGATCCTGAAAAGTGCGGACTGGTCCGGATGTTCCACTGCATTCTTCAGCCTGCGGGCCGGGGGGAAACGCCGGAGGAAGTGGTGGTTGCTGTGTCGGGCTTGCGGGAGTCTGCACCAGCAGATTGCGAGAGTCGGGCATCCACTGTGCCGGAACACCAAGAACCGAACAGAGCCGAATTCCCGGAATGGGAGATGCCTGTCCGGAGTTGATGTTCAGCACCCACAGGTCAATGCCATCGGCCAATGTCAGCGTGAAGGCAAAATGGCTGCTGTCCGGGGACCAGCCGATGAATCCGATGCGGGGTGACCCGGGCAGGTGGACCAGTTGTTGAGTACCGTGGGACAGACTGCGAACCTGGAGCGTGTGCAGCAGCGGCGACAGCTGAGGACCGCGGGTTGCCGGGTTGAGTCGTAACCCTGCCAGTTTGAGGACCGGTGCGGACAGTTCGGCGAGAGACGGGTAGCCGAGTCGATCGGAGGTGATAAGCCAGCGACGGTCAGGACTGATTGAGACCGCAGGTGGCTGCGGAGTATTCAGCAGTCGGAGGATGCGGGAATCGGGGTGTCGCCATGAGACCTGGTCGGGTGTTGACATTGGTGCCATCAGTGAAACGGGACGGTCCCGCGAGCCTCGCTGAACCGTCCCATGCAATTTCAGAGGAATGTGCTGAGCTGTGGATCAGAAGCCACCGTCGGCTCCCATTCCGCCCCGGCCACCGGCACGTCCGCTGCCACGGCCACCCCGTCCTGATGCACCACCACGCCCACTGGCCCCGGACAATGAGCTACCTCGGCCCATACCTCCACCGAAGTTCATCCCGGAGCCCGGACCCATGCCGGCTCCACCCATGCCAGGGATGCCACCAGACCCACCAAGCCCACCATCTTCACCACCCGCACCTTCGTAAGGAGAATTGGACTCGCCTTCTTTGGCAGGGCGCAGGTGGGAGAACGTCTCAAGTACGTACTTTGTCAGTCTTTCGTCATCGTCCTTGCTGACGAGTTTTTCTCCGTTGAGAACACTGTCGCCACCAAATCGACTGATGATCGCTCCATTCGAATCCACGACTGTCAGGCGATCACCCACGAGGCGGGCTCCCCCAAGTTCTTCAAATACATCCTTCAATTCAGGGAAGTCGGCTCGATTCAGCCTTGGAGCTTCGGTCACTGATGCAAGATAGTCGCTGGATTTGACCTCTACATCCTTGACTTCCAGGGTGTTGTCTCCAAGGTCGACGATATCAATCTGCTGTTTTCCTCCGATACGAGCCCCCACAGGAATCTTCATCGTGGACATGGTAGGGGTGCCAGAGGTTTCATGTTCGTAATACATCGACAGCGAAGCCATTTCCGGGGCGCGAGGTCGCGAGTCCACCTTTTCCGGGTAATAGCGATAGCCGGCGGGCACGTATACAGGACCCGTTGGTTCCGTCCACGCAGAGAAGACGGTCTTCTGACTGGCAGTTTCCGGATCGACAAGTTCATCAATCGGTCGATTGAAGTGCGGGTTTCGCATTTCAAGTCGAACACGATATCGGTAGGCAGCGCCACGATCGCAGGTGAAGTCCATGAATCGCACCAGCAGCAGGCGTCCACCAGCCATGGCCTTTCGCAACTGCTTCTCGAATTCCTGCTTCGACTTCTCGTCGTCGGTCTTATCACCAGCATTGCCATCCTGACCATTGCCACTGCCACGCATGGATGAGTACAGGTCACCCATCATGCCACTCATACCCTCACCGCCGTTGAAGCCTGCGTTGTTCAGGCCACCCATCAGGTCTGTGCTGTCGAAGGCATACTGACGGAAGCCTTCGCTGGGAGCCTGATCGGGCGGCAACTGAGCTTTGAGTTTCTCTGCTTCCTGCCGAAGTTTTTCATTGTAGGCATTGATCAGTTCCTGCTCCTCCTCACTCAACTGGAAATCCTCCAGCAGTTTGTGCGAAGCATCCTGAGGCGTCCAGCGCCCCGTTGCCCGCCGCGGCAGGGGCATCGTGATTTCCGCGCGAGTCACCGACTGAGCAACGATCTCCATGTCAAATGCCAGAGATGATTTCAGAATTTCAGCGACGGAATCCAGCGGGAGCGGTTCCCAGTCACCGGCCCACGGATCGACTCCCGGAACGGCTCGCTTGCGTTCTATCTGCAGGTTCACGAAGTCAACGAGGCGAATCGCCTGGTCGCCCGGCAGATTCATCGCCTCAGCAATCTGCTGAGCCTGCTTGTACATGTTGAAAACGTAACGAACTGAGACGCCGGCGTGAGTGCGGACCTTCTTCTTTTCGATGACTCCGAGAGCATTGCCGCCGTATCCGCCGTACCCGTCCAGTTCACCCATGCCAAAGCCCATGCCGCCGGTTGCATCGCCCAGCATGCCGCCCATGCCACCCATACCCGGCATGCCCGGCATACCTCCCATGCCAGGAGGACCACTGCCCATACCCGGGGGGCCTGAAAGTCCACCGGCACCACCGGAAAGTCCACCCTTCCCACTGCCAATGCCACTTCCGGCGAGGCCACTGCCCGCCAGTCCGCCGTCACCACTGTCGCCAAGGCCAGATCCAATGTCCCCACCCGGCGCACCCCCGGGCAGGTTCCCACCCAAACCCGGCGTCGGTGTGGTTGGCCCGAAAACGTTCGCCAAATCGGTGTTGTCCGTTTCCGTTTTGCCCTTCTTCTTACCCTTCTTCGGGGTTTCTTCCTTCTCTGTCTCCTTCTTTTCCTGTTCGTCGTTCTTTTCAACGAGCGGGAAAATCACCAGCGAAGATTCCGGTGATTCGGGAGCCATCACGATGATGCTTTCCAGTTTTTGCCTGGAACGAGTGAGCGGATCATTCCAACGCCGCGTCGTGGCAAACTTGCCCGTTTCCTCGATGGACTCGAGCATGCTCTTCGCCATCTTTTCGACCGGCGGCGTGTTGTCCAGTTCCTTCTTCTTGTCCTCGGGCAGACTGCCGGCCAGCCACGTGGATTTGGTCTTGTCCGCATCACTCCGCAGGGCCAGCGGGTCAAGATTGCATGCTGACCAGTTGGCGGTTGTAAGTCCGACCACGCCAAGCAATGCGATGGTACCGGCACCCATCTTTTCGGCGTGATTCAACAGCAATGCCTTAAAATCCAGTTTCATTTTGGCCATGACTTTTCTCCTGAGTGTTCTGGATTCTCACTGCACTGAAAATGTACTTAGTTGATCATGTTCGGGACTGTCAGGGGCACGCTCTTCTCGTTTCAGTTGGCCCCGGGAGCCGCTGAACCCGGAGCGTTCGGGTCCGGTGCCGGAGCGTTCGGGTCCGGTGCCGGAGCATTGGGGTCCGGTGCCGGAGCATTGGGGTCCGGTGCCGGAGCATTGGGGTCCGGTGCCGGAGCGTTCGGGTCCGGTGCCGGAGCGTTCGGGTCCGGTGCCGGAGCATTGGGGTCCGGTGCCGGAGCATTGGGGTCCGGTGCCGGAGCATTGGGGTC
>CAITYU010000456.1 GCA_903896675.1 uncultured Planctomycetaceae bacterium
GGCAGGAGATCGGTGTAGTTCTGGCCCTGCTGCAGCCTTCTGACGTAGGTCTCAGCGGTGTAAAAGACCATTCTTTTGGCCATGCCGGCTGGCAGGGCGATCTGGACTTCAACGTTGAATTTTCGTCCGAGCACGTCTTCGGCCGCGACATCAAGGATAGTGTTGATGAAGCGAATCGTGAGCCTCTTGTGCTCTTCGCTTCCGAAGAGCATTTTGAAGGCGTAATCGATGAGAGGGTTGATCCCGATGGGCATGGGTACCTCACAGTGTGAATTCGGGCTGCGGACGAAGTGGATAAAGTGATAGTATCAATTACTTCCCCGGGGGGATACTAAAATACCACGTACTATCAAGCCGTGGTTGCCCGAGATTTCGGGAATCGTGCGGATTTGCGGCGTGGAATTACGGTTCGAGGCAGGCGTTGCCGTTTTGAAGCACGAGGGACACGCAACTGAATCGCCGTTTCTGCGGATTCAGCCGTATCTCCGGCGGGTGCGAACAGGTAAGAAGCGTGCGGTTTGCGAACGACGACACCCATGCCGGACACGTGGGCACTGCTGTGCCTGGCTTGCCGTGTGTGAGTCCAGTCAACTTTCCTGCAGGCAGGTTACTGAGGTCCGATCAGAAACCTTTCGATGGCGTCAAGCCCCTGCACGAGGGATTCCATCGAAGCTGCAAAGCTGAGTCGCACATAACCGGGGGCTCCGAAGGCATCACCGGCGACCAGTGCCACATGAGCACGGTCCAGCAGCGCTGTGCAGAAGTCCGTGGCATTGGTCACCGGTGCGCCACCGCCAACGGGGCGACCGAAGTAGCTGGCCACGTTGAAGAACACGTAAAACGCACCGCCCGGCTCGGCAAAGCTGAGTCCCGGGATCGCGTGCAGGCGACTGCTGACATAGTCCCGACGTTTCACAAATTCCTGACACATCTCGGCCACGCAGTCCTGCGGACCGTTGAGCGCTGCCAGAGCCGCGTACTGCGATACACTGCAGGGATTTGAAGTCTGCTGGCTTTGCAGTTTGTTGATCGCGGCACTGACGTTTTCAGGTGCCAGAGTCCAGCCGATTCGCCAGCCGGTCATGGCGTAGGCCTTGCTGACCCCGTTGACAATGACGGTGCGTTTTTTGACTTCTTCACCGAGCGCTGCAAAAGACCGGAACTGGTGCCCCGGGTAAATCAATTTGTCATAAATCTCGTCTGACAGGACGATGATGTCTTTCTCCACCGCGACCTCCGCGAGGGCCTGCAGGGCCGCCACCGGATACACACCGCCCGTTGGATTACTGGGACTGTTCAGCATCAGCATTCGAGTTTTGGGGGTGATCGCCGCCCGAAACTGTGCTGCTGACAGACAGAATCCGTCCTGCTCGCGAGTTTCCACGAGCACCGGTTTGGCTCCTGTCAGTTCCACAAGGGCTGAATAGCTGACCCAGTAGGGTGTGGGGATGATCACTTCATCACCTGGCTCACAGCAGGCCACGAGCACATTGTGCAGGCAATGCTTGGCACCATTGGATACAGTGACTTCGGAGGGCTTCCAGGCGACGCCATGATCGCGAAGAAAGGCATCGCAGATGGCCTTTTTCAACTCCGGGATCCCTGTCGCAGCAGTGTAACGCGTGAAGCCTGCGTCCATGGCTGTGCGAGCAGCCTCGCGGATA
>CAITYU010000457.1 GCA_903896675.1 uncultured Planctomycetaceae bacterium
CGACCTCGAAACATCGTCCACCCCGCCA
Source organism: uncultured Planctomycetaceae bacterium (assembly GCA_903896675.1). Taxonomy (GTDB): domain Bacteria; phylum Planctomycetota; class Planctomycetia; order Planctomycetales; family Planctomycetaceae; genus SXXK01. The sequence continues at coordinate 29 of CAITYU010000457.1, forward strand.
GGCCGAGGCTGATCAGGGCGACCAGCAGCATCAGAGTGACAGGAAAACCACCTGACGGTACTGCGGCCGCGGCGGGGGGCAGTGGCGAGGAATCCGGAGGGCGAACCGCAAGGGCGGGGTAACTTTCAATGTGGACAACGATGACCGTGGAATTGTCAGAACCGCCACGGCAGTTGGCGAGGTCGATCAGCAGTCGCGAGGATTTTTCCGGGGGCAGTCCCGACAGAATGACTCCGAGTTCTTCATCGTTGACATGATTGGTCAGACCGTCACTGCACAGCATGAACACGTCACCTGGCTCAACCGAAAACGGTCCTTCGACGTCAACCTGCACGGCGAGATCCGGGCCGAGGCAGCGAGTAATGACATTTCGCGGATGATACAGTTCGACATTTTCCGCCGTGGCCCGACCCAGACGAATCATTTCCCACTGCAGGCTGTGGTCGAAGGTCAGTTGTTCAATTCGACCTTTTCTGACGCGGTAGACGCGACTGTCCCCGACATGTCCGATCATCGCGCCGGCTTCTGACAGGCTGAGCACGCTGCAGGTGGTTCCCATGCCTTCGAATTCACGGTTTTCACGCGACTTGTCGTTGATGGCCTTGTTGGCAGCAATGATCGCCTGCCGCAGCCGAATGTCCACATCAGTGGCTTCCTGCTTGTAGTACGCCAGGGGCAGGGTACTGACGGTGATGCGACTGGCCAGGTCCCCGACCGCATGTCCGCCCATGCCGTCCGCCACGGCGAACAGGTGACCGCAGCGGCTCCATTCTTCGAAGTCCGTGCACATGCGAACGGCGAGATTGTCCTGGTTCGCGGCGCGACGCATCCCCACATCTGTGCGTGAAGCATATTGCACAACGGGGACGGATGTCATCGACGTGGACTCGCTGGGGCGCGATGCAGCAGGCGGGGAGAAACGTGCTGGCCACAAGTGTACAGTCGCCGGGGCTGATCACCAGCGTACAGGCCGGAACAACCTCGAAATCCCGACAGCGAGCAGCCTGCAATTCGCCTGAAAGTTTCGAAATTCTGCCGACGGCTGCTATCCTGCTGCCGTACGAGTGGGGCAGGCAACGAAAAATCGCGGTGCTTTTGCAGAAATATCAGCTTTCAGCAGGAGTGCCCGCAGTTTCTGCCCCAACCTGCCTGTTTGCCATTCTGGTCGGCTGAATTCGACCGCCTGGATGATGGTCTCTGTCTGCTGGCGACCCTGACGAAGCGGTTGTGTTCTGAGCGGAAATCTGAAATTCTGCGGGCAGCCGCGTTCCCGCAGTCCTGTCCATCATGGAGACCTTTATGCCGGTGCATCAACGACGAGCGTTTCTGGCCAGTGGTTTGGCTCTGGCAGCAGCCGGCCGCCTCGCGGTGCAGGCTGATGATCTGCGTGGTCAGCGACCAGTGCAGGATGCGGCGGCGAAGGTCGAATTCCCGCGTCGACGGATCCCGGTCAGTTTCATCATCGATGATTCGACGTGCCTCGTGAACATGGGGCATTTCTGCATGCCGCAGTTTCAGGCCTGTTATCCGGATCGACCGGCCTATCAGAAACCGTGGCACACGTACCCGCGGGAGATACCCGATGCCTTTGTTCGTGAATTCGGCGAATGGTGTGCTCAGCAGGGAGTGAAGGGGAAGTACAGCGTGGTGCCATATCCGGCCTGTGTGGGCTGGCTGGATCGTGAGCTGCCGGGGTGGTCCCGCAAATCGCTGCAGGCCAGTCTTGAACTGATCCGCACGCTGCTGCTGCCGAACTGGGATGTGCATCCGGAAATGATCACGCACACTCGAGTCATTGACCTGCAGACCGGGCGACCTCTTGAAGAGATCAGTCCGGCGACGATGGAGAATTCTTACCCGCAGCAGGCACAGAGCGCCGATCAGCTGGCGGAGTATCTGGCTTATGCCCTGCGCATTCTGCGGAACTGTGGCCTGCCGTGTGAGGGTGTTACAACGCCGGGCGGTTTTGGCAATCGCGTGAAGCCTGAGCTGTCACTGGCGGTGCAGCAGGCCGTGCGTGACGTATTTCGAGCACCGATTCCGCATTTTTTCAAGTATGTCGTGGACGGTGACGCCAGCACGGAACCGGTGGTTGAGCATGTGACGGGACTGGGCACGGACGGCTTGAATCTGACCGTCAACATTCCGGCGGGAACCGGTGACTGGTTTGGTGGCTGGGAAGGCGATGTGCTTCCGGAGCCGGATCGTTATGCGCTGGCTGATGCATCCGGCGGACGCGTGGTGCACCTGATTGAACGCGGACAGCCGGCGTTGTTTCTGTGTCACTGGCCGGGGATGTACTGCAACGGTACGAAGGCGGGGTTCCGGGCATTTCAGCGCGTGGTGACGTCGATCAGCGGGAAGTATGCGGATCGAACTGTGTGGATGAAGCTGAGTGAAATTGCGCGGTACTGGGCAGCGAAGGAGCTGACGGCTATTCGGCGAGAGGGCCGGCTCTGGACATTGCAGGCACCGTTTGCCTGTCCTGATTTCACGCTGACGCTGCCGCGGGCTGCGGTGGATGCAGGTGAAAGTCCGACGATTGTGCATCAGGGGCAGCCACTGGAACTGGAGCCTGCCACCACTGCGACTCAACTGGTCGGCGGCCGGTGGCATGCGGGTGACGGCAAGGTGACAGTATGTTTTGCACTGCCGCAGGGCAGTACAGAAGTGCGAGTCTGATGACCGGCGGAAGCTGGCTTACTGCGGGAATCCCGGCGGATTCCGGATTCCCTGCTCCCGTCGCCGACTGTCTGGTTCGTATGATACAGCGTCTGCGTTTTCTGTCCCACCCAGTGTTTTCCCTCCGGACCGGCCATGACTGCGATCGCTTGTCGGATCAGGCTTTTCGGCATTTTCGTCTGTGGGCTGCTGACTGTTCGCTCGGTCGCAGATGCTCAGGATGCGATTGATTTCAATCGCGACATCCGCCCGCTGCTGTCGGAAAACTGTTTTCACTGTCACGGTCCCGATGCTGCACAGCGGCAGGGGGACCTGGCGCTGCATGAGCATCAACTGGCGTTGAAATCGATCGAGCCCGGCAGTCGGGCCGACAGCCGATTATTTCAGCGGATTACGGCGACGGATCCGGATATCGTGATGCCGCCACCGGATTCCGGTCGTCAGTTGACGCAGGCTCAGCGGGAACTGCTGGGACGCTGGATTGATCAGGGGGCGAAGTGGGGGCTGCACTGGTCGTGGGAGCCGCTGCAGCGGCCACCGGTGCCGCAGCCGGCGGTTCGGCCACACGCTCCCATTCGCAACCCTGTCGACGCGTTTGTGCAGCAGCGGTTGCAGGAGGTCGGGTTAAGCCCGTCTGCTGAGGCATCGCGGGAGGTTCTGATTCGGCGAGTGACGCTGGATCTGACGGGGCTGCCTCCGGCACCGTCAGATGTGGTGGCTTTCGTGCAGGATCCGGCGGCGGATGCGTGGGAGAAAGTGGTGGACCGTCTGCTGGCTTCACCGGCGTATGGTGAACGCATGGCGTGGGAGTGGCTGGATGCAGCCCGTTATGCGGATTCGAACGGCTATCAGGGCGATTCTGATCGCACGATGTGGCCGTGGCGTGACTGGGTCGTGGATGCTTTCAATCGTAATCTGTCATGGGATCAGTTCACAACGTGGCAATTGGCTGGTGATTTGCTGCCGCAGGCGACGGACGAGCAGCGGCTGGCAACGGGATTCTGTCGCAATCACATGATCAATGGAGAAGGCGGGCGGATTGCTGAGGAGAATCGGGTTGATTATGTGATGGACATGACAGAGACGATGGGTACGCTGTGGCTGGGGCTGACGCTGAACTGCTGCCGTTGTCATGATCACAAATTTGATACGCTGACGCAGCGTGACTATTACTCGCTGTTCGCCATTTTCAATCAGACCCCGGTGAATGGTGGTGGTGGCAGTGGCCAGACGGCTCCGGTGCTGTCCGTGCCTTCGGCTCAGCAGCGTGTTGAGCTGACTGAAGCTGAGGCGGCAATTTCTGAATTCGGTCGACTGCAGAATCAGCGTGCGGCCGAGCTGGTGGAGTTGTTGCCGGAATGGATCAGGCGGCAGGCGGGGCAGGGCAGTGTCTGGCGGTCGTTACAGCCGACGGAGGTGCGGGCGGAGCGGCAGCAGTTGACAGTGGAAGATGGTGGTGTGGTGTTCGCCAGCGGTGTGAATCCGGCCAATGATGTATATCAGGTTGCGGGGGCGTTGCCGGAAGGTCCGCTGGCGGCGGTCCGACTGGATGCTCTGCGGCATCCCAGTCATACTCAGGGCGGTCTGGCCCGATCGGACAGTGGCAACTTTGTGCTGACTGAGGTGCAGATGGTGCTGCGCCGCGGCGATGTGGAGCAGATGTTGAAAATTGGCAGTGCGGTGGCCACTTACGAGCAGGGTAATCTGCGGGTTGCGACGGCATTTGACGGAGATTCGCAGACGGGCTGGGCGGTGTACGAAGGCCGGCCGATCAATCGGGATCATGCGGCGGTGTTTCGTCTGGCAGAGGTTGTGCAGGTGCAGCCCGGCGACCAGTTGCTGGTTCGGCTGCGGCATGATTCACCGCATATCAGTCATAATCTGGGTCGATTTCGGCTGTCCACGTCGGCGGTGGCAGGTGTCGGGCCTGAGCTGCAGCGGACTGCCGAGTTGCAGCAGGCACTGGAGGCGGTTGCTGAGCAGCGTACTGAGGCTCAGATGCTGCTGTTGAAACAGGCTCAGCAGGCCGAGGATGCTGTCTGGCAGCAGTTGGTGCAGCAGCGGAAAGCGGCTGAGGATCGTCTGACAGCAGTCAGGAATGGACTTGCGAAGGTGATGGTGATGGAGGATCAGCCGCAGCGTCGAGAGACCTTTATGCTGCAGCGAGGTTTGTACACCAATCCGGGGGCCGCGGTGCAGGCCGCTGTTCCGGCCAGTCTGCCGCAGGTCATGTCGCAGCAGCCGTTGAATCGTCTTGATCTGGCTGGCTGGCTGATGTCGGAACAGAATCCGCTGACAGCGCGAGTGACGGTGAACAGGTTCTGGCAGCAGTTGTTTGGGGTGGGGCTGGTGAAGACGGCGAATGATTTCGGGGTGCAGGCGGAGGTGCCGCTGCATCCTGAGCTGTTGAACTGGCTGGCGGTGGAGTTTCGTGACAGTGGCTGGGACGTAAAGCGACTGATGCGGCTGCTGGTGACCAGTCAGGTGTATCGTCAGAGTTCCGTGGTGACACCGGAGCTGCTGGAGCGGGACCCGGAAAATCGGCTGCTGGGGCGAGCACCGCGGTATCGGCTGCCGTCCTGGATGCTGCGTGATCAGGCGCTGGCAGTCAGTGGTTTGTTGTCGGGGCAGCGCGGTGGTCCGGCAGTGAATGTGTATCAGCCTGCGGGAGTGTGGGAAGAGGCGACGTTTGGCAATCGGAAGTATGTGCAGGATCACGGTGAGGCGTTGTATCGCCGCAGTCTGTATGTGTTCTGGCGTCGGATTATCGGGCCGACGATGTTCTTTGACACGGCCAGTCGGCAGACGTGTACGGTCAGTGCTGTGCGGACGAATACGCCGCTGCATGCGTTGCTGACCAGCAATGACACGGCGTGGGTGGAGGCGGCGCGAGTTCTGGCGGAGCGAGTGTTGCTGGAGGGTGGTGGTGATGGTGATGCGGAGCGACTGGGGCGAGTGTATCAGCGGGTGCTGTGTCGGCAGCCACTGGCTGCGGAGCGTGAAATTCTGCTGGGGACTCTGCAGCGTTCCCGGAGTGGATACAGGCAGGATGCAGTGGCGGCGACAGCGCTGTTGAGTGTGGGTGAATCGCCACGTTCGCAGCAGCTGGCGACGGACGAACATGCGGCGTGGACGGCCGTCTGTCTGGCGGTTTTGAATCTGGATGAAGCTCTGACGAAGCAGTGAATTGTGATTTGTCACGGGAGGTGGTGTGATGCATCCGATTGCAGAGAGTCAGCGGCAGCTTGTCCGGCGTGAGTTTTTTGGTCGCGCATCCACGGGAGTCGGCGTGGCTGCGCTGGCATCGCTGCTGGGGCGGGACAGTGCGGTGGCGGGTGATGCGGCGCTGGCCGGCCTGCCTGGATTGCCGCATCTGGCGCCGCGGGCGAAGCGAGTGATCTATCTGTTTCAGAACGGTGCTCCGACGCATGTCGATCTGTTTGACTGGAAGCCGCGATTGCGTGAGCTGCATGGGCAGCCACTGCCATCGGGGTATGCGGACGGCAAGCGGTTCAGCACGATGACGGGGCAGGCGGACGGCAAACTGATGCTGGCGCCGGTGGAGCCGTTTCGGCAGCGTGGTGAGAGTGGCGCGTGGGTCAGTGATTTTCTGCCCTTTACGGCAGGGATAGCGGATCGCTTGTGTTTTGTGCACAGCATGCATACGGAGGCGGTCAATCATGCGCCGGCGATCCAGTTTCTGCTGAGTGGATCGCAGTTGCCCGGACGACCGACTCTGGGAGCGTGGCTGACGTATGGTTTAGGGTCAGAGACAGAAAGTTTGCCGGGTTTTGTGGTGATGACGTCGATCACCAGGAACACGTCCTGCGGCCAGATTTTCTACGACTTTTACTGGGGCAGTGGATTTCTGTCGTCGCGGTTTCAGGGAGTGAAGTTTCGTGCGGCAGGAGACCCGGTGTTGTATCTGTCAAATCCGCCGGGGATTTCCCGGCAGATGCGGCGTGAGTGGCTGGACGATGTGGCGGCGGTGAACGAGCTGAATCAGCAGCAGTATGGTGATCCCGAGATTGGCGCGAGGATCGCGCAGTATGAGATGGCGTTTCGGATGCAGTCCAGTGTGCCTGAGCTGACGGATTTGTCTGGTGAAACGCGTGAGACTCTGGAGATGTACGGTCCGGGTGTGACGGAGCCGGGCACATTTGCGCATAACTGTCTGCTGGCGCGGCGACTGGTGGAGCGTGGTACTCGATTTGTGCAGTTGATGCATGCGGGCTGGGATCAGCACAATTCGCTGACGACGGAGCTTTACAATCAGTGTCGTGACACGGATCAGCCGAGTGCGGCGCTGGTGCGTGACCTTGAGCAGCGGGGCCTGCTGGACGAGACGCTGGTGATCTGGGGAGGGGAGTTTGGCCGGACTCCGTTTATTCAGGGCGACATCAACAACCGACCTCGCTGGGGGCGGGATCATCATCCGTATGCGTTTACGGTCTGGCTGGCGGGTGGTGGAGTTCGTGAGGGTTTGAGCTGGGGTGCGTCGGATGATCTGGGGATCAATGTCGCGGAGCGGGGAGTGCATGTGCATGACCTGCAGGCGACGATTCTGCATCAGTTGGGGATTGACCATGAGCGACTGACGTTTCGTTTTCAGGGGCGTCAATTCCGATTGACGGACATCTATGGCGAGGTTGTGCAGGGGATTCTGAAGAGTGGTGTGCAGGTCAGCAGTGGTTGATCGTTGGGGCGGGGCGGGCGGGGCTGGGCATTTGTGAACGCGGTGGGTGTCCGGAAATGCGAGGGAGCTTTCCCGGACCGCCACAATCGGATTCCTCCCAACTGGAAACTCGTTGACAATCCGGGCTTGGGGGCGTAGCATCCACCCCGGAGAGATGGCAGAGCGGCCGATTGCACCGGTCTTGAAAACCGGAGTGCCCTTACGGGTACCCAGGGTTCGAATCCCTGTCTCTCCGCTTTCATGAATGCTGAAAAAC
>CAITYU010000458.1 GCA_903896675.1 uncultured Planctomycetaceae bacterium
CCGGGTGGCTCCGCAGGATGTGAATGTGCTGATTGTGGGTGAGAGTGGCACTGGCAAGGACCTGATTGCCCGTGCGGTCTATCAGCACAGTCGTCGGGCTCAGTTACCATTTGTGCGGATGAACTGTTCGGCGGTGAGTGAGGTGCTGCTGGAGAGTGAGTTGTTTGGACATGAGAAGGGGGCATTCGCGGGTGCTGAGCATCGGCGGATTGGTCGATTGGAGCAGTGCCATCGGGGAACTTTGTATCTGGAGGATGTGGCCGATCTTCCCAGGGGGACTCAGGCAAAACTGCTGCGTGTGCTGCAGGATGGCGAATTTCAGCGTCTGGGTGGTGTTGAGTCGCTGCGTGTGGATGTGCGGATTCTGGCTTCTTCGAATCGCAATCTGGAATCGCAGCTGGCGGATGGCAGTTTTCGTCAGGACCTGTATTACCGGCTGCGCGACGTGATGATTCAGGTACCGCCTTTGCGGGAGCGAGTGGAGGATATTCCGGAGCTGGCGCATTATCTGATGTTCCGGTTCAACCAGCAGCTGGGCACGGCGGCCTCATCAATTTCGCCTGAGGCCCTTGAGAAGCTGCAGTCATATCGCTGGCCGGGCAACATCCGGGAACTGGAGGGGGCACTCCGCGATGCGCTGGTGATTTCCACCGGGGCGTCCCTGCTGCCGGAGCATTTTGCACTGGAGCTGCGCTCAGATGCCGATGAGTCAGTTCCCACGGGAGCGGGTGCACCGACCGTGGCGGAGGACTGGCCGGCTCTGGGACAGTTTGCTGCACAGGTGCTGGAGGAGGGAGATGGCGACGGCTATCGGCGGATCATTCAGCGGTTTGATCGACTGGTGATTCTGCATGCGATGAATCTGGCCGGGGGCCTGCAGTCACGTGCTGCCGATCTGCTGGGGCTCAGTCGTCCGACACTGCGGCTGAAACTTCGCGGGATACTGGCTCAGCAGTCGCTGGTGGAGTCTGAGGACGCAGCAGCGGAGGCTGGGGGTGCAGACGAAGGGTAGCAGGAGTTGTGTGTTCGCTGCTGCCGACTGGTGTCGGCAGCGGTTAACTGTGCAGGGCCTGCTTCAGGTCTGCAATCAGGTCATCGGAGTGTTCCAGGCCGACTGAGATCCGCACTGTTTTCTCGGTGATGCCGGCCGCGGCCCGTGCTGCGGGTGTCATTGACGCATGGCTCATGGTGGTGGGGGAAGGAAATCAGTGATTCGATGCCGCCCAGCGATTCGGCGACGTCGAACAGATGCGTGCGCATGCAGACCTGTTCGGCCACCGGTCGACCGTCACGGACATCGAAGGCCAGCATAGCTCCGGGCCCGCGCTGCTGAATTTTTGCGAGCTGGTACTGAGGGTGGGATTCGAGGCCGGGGTAATAGACTTTTTCAACCAGCGGATGCTGTTCAAGGAAGCGAGCAATTTTCAGGGCAGTGGCCTGCTGTGCGTCCATGCGAACGCTGAGCGTTTTCAGTCCGCGCAGTACCAGCCATGCGTCGAAGGGTGAGCAGGCGAGGCCAAGGGCATTGCAGGTCCAGGCGATCTGCTTCGCATGTTCGACGGACTTTGAGACGACGCAGCCGCCAACGACGTCGGAGTGTCCATTGATGTACTTGGTGGTGGAGTGCACGACAATGTCCACACCGAACTCGAGGGGCCGCTGCAGGTAGGGAGACAAAAACGTGTTGTCGCAGATTGAGAGACAGTTGCGGGCTCTGGCGAGACCGGCCACAGCGCCGATGTCAATCACCTTGAGCAGGGGATTACTGGGAGTTTCAATCCAGACGGCGCGGGTTTGTGGGGTGAAGGCAGAGTGCACGTGGTCCAGTATCGTCATGTCCACAAAGGTAAAGCTGAGACCTTTCTCCTTCAGGAATCGTTCAAACAGTCGGAATGTGCCGCCGTACAGGTCGGCAGGAGCGATGATATGGTCGCCTGGGGAAAACAGGGCCATGGCACAATGCACGGCAGACATGCCCGTGGATGTGGCTACGCAGCCAGCGCCGCC
>CAITYU010000459.1 GCA_903896675.1 uncultured Planctomycetaceae bacterium
ACCTGGAAACCTCGTGCATGAACGCGAAAACAACACACGCCTTGAAATCGGCCCTTCAGGCCTAAACACAATTTTTGGGGGTGCTCCAGACCCAGGGCTGCGCCCTGGGCTACCGGAAAACGGCCCTTCAGGCCTGAATCGCATCCGCAGGCAGAACATAAACCAAACACGCGATCCAGGGGCGCTTGGTTTCGTGGGTAATGATAAGGCATTCCTGCCCGGCCACGATTCAGCTCTGTTTCCCCGACGCAGTCACACGCCCTGACTGCCAGAGAGCGTATGTGAGGCCGGGGAACCACGAAGTACACGAATCACTCGAATGTGTATCGCGCTTTAGTGGGTTTGGGAGCGAGCGAGGGAGTTGGCGAGACGTGGGTGGAGGGAGTTCTGTGAGCCACGGATGTGGCGGCTGTGGGATCAGCGGCGACGACGGGGACGCAGAAACCACAACAGCAGCAGGACGACTGCGATCGCTGGCAGTAAGGGTTTCAGTCTGGGCAGAAACCACAGGATCAGGGCCAGCACAAACATTCGCTCGGGACGCAGAAAAGCCCACGCGGCCGGACGGGTGCGAGTCGGGAAGCAGGTCCAAAGCGCGGCGAGCACTATGCCAATTCGCAGGCAGGCGGCCGGCCAGACGGAACCGGGCTCGGCAAACAGCAGGCCAAAGACGCCTGCAGCCAACAGCACCACAGTGGCAAATCCTGTGCGACGGCGTCGTTCAGCGAATTCAGAATGGGGCAGAGTCAAGTTCGGGATCCGCTGGTCAGGGGATAATTTCCTCGGGCATCAGAATCGCATCGCTGGAGATCTGCAGCCTTTCCAGTTCACGCCGCAGATCGGCTTCCGCCGACGGCCGTGCGGTCTCACGTCGCCGAATAATCATACGAATCCCGTTGGAATCTCCACTGCACCGCCCCACGAGTTCGGGAATCCGATTGAGAATTGTACTGCGATACACAGGTGTCGGTGTATCGGCGATCTGAATCAGGAATTTGCGTTCGTCAATCAGTACAGTCAGGATGCCACTGCTGATGGCTCGACGTTCATCAGCTGTCAGGTCATTCGGTGCACGGGCATCGGATTCGGTCAGACTGCGTTCGCTGACCGCAACCGACGGTCGTGAATCGTGGCTGTCGTCAGGCCGAACAGACGTGGGAATTCCCTCGTCGGATTTGGCTGTCGCTGTTTCGCCGGTTCCTGTTCCAGCTCCGGGGCCAGGGCCAAAACCGCGAAACAACAGAAACAGAGCAACACCGATCAGGAGTGCTCCAGCACCAACACCAAATCCTGATGAAGTACGAATCATCCGCAGCAGTTTCAGGCCGGGCATCCGGTTCGGACTGGAGCTCATAAGCAGGATCCCCAAGGAACAGGTCTGAGAATGACTAACGCGGTGAGGCAACTGGCGAGATAACCGGGCCGGCCGGACGAAATCCGAGAATGACGTAATCATACAGATGTCGGCCAGAGGCATCACGTTCCAGTTTCAGTTTGAGTTCAGCCACGGCTTTGCGGGTTTTCTGCTGATCACCCAGTTGAGCATCACCCCATGTGACCAGCATCAGCACCAGACTGTGCGGATCTGCAAACGATTTGGAAGCTTCGAACAACTTTTGTGCCAGTTCGATATCGCTGGCAAAATCCAGCAGCGCCGACCGACTGCCATCCTGCAGCAGACACTTGCCGTTTTCCTGCAGGTGAATTTCCCACATAGTGACGTGCTTCTGCATTTCATCAACCCTGATGAAAAACCGAAAGACATCTTCCCCACTGCGATCCAGTTCCGTCCTGAGCCGTGTTACGGCCTGTTCCAGACGATCGGCATCTGCAGCCTGGTCACGATCGCGCAGTCTGAGCACTTCATCGAGAGCTGCGCGAGGCAGATTGAGAGCGTGGGCGAGCAGGCTGCCCGCATCGCTGTGTTGCTGCAGCAGGCTTTGATAGCGCGAATCATAGGTGGCTTTGAGGCTGTCCATTCGCTGCTTTTGGCTGGCAAGTTCCGCCTGCATGGTGTCCCGCTCGGCCTGCAGTTCCTGAGCGGCCAGCGCGGAGCGACTGCGATTCTCGATGTACTGCGAGAACATCACAATCAGCAGCAGGTCGAGGAGCGGTGTGAGCTGCAGTGAGAGGCGACGGCGACTGATCATGATGCCGAAAGCTCCTGCGGCCGCACCGCCAGCCCCAGCTCGCGCTTGGCACGCGACGCCATGTCACGCACTCGTCGCCGCGACTCGGACAATCCCGCAAAACGCACTTCCGACAAACTGCTGACGAACATCAGGACGACGGCCGAGAGCAGTCCGGCGAATGTGGACCAGATGGAATCTCCAAAGCGTTCCATCACGAGGTTTACGCCGGAAGTTGCCTGAAGCGCTGCGTCGGCCTGCAGCGCGGATCCAATGGCCAGTACCGTTCCGAGGACTCCGGAAAGCGGATAAGCTTCGATCATGGTGCGCGCGGTATTCACGGCGGTGTCGAAGCTGAGTGAATCGAGGTAGGGCCGACGTTCATCGAGAATCTGCATGCGTTCGAGGCAAAGTCGACGGTCGGTGGCACGGGATGGGTCGGCCAGCACATCGTGGACGTCGTGAACGAAGGCTTCGATCTGCGCATGCAGTGAAGTGGATCTGTCGAGCACACTGCGATGATGCAGACCACGCGTGTATTGATCAAGCGTGTCAGCCAGCATGCGCAGATCGCGACGACACCAGGCGCGCAACCACCCGAAGAACAGCAGGTGGAAGACCGCGAAGCCGATGATGATCGGAGTTGACAGGCCCGACAGGAACTGCAGCCAGTCACTGAGCGTCTGATGTGCGGGCAGTTGGAATGGCATACGAAGCTGCGTGTGGGTGAAGGAGTGTGCGGAAGCGGCCAACGGTGGTATGAAGCATACGTCAAAGAGGTGTGTGAGGGCGAGGTTTTGACGTGGAAAACGCGTGGCTGGAATGTCGGAAGCAGATGAGTACAGCCTGAAATGAGGAAAAACGTCTCCTGAATTTAATTGACATGTCGTCACCTGTCGATATATTGGAAGTCGAATTTGCCAGAAATCTGTGTGTTTTTTGAGATTCAGTTGGCAGTGGAGTGGGGGGGGGAGTTGTGGGCAGTGCGGTGTTGCGATTGACGGATATGGAAGCCCTGGCACAGGCGGCCGAGTGTTTGCGGACGCTGGCGCATCCGCATCGTCTGCGGATGGTGCAGATGTTATTGCAGGGACAGTACACGGTGGGTGATTTGGCAGCGGCGTGTGAAATCCCGAGTGCGATGGCATCTGAGCATTTGCGTTTGATGCAGCGTTGTGGATTTCTGGGCAGCAGCAAGGATGGTCGGAAGGTTTATTACCGTGTCGCGGAACCGCATCTGCAGAGCATTTTAAGTTGCATTGAATCGCGTTTTGGTGTGGCTGGGACCTGAGCGGCGGTTTTCAGTTTTCAGTTTTCAGTGTTCAGTTTTCAGTGTTCAGTTCTCAGGTCTCAGTTTTCAGTGGGCGGTTTTCAGTGGGCGGTTTTCAGTGGGCGGTTTTCAGTGGGCGGTTTTTAGTGGGCGGGCGGGGTTTGAATTGCCGACGGCTTGTAGCCACGGGGGGAACTGCGGATTGGCTGTTGGGGGCGTGTCGCGGGTGATTTTTCGGCACCTGTGAACACGAATGATCACGGGCACAATGGGGTTGCCGGTGCGTTACTGGCCGGATCGGATGCGTTGCAGACTGGCCTCGCAGGCATGGCTCATCAGGGTGCGAAATTTTTCTTCGGCGGTGTTGAAGCGATCGCTGCGGCTGCGGGCCTGCCACGTGCCATCGGCGCAGTAGATGACGTCGTGTGAGTGCTCTTTTTGCCGGTGCTGGTCCCGCATCAGGACTCTGGCATCCACCTCGATCGCCGTATCCGGCTGAATCTTCAGTTTCTGCAGCGGAGTATCCAGCAGTGCGGGTTCGTTATTGTACTTGAGCGACCACGACAGTTTGACGACGCAGTTGTCTTCTTCGAAGACTTTACTGCCGGGCATTCTGAGCAGATGAATCAGTGTTTCCAGCAATTGATCGACGGTCATCAGCGGTGAGACTGTGACCTGCAGCAGCGAGTCGCAGAATCGTGGGTGGATGGTCAGAACCAGTGGCTTTCGCCAGTTGAAGACTGTCAGTCGAGTTGTTCGCAGTTGAACTTTGGCAGTAGATGCTGCGGTCTGCCACAGTGGTTCG
>CAITYU010000460.1 GCA_903896675.1 uncultured Planctomycetaceae bacterium
CCCGTCAAGTCGCCTCGCAGTGCCCGGTGCTGCAGCAGAAAATGGCGACAGGCCAGACTGAGCTGACGGATCGGCAGTCCGCCGAGGAGAGCTCCGCGATCCAGCAGCACCTGCAGCACCACCATTTTCCACGAGCGGTTGAGTGCGGTGGTTTCCAGCATGCGGAACCAGTCGGCGTGCTGGTTCACGCAGGCCTGTTGTGTTTCCGTCAGGTCACCTTCGCTGCGGACAAATTCGAACCAGTGGCCGCTGCCAGCGGCAAGGACTCGAGGCCGATACCCCTGTCTGACAATTTCCGCAGCGGTCGGGCGGCGCTGCAGTTCGTCTCGCAGACGACGATAGGCTTCCACCGCCGCCACTGCGCCCGTCGGCAGCAGCTCCTGCAGGACATCACGCACCTGCAGGTCAAGGTCCAGCAGACAGCCGGGAGGCAGTTGTGCCGGTTGTCCGTCCAGTACTTTGCGCAGCTGCTGCCACGAGCCGTTTTCCGAGCCCAGTGCCAGCAGGTGCAGCAGTCGATGGGCGAATACTTTGTGGTTGCCGACAAAGTCCAGTACCAGCAGTCGAGTTTTGCCCACGGACGCTCGCAGTCCGCGTCCCAGCTGCTGCAGAAACAGGACTTTCGATTCGGTTGGTCGCAGCATGATGATGCGATCCACGGCCGGCAGGTCCAGCCCTTCGTTGAACAGATCGACGGCACACAGGCATTGCAGGCGACCGGAGCGGAGATCGGCGAGTGACTGGCTGAGGGAATCGGTCTGGTGGCCGGCGAAGACCGCTGCCGCTGTGATGCCTCGCTGTCTTAACCAGTCACGCGTGAACACAGCATGTCGTTGCGACACGCAGAACACGATGGTGCGTGCGGCGGGATGCTGCTGCATGGCCTGCCACAGTCGTTCCATGCGGGGGCTTTGTGAGACTTCGTGTTCGAGCAGTGTGGGGTCGAAGCGTCCATTGCGCCAGGGAATATTCTGGAAGTTGACGGTATCGCGAATGCCGACGTAGTGGAAGGGGACGAGGGCCTCTTCGGCAATCCCATCAGCGATGGAGGCGTGGCAGGCGAGGTTATCATCAAACAGGCTGGCAACATCGATGCCATCACTGCGTTCGGGTGTGGCGGTCAGTCCGAGCGTGAAGCGGGCCTGCAGTCGGGTGAGCATGCGGCGCCAGGTGGGGGCGTGAGCGTGATGGACTTCGTCGATGATGGCGTAGTCGAAGTGTCGGGATTCCAGCAACTGAAGTCCGGCCGGGCGGGTCAGTTTCTGGATGGAGGCGATGACGAGTGTGCCGTGCAGTTCGCTGCGATCGGCGAGGTACCACGTGGTTTCAGCGGGTCCGAATTCCGGATCGAGGACGGCGGCGAGTGCGGCTTCGGCCTGAGCGAGGATCTGGGCGCGGTGTGCGACGACGAGGATGGTGGGTCGTCGTCCAAGCTGCTGTCCGAGCTGGCGGGCATCGAGTGCGGCGAGCATGGTTTTGCCCATGCCGGTGGCGACCGCCACGAGGGCTTTCTGATAACCCATGTGTCTGAGTGTGGCGAGGCTGTCGAGGGC
>CAITYU010000461.1 GCA_903896675.1 uncultured Planctomycetaceae bacterium
CACCGACCGCTGACCACTGACCCCCGACCACCGACCACTGACCACTGACCACTGACCACTGACCACTGACCACTGACCACTGAAAACTGAAAACTTTTCGCGTCTTTCGAACTTCAAATCCCCCAAGCCACCTTCACCCTCATTCGTGTGATTCGTGTCATTCGTGGTTGAAAACTCCCCCCGCCATCACTTCCGCGATTTTCCGCGTTCTTCCGCGGCGAAAAAACACTCTCCCAACACTCCCTGTTCGGTTCCACTTCACGCTCACAGAAAACGGCTCCCCGTCCGTGCCCACTGCCCACTGCCCACTGACCACTGACCACTGACCACTGACCACTGACCACTGACCACTACCTGCGAACAAAATCTTCGATCTGACCGGCCAAAAGCTGTCGTGCGGCGGGCAGGTCGGCCGGGTCCGCGAAACGGCGACGGCCGGCGGCAATCATCGCTATCACAACGGCCGTCCGCACGATCACACCCAGATCACCGACCAGACTGTGCCGACGCACATACAGCAGATCCAGCGCCAGCTTGATCGGCAGCAGCCCCTGCACATACGCACGCACCGGATCCTCGGCACTGACATGCTGCTCACCGTGAGTATAATAGTACAGGCTGCCGGGACTGCTCAGTCCTGGTGGTACCAGCAGCGTTTCCATGCCCAGCGGACCATAGTGCTGTTCCACAATCGACGGATCTTCCGGACGCGGTCCGACAATCGACATGTCGCCCAGCAGCACGTTCCAGAGCTGCGGCAGTTCATCGATTTTCAATGCCCGCAGGACTCGCCCCGCAAAAAACACTCGCGAATCCCGATGGGCCGTGATCACACTGCCCTGCTGCGGAGCCACCCGCATGGTGCGAAACTTGAACATCGTGAAAAGTCGACCGCCCACACCGCACCGCCGAGCTCGGTACAGCACAGGCCCCGGATCCGCCGCGTAAACGCTGCAGGCAGCGACTGCGAACACCGGCGTCAGCAGCAGTAACCCCACGGCCGCAGCCACAATGTCAAACAGTCGTTTTGCCATGCCCTGACCGTCCCTGCCCAGAATAGTCAATGAATACCCCGTTGGAGCAGTTCGGTGATCCTGCCCGCAACCGCTTCCGCAGTGTAGACGCCGGCCATCGCCCCCGAAAGCAGACTTCCACAAAACGGACCGGGAAGAATTTTCCAGCCCCGCGGCTACAATCCCTCAGTCAGTCCCTCGCGTTTCCCGTCCTCCGCTCAGGTCAGCTGCTCCCGTGAACTTGCGAATTCTGCCTCTGGATCCGGACCTGCAGGTTGCCCACGCCCTGCCCTGCTTTGCCGGGGAACCATTCCTGCTGCTGCTGGACAGTGCTGCGCGACATCGTCAGCGGGACGCTCGCTACAGTTTCCTGACAGCAGCTCCGCGTGCCGTCTGCCGCGTGGATACCGTGCGCCACGGCGACCGGCCATTTGCTCTGCTGAGACACTGGCAGCAACTGCTGTCCACCGTGACCCTGCCCCCATCCGCCCCGCCCTTCTGCGGCGGCATCGCCGGACTGCTCAGCTACGAACTGGGGCAGGCCTTCGAAGAACTGCCCAGTCCCACAGTCAATGACACCGCCACGCCAGCTCTGCTGGCCGGACTGTTCGACTGGGCCATCGTCTGGGACCACCTGCAGCACTCCGTACAGGCCTGCATCCTCGAACTGCCTGACGACACCACTCTGAACCCACCGGTCGCAGATCGCCTCGCCTGGATCATGACACGGTTGCAGCACTCCGCCACCACGCACACCGTATCGACCGCAGCCGGCGAAACTCGTCCGCCCTCCGGTCGCCTGCATCAGATTGAACCCACATCGCAGATCTATTCGGATTTCACCCGCGATGAATACCTGCAGACGGTGGCGCGGGTGATCGAGTACATTCGGGCGGGAGACATTTTTCAGGCCAATCTTTCGCAGCGCCTGATGACTCCCTGGTCCGGTACGGCGGTGGATTTGTATCAGCAGGTCCGCCGGCGGAACCCGGCCCCGTTCTGTGGCCTGCTGCAGTACCACGACACGGCCATCATCAGTGCGTCTCCTGAACGCTTCCTCAAGGTTTCAGGCAGTGGACTTGTGGAAACTCGTCCCATCAAGGGAACGCGTCGTCGCCACACATCTCCGATTGCCGACCTGTTTGCCGGCGACGAGCTTTCTGCCAGTGAAAAGGACCGCGCGGAAAATGTGATGATCGTGGACCTGTTGCGGAATGATATTTCGCGAACCTGCCAGCCCGGTTCGGTGCAGGTCACGGGGCTTTGTGAAATCGAGCGTTTTGAAACGGTGCTGCATCTGGTGTCCACAGTGGTCGGCCAGTTGCACCCGGGGCGGGATGTGTGGGACCTGCTGGCCGGCTGTTTCCCCGGCGGTTCGATCACGGGTGCGCCGAAGATCCGGGCGATGGAGATTATTGCCGAGCTGGAACGCTCGGTGCGGGGCGCCTACTGTGGCAGCCTGTTTGCGTACGGCCCCGGCGGTGACTTTGACAGCAGCATCCTCATCCGGACGTTCACACTGCAGGCCGGCTGGCTGTATTTTCCAGTGGGCGGAGGCATTGTGGCGGACTCGGATCCGCTGGACGAATATCGGGAAACCCTGCATAAAGCGTCGGGCATGATCCGGTCTCTGAGAACAAACTGAGCCCTGTTTTCAACAAAAATCGCTCGATTCCCCCCGCTTTCCCGCCAAAAGGCCAGCAGTGCGGATTGAAAAGCGGGCACAAAAACCACTAGTATGGTGGGTCTGCCGGGCCGGCGTTCAGCGTCTGGCCATCTCAGTTTCTTCCCTGAAGTGCACTCCTTTTCCCCACCTGTTATTGAGGTATCAGCACGATGTCAGTACCAGCACCTGCCGCCGCACCAAACGCTCAGCGTCTGTTGTGGGCGGGTTTTATGGCAATTCTTGCAGCCGGCGTCGGATTCTCGATCCGCGGCGGCATTCTGGGCCAGTGGGCCGAACAGTACGGCTTCACGATGACGGAACTGGGACAGATCACCGGTGGTGGTCTGACCGGCTTCGGCATCATCATTCTGCTCAGTTCATTCCTCGCGGATACTCTGGGCTACGGTCGCCTGATGTTTCTGGCATTTCTGACGCACTTTGTGTCAGCCGTGCTGACGCTGCTGGCCGGTGCGGCATTTGCTTCCGGTGGTAAGGAAGCTGCCTACCAGTGTCTGTTCTGGGGTATGTTCCTGTTTGCCATCGGCAACGGAATTGCCGAAGCCGTGGTGAATCCCCTCGTGGCAACGCTGTTCCCGGACAACAAGACCCATTACCTGAATATCCTGCATGCCGGTTGGCCGGGCGGTCTGATTGTCGGCGGACTGGCCTCCTACTTCATGAATCCGGACGGAGCCAAGCCGGTGACCTGGCAGTTTCAGATGTCGCTGTTCATGGTGCCAGTGGTATTGTACGGCGTCATGCTGCTGGGTCAGAAGTTCCCCAAATCCGAAGCCAGTGCGGCGGGCGTCAGCCTTGGCAGCATGGTTGGCCAGCTGTTTGCCCCGCTGATGCTGGTGCTGCTGGTGATCCATGCCATGGTGGGATATGTCGAGCTGGGTACGGACTCGTGGATTTCCAAAATCACCGGCAACATCATGGCTTCGCCTCAGAAGGGCCTGCTGCTGTTTGTGTACACATCCGCACTGATGTTTGCCCTGCGATTCTTTGCTGGTCCGATTGTGCACCGGATTTCTCCGCTGGGCCTGCTGTGTGTCAGCGGCATTCTGGGCTTTGTGGGTCTGAACCTGCTCGGCGTGGCCGAATCAGGCCTGATCTGCGTGGTGGCTGCCACTGTGTATGCCGCCGGAAAAACCTTCCTGTGGCCAACGATGCTGGCGGTGGTGTCCGAACAGTTTCCGAAGGGTGGTGCGATCACGATCGGCGCCATCGGTGGCGTGGGTATGCTGTCAGCCGGACTGCTGGGTGGTCCCGGCATCGGCTTCAAGCAGGACTACAATGCTTCGCAGGAGCTGGCGAAGAATGCGGCCGTGTATGAGCGTTACCAGGCAGCCACCGAAAGTGCATTTTTCGGCTTCAGGGTGAAGGGTCTGGACGGAGCGAAGGTGGGCGTGCTTGGTGACAACGGCAAGGAACTGGCTCGAGCCCAGGAGTTGGCAGCAAAGTCCGGCAAGCCGGACGCCAACACGGAAGCTCTGGTTGGCTGGTGGGCGGAAGCATCGAAAACAGCCACCGAAGACAAGGCTCTGGTGGACGCAGCGGGGCTGTATGGTGGTCGTCAGGCCCTGAAGCTGACCTCTTTTGTACCAGCGGCCATGGCGGTTCTGTATCTGCTGCTGATTCTGTACTTCAAGGCTCGCGGTGGCTACAAGGCTGTGCAGGTTGACGGCTCAGCCCCGGCTGGCCACTGATACCGGTGGCAGCCCCCGTCCGCCCCAACCGTGGCTAGGGCATTCCTGACACCGTGGACAAAAAGGTAGCCCGGGCATTCTTGCCCGGCCCAACCCTCGAAAAACACGGCGTTATTCAATGAATTGAAGTCGTTTTGACGCCACAGGACGACTTTTGTCCCCCGCGTCATTCCTGCCCACGCCCCGGTATCTGAAATCTCTCCAATCAGTACCGCCCCCGGTGGATTCAGCATCCCCCGGGGGCTTTTTTGCGCGCTTCAGCCAGTGACGGCAGACGCATCAACACATTCAACCCGGAATTCGCCACCGTCGCCCCGGGCATTCCTGATGCCATGGAAAAAGTCAGTTGGCTGCGGGGCAACTCGAGTGTGGTTGAATAACAGTCCCCGCGTTTTTTTCAGAATCTGGCCGGGCAGGAATAACGCCGAGGACAAAAACCGTAGCCTCGGCTTTAGCTCGGGCAACTTACGCGCCCTCCACCCCAAAAACACTGCGTTTTTAACCGGAGGAAGTCGGTTTGACACCCCAGCCGACTTTTGTCCTCGGCCTGCAGCAATGCTCGCGCTGCCGCATCTGCGTCCACCCCACGGCCCATACACACGTGATGGCATCGCGACCATCTCGGTCACGCCAGCTCGGTGGCGATCGCAGGCGATGTTCGAGTATAACCTGTGGTCCTTACGGCACTGACTGCCCGTTCTGCTCTGGAGCTTCGCATGTTGCTGCGTCTGTCATCTCTGGCCACCCTGCTGCTGTTGACCCTGTCCCTGCCTGCAGGCTCCCGGGCCGCTGCTGATGAGCTGCAGTGTCTGAGCCCCCATGAAGTGGCGGCGCTGGCCCTGTATCCGCAACTGCAACGACAGGCTGGACTCGAATGTGATCAGCGAGATCTCGCCTCGGCCGCTCTCAAAACACCCGCTGACGTGCAGCAGTGGGTCCGCGCGCGCCGCCAGTTCTTCCTCGAACAATTGGGACCATTACCCGCGCGCACACCGCTCAACGCCCGCACCGTTCGCACAATTCAGGCCGATGGTTACCGAATTGAATGCGTCATCTTTGACAGCCAGCCGGGACACCGCATCACTGCCAATCTGTATCTGCCCGCAGCAACGGGACCGGTGCCGGCTGTGGTGGTCTCCAGCGGTCACAGTCGTGCCGCCAGGGCGGCCGACTACAATCAGCGATTCGCACTGCAGATGGTCCGGCTGGGCATGGCCGCACTGTGCTTCGACCCGATCGGTCAGGGGGAACGTTCGCAGATCCTGAACGAACAGCATGGCCCGGAACACGAGGGTACAACAACCGAGCATTTTCTGGTGGGGATCGGTTCGATCCTCGTCGGGCGGAATACCGCAACCTATCACCTGCATGACGCCATGCGAGCCGTGGACTACGTGTGCAGTCGTCCGGAGATTGATCCGGCGCGGATTGGTTTTACCGGCTGTTCGGGAGGTGGCACTGTGACCAGCTACATCATGGCCCTCGACGAACGCATCGCCTGCGCAGCCCCGGCCTGCTACATCACCACATTTCGACGTCTGATTGAAACCATCGGGCCACAGGATGCCGAACAGAATATTTTCGGCCAGGTGGCATTCGGCCTCGATCACACCGATTATCTGCTGCTGCGAGCACCGCGGCCGACGCTGATCAGCTCGACAACTCAGGACTTCTTCGACATCGACGGATCCTGGCAGGCGTTCCGGCAGGCCAAACGCACGTGGGGCATTCTGGGACATCCGGAGCGAGTGGATCTGGTTGAGATGGCCGGGAGCCATGGCGTGCAGCCGCAGAATCTGGCGACGATTGGCCACTGGTTTCAGCGCTGGCTGCTGCAGAGCGACAAAGCCGTGCCGGTGGAAACATTTGTGACACGGAAGGAACAGGAATTGTTATGCACGGAACAGGGACAGGTGCTGCTGTTGCCGGGTGAAAAATCCGTGTTTGACCTCAATGCACAACTGGCAGCAGAACTGCAGCAGCAGCGGCAGGAAAAATTCGCCACACGGACCGCCGCACAACTGCAGCAGACCGTTCGAGAAATCCTGAAACTGCGGCCGGCAGACGCACGGCAGCCACCTGTCATGGAGGACAGGGGGCGAGTGAATCGGACGGGTTATCACATTGATCGACTGGTCCTGAAGACCGATCAGGGGCACATGATTCCGGGACTGACATGGCATCCTCCGGTACCAGCGGACGAAGCGTATCTGTATCTGCATGACGCCGGCAAAACCGGAGCCGGGCAGCCTGGTGGAGCGATTGAGCAACTGGTGGATGCAGGCTTTGCGGTGGTGTCCGTTGACCTGCGTAACCAGGGCGAGCTGCAGTCGGGCAGTGCCAGTCCGTTATTGACGGACTGGAAGACATTTTATCTGGCCTATCTGCTGGGCGATTCGCTGCTGGCAAAGCGGGTTGAGGATGTGCTGAATTCGGCGGACTTTGTGGCGTATTATCAGAAGCCGCGTGAGAAACCGCGGCGCGTGCATCTGGTGGCTGAGGGTCAGTCGGGC
>CAITYU010000462.1 GCA_903896675.1 uncultured Planctomycetaceae bacterium
CGCGAACAGCACCGCACAAACTCCCGCAGAACCCGCAGCCGAGACCACTCAACCCGCCGCACCCGCCGCACCGCAAACCAAACTCTCACCCCTTGAACTCATGAAACAAAAGGCGGCAGAAAAAGCGGCTGCCGCCGCAAACAGCACCGCACAAACCACCGCCGAACCCACAGCCGAGACCACTCACCCCGCCGCACCGGCCGCACCGCCAACCAAACTCTCGCCCCTCGAACTTATGAGACAAAAGGCGGCAGAGAAAGCGGCGGCTGCGGCAGCCGCCGCAAACAGCACCGCACAAACACCCGCAGAACCCACAGCCGCAACCACCCAACCCGCCGCAACGGCCGCACCGCCAACCAAACTCTCGCCCCTCGAACTCATGAAACAGAAGGCGGCAGAAAAAGCAGCTTCGGCCACTGCCGCAAACAACCCGGCACAGGCTGCCGGCGAACCTGCTCCGCCTTCAACGACTGCCAGCACTCCGAAACCGGCTGTCGTGAAGGAACCACCGCAGCCACCCGTCAAGCCTCCGCTGCCACCACGCTCGACACCCACGCCGGCCCCGGGGCCAGCCTCCGCTCCACCCACGACCCGCCCCGCCTCCGCCGCACCGTCACCCGAAGATCGCCAGCTCCTCTGGCAGTTCTACACGCAACTCGTTCGCCCATTCATCTCAAATTCCCGCAGCGCTGCCTCCGTGCGACAGTCTCCGCTGGCAAACGAGATCGACGCGGGACGCCGCTTTCGCGAAATTCAGATGTCACTCCCCGCGACTCTGCACGATCTGCTCCGCGAACTGCAGGAATCCTGCAACACTCGCCGACAAATTGAACAGCAGCGCACCATCCTCCGCTGGATGCACTGGTGGTTGGCACTGCATATCCCTGTGTCTCTGCTGTTGATCGTCTTTACCCTCGCTCATATCGTGATGGCATTACGAGTTGTTCCATTCAGATTCTGAACACTTCAAGCAGGATGAGTCTGCCCGATGCAGCGTTCCAGATTAAGCCGGGATTTTTCCGGCCGAGTCGAAATTGGCTACCAGCGCCGCGGTGATGCCTTTCGCCGCTGTGTCTGGTTCGTCAGCCTGCTGGCCAGCGCTGCCGCCACGGCATGGCTTGTCTGGAACGCCCGCTGGGGCAGCCCGGAAATCTACCACGCAGGAGCGCTCTCAACGCCGCATCAGATGTTTTCCGGCCGCTGCGAAGTCTGCCATGAACCCTTCGAAGGTCCACTGGAAAGACTGGCCGCCTTTGCCAGCGATGCGCCGCACGGCCGAGCCCGCAATGTGAAGTGCCAGCAATGCCATTCCGGAGCTGGCCACTTTTTCAATTCCACCAGCGGAGAAACATGGAGCCAACGCGCGACTGCAGCGCACCTGATTGAAGAATCCCAGTCCTGCGGTTCCTGCCACCGCGAACACGCGGGCGCAGAAGACCTGCAGAAAATCGCTTCACAGTCCTGTGTCAACTGCCATCAGAACCTGATCGCATGGTCCACTGATCATGCCGAACTGTCTTCCGTCAGTGTTCAGAACTCCGGCAACACCGCCATCACCGACTTTGACTCGCACCCGGAATTTGCAGTTCACCAGCTGCTGGCCGATGACAGGTTCGAAGCCACCATTTCTCGCAGCCACCCCGCTCGGGAACTATTGGAAAACTTCCTCCGGCCCGGTGACGCCAAACCCCGCTGGCAGGATCGCTCTCGATTCCGCTTCAGCCACAACACCCACCTGAATCTGCCGGAATCTTCCCTGCCCAAAGCCCTGCAGGGCCAGTGGCAGCATGACTGCTCGTCCTGCCACGAACCTGACGAACAGCGCCAGTACTACCTTCCCGTCAACTATGAACGTCATTGCAGCAGTTGCCACCCCCTCGTCTTCGATCCGTCACTCGTCTCTGCTGAAAATAACACCATTCGCAGCATCGCACCGACAGACGGTGATTCGGTACAGCCGGCCGTTGTCCCCCACCAGTCCCCTCAGCAGGTCCGCGCATTTCTGCTCAGTGTCTACCTGCAGCAGCTCGCCCGCCCGCCACTCGAAGCAAATTCCGACAACCGGCTCCCACGCCCCGGACGACCTGTGCCGGGCACCGATCCGCAGGCTGGACTCGACTCGCCCGCACCAATTGACCCCGCAACCGCCTCCGCAGCAGCACTGCAGACTGCCCACGCCGAACAATTTGTCAAATCCGCACAGTTTACCCCCGCTGCCGCAGATGAACCACAGGGCTACTTTCAGTCGCTGCAGTGGCTGCGAAAATCCGGAGGCTGCGGATACTGTCACGAAACCGCCGATGCACAAAGCATCAGCAGCATTCAGAATATCACTGTCGAAGATCTGCGAAAACCACCCACCTGGACCATCACGCCGCCACGGATCCCCGATCGCTGGCTGGTGCACTCCGTCTTCAGCCACGACGCTCATCGCATGACCGGCTGTCGCGAATGTCACCAGTTGCCCGCCCCCGGCTCCGCTCGCGACAATCTGAAACAGGGACCCGGTTCATCAGTCGGTGATGTGCTGCTGCCCGGCATCGGCACCTGCCGACGCTGCCACACCTCACAACTGCAGGGCAACACTGCCGGCACCGGAGCCGGTACACAGTGCGTTGAATGTCACATCTACCACCAGCGTCAGTTCGAACAATCCAGTCCGCGAACAGTTGACCAGATACTCAATTCCTCGGATGAGAAACCTGCGGAATAAGCTAAACACTCCCGAAAGACTTCTCCGTGTCGTCATTTCTGAATCACTGCCAAACTTCAGTGCGATTGCTGGCAGCCGCCACAGCGACCATGCTCGTGTGCTGCCTGCTGGCCGTCACGGCCGACACGCAAGCCCAGGAACAGGGGACAGCCACCCCGTCAGACAGCCCGCTTGCCGGAACTCCGACGGCCGTACCCCCCGTCCCTCACATCCCCCCCGTCCCCCCTCTCCCCGCTGCCTCCAATAATCGCATCGTCGGCGCGGCCTCGTGCGCCGCAGCCAGTTGCCACGGCGGTGGCCGACGGATCGAAGGACTCCATTTCTCCGCCAGCCTCGTCTGGGCCGGTCGTGATCCGCACGCCAGTGCCTGGGATGTGCTCAATACGCCCCGCTCCAAAACCATGCTGGAATTGCTCGGAGCGGGACAGCCGTCTGCTCCGCCGTCACCCGTTCAGGATGCCCGCTGCCTCAATTGCCACGCCACGGTCGAACAACCACTTTCAGGGACAGTCCCCGTCAATTACCTGCATCATGACGGAGTCGGCTGCGAAGCCTGCCACGGCCCGGCCCGGGACTGGATCGGTCCACACGTCACATCCGACTGGAAATCCCTGTCCGCCACAGCCAAAGCCGCCCTCGGCTACCAGGAACTGGGCAGCAGCCTGACCGAACGAGCCCGCAAATGCGCCGAATGCCACGTCGGTGGCGTCGGCCGGGATGTCAATCATGACCTCATTGCCGCCGGACACCCGCGGCTGGATTACGAATTCAGCACCTTCCACACCAACTACCCCCGACACTGGCAGCCCCGCACAGGCAACACCGAGAAACCCGACCCCGAACTGTCCCCCACCCTGACGCTCGATGCATGGCAGGCCGGCCGGTTCGCCGCCGCCGAAGCCTGCCTGACACTCCTGCAGGATCGCACCACGGCCGAACGCCCATGGCCCGAACTCGCCGAATACTCCTGCTTCTCCTGCCATCACAACCTTGAAGACCGCAGCTGGTATCAGCAGCGACGCTCCACCGGCCGACCGGGTTGGGAAACATGGAGCCTGACACCGCTGCGAAATTCCCACGCGCCCGAGCTGCTGCCACTCACAACCGCTCTCGACTCACTGTCCGGCCTGATGAATCGGCCGGCGCCCGACCGATTGCTGGTCGCTCAGTCCGCGAACGCCGCACTCACCGCACTCCAACCACTTCGCGCAAACCACGCTTCGTGGACACCCACATCCATCGACACGCTGTGCCTTGACCAGATTCGCCGCGCTCGCCGCACCACCAGCGACCGCAAATCACTGGCCGCCGGAAGCTGGGATGAAATGGCACAACTGTATCTGGGACTTCGTGCTGCCATCCTGGCCCGCCAGAACCTCGAACCGCAGGACATCCGCAACCAGCAGTTCTCACAGCAACTGGAAATCATCCGCAGCCATTTGCTGTTCCTGCCCGGCTACGACAGCCCGGGAACATCCTCCATCGACGCAGTCCTGCTCATCACTGCCGCTGTGAATCAGATTGAACTGCTGCTGGATCCCAGGACTCAACAGCCATAGATTTCAGGGGACCATCACCATGCGTTCCGTCGCTGCTCTGCTGCTGCTGCTGACTGCTGCCTCACTGCCCGCTCAGGACACCAGCTGCCACGAATTGTTCACACGCACAGGGCTCACTCAGAGATCCTCATTGCCCATCGGAAGCTGTGGTGACTGCCACGCCGGCAGCACACAGTCACCCCGAGTCGCAGCCAGACTCGGCAATCCCGGTGGCAGTAAATGGATTCGCGGTGATGAGATTCTCATCTGGCTGGGCGAAACCTCCAATACCGAACCCGGCACAACCCCCGCCTCCCGCGATCTCTCAGCCGTGGATCGGCACGCACAGGCATGGACGTCACTGCGCAGCCCTGCAGCCGAGCAGATGGGGCAAGTCCTCGGAAAACCCGGACAACTGCATCGCGATCGCGCCTGCCTCGCCTGTCACACCAGCCTCCCGGTGTACAATCTGGAATGTGACTCGACCGGTCTGGTCGCTCCCGCCCTCGAAGCCGACGTCCGGATGACCTCCGGAGTCAGTTGTGAAGGGTGTCACGGAACTGCAGGTGATGCCACCACAAAGGATTCAGACCTGGCACGAGGCTGGGGAACAGCCCACTTCGCACTCGAAAACTGGCGACACATGGCACCCGCTGAAAAGTGTCGCCACGGGTACCTGGACGTTCGCTCTGTCACGTCCCGCACAAAAATCTGCGTCTCCTGCCATGTTGGAAATGCGGAATTGGGACGAGTTGTCACGCATGAAATGTATGCCGCCGGACATCCTCCGCTGCCACCGTTCGAATTGCAGACTTTTGAACAGCAGATGCCAAAACACTGGCGTGAATACCACGAAAAGCCCGCGGCTCTGCGGCAGGAATTTGAAGCCGCAACCGGACTGAAACCTGCCGATCCAGCGGAACTCAAAGCCCGCGAAATGCTGGTTTCCGCCCTGATCACCCTGAGTGAATCGCTCAAACTCACCGCCGACCTCGCTGCGCAAACAGCCCCTCAGGACCTTGTCCGAGCAGAATGGCCGGAATTCGCCCAGTTTGACTGCTATGCCTGCCACCACGATCTGCGGCACGACGGCTGGCGTCAGCAGGCCCAGATCAAAGGTCGCCCCGGACGACCACGCCTGATCCCGTGGCCCGCCACACTCGCAGAAATTGCCTCGAACCTGACCGCTTCCAGCCCGGCAACGCCAACAGCGCCGGATATCAGCCTCGCAGAAGTACAACAGGCCTCAGTCAGCGCACCCTTCGGCAACACCGCCGAACTGATTACAGCCACACGCTCGGCCGCTGCGGCCGCCGAACAACTGGCCCACCGCCTCGAAAACTCAACCCTGACACAGCAACAACAACAGGAAATCACCACTCGCCTGCTGAACGCAGGAACCGCAGCAACCGTCGATTACGACTCTGCCCGCCAGATCGCCTGGGCATGGCTGCTGCTCAACTCCGCCACCGCCGACGAACAGCAGCGGCTGTTCCCACAACTCTTTCTGCAGCTGCACCAGGGTCGCGCGGAATCGGATCCAATCCCTGGCAGTAACGAAACCGTCACAGTCATCCGCATTGATCCCGCACTGTCACTGCCACCCATCGCCGGCTACGACCCCCAGTCCTTCCGCGCGGCCTTTGAAATCATCCGCAAATCCCAGCCGGAATGATCCTGCACGTCCACGTCAGGCGACCGGCAATCCGCCATGAACCACCGCATTCCGCTGAACTGCCCGCTTTTTGAGCTTGCAATTATCCGGCAGGCGGATACCATCAAGGGTGTAAACAATACTCCCTGACACGCAGCAGCACGGGCCGTCAGGGTACAATCGTGCTCCTGACGCAGCGATTCAGCATCGCTGAAAACAATCAGTGATATCAGCTATTACAAACGCCAGGGTCCCGCAGCACGCCGCCGCGACACAGCCGACCCTCCGGTAACGGAACGCAATCCGTGCAGGTCACACGGCCAATGAGATGGGCTCTGTGACAGGGAAGTGATCAAAGTTTGCCTCGCTGCAGGTGGTACGTTTCAGGAGTCGTTCGATGATGGCATTCGATGTGTGGGTCAGGCCACTGGGAGAACGCTGCCGTGTCCGAGTCAGCGGAACGGGAAACGCACACTGGCTGATGCAGAAACTTGCCGAATCATTCTCGCTGGGCAAAGCGCAAGCGTGCCCCGAGCTGCAGCAACTCGACGTGTGCTCATTCGAAGTGCCATGCCAACTGCCGCACTCCCGAAATCGCCTCGAAAATGCTCTGGCGGCCATACCTGAAGTCAGACTGATGACGCGACCGGAATAATGAATTTCAACCACACACAGTAAGCAGCAGGCTGTGACTCTGCGGTCAGCGACACAGCACAGGTCCGATCAAACGCTTGTTGAAAAGAAGTCCATGCCAACACTATCGGACTCGGCCGCCACTCCGAATTATCTGCTGCTCGAGGCCAATGTCCCAATCGGTCCAACCGTCAGATCGGCGTTGGCGGACGACACCAGTCTGGTTGTCTACGGATTTTCCGGCAAGCCGGCTTATGATCAGTTCATTGCCAGCAGCAACAGAGACCTGCGGCCTTATCCGCTGACGAAAGGGTACCTGCAAAGGCATTCGGCGGAAGACAGCAGGCAGCTCAGGCTGGTCGTGGTCGACGCCAGCAACTTCCAGCAACCGACGATTACAGCAGTCTCCATGGCGTCCGCATTAAAAGCTCAATCGGACAGCTCTGCACAGATTGAAACACCATGCCGTTTGCACCTGCAGTCACCGTCGGGGGTTTATCACCTCGCGGACTCCTGCGGATGAAACACCATTTTTCCCGGGATGACGCTGTTCGCCTGCATACGGACCGCAGGTGCACGGTCAATCTTAAGGCCACTCCGCACGTCGCTCGAATGTCCGTCGCCCTTCCTGACTCGCAACCAGCGCGGCAACGATCTGCATCCTGCAGCACAGCGTTTCAGTCCTTCGGGAAAAGGTGCGATTGCGGACGTGCTTCCGCATCCTTGTCCGCTTCTCTGTTGGTGCCGGGTGAAGTGATATGACCACAGCATTGCTCTGGACCGTTGTCGCATTACTGACTCTGGCGATCTGCCTCGTCGTGAAGCGGTATTTTACCCTGTGGCTGCAGGCGTATCTGACGGGCACACGCATCAGTCTGCTCTCGCTGATCATGATGTCAATGCGCAGGGTTGATCCGGCTCAGATTGTGCGTTGCCGGGTCATGGCAGTGCAGGCCGGTCTGAAATCGTTTTCCACGGAAGCCATGGAGGCGCAGTATCTGGCCGGAGGCAACGTCGAGCGAGTTACTGCCGCACTGATCATCGCCAATCGCGCTGGAATTGTCCTGAACTGGGATACCGCGGCAGCGGTTGATCTTGCCGGACGAGACGTGCTGGAGGCTGTCCGGCTCAGCGTCAACCCGCGAGTCATCATGTGTCCGGATCCCGAGTCGGGACGCGGCGATACCCTCGACGGTGTCGCTCAGGACGGCATCCAGCTCAGAGTTCGGGTTCGTGTGACAGTCCGAACCAATCTTTCCGAGCTTGTCGGAGGAGCCACGGAATCGACTGTGATTGCCCGCGTCGGCGAAGGTATCGTTTCCGCAATCGGGATGTGTCACAGCTACCGTGATGCACTCGCGGATCCCATGGTAATCACCAGAAATGTACTCAGCCGGGGCCTCGACTCACAGACGGCATTTGAGATTGTCTCGATAGATATCGCAGACATCAGTGTCGGTGAAAATATCGGAGCGAATCTGCTGATTGACCAGGCGGAAGCCGACAAACGCATTGCTCGGGCGGATGCTGAAAAACGTCGCGCGATGGCGGTGGCCCATGAGCAGGAGATGGTGGCACTGACGCGTGAGAACGAAGCGGCGGTTGTGCTGGCCGAGGCTGCAATTCCAGCCGCGGTGGCCACAGCTTTCAGGAATGGGCGTCTGCGTGGCAGACATCAGCTTCGTCAGGTTCGCTCGCTGAACCACGCAGCAAACCCGCGATCCGGCTGGAAAGCGAAACAGCCCGCGAGCACCTCGCTTGCAGCAACGTCGGACACCACCAGGGTCCGGGAAACGGAGGCCGGCAATTTTGAAGTCAGAACATAGCCCAGGTTTCGGAACTCAGACATCACGGCCATCAAAGCGTCGACGCTCGCAGCGGCAACCCTCGCCGCACGAACAGGATCAAACCACACTTCTGTTTTTTTGAAGGAGAATCCGCAATGGGTGACAAGGGAAGCAAAGACAAAGGCAAGCGCGAACTGCAGAAGAAGGCAAAGCTGAGCCTGAAAGAGAAGCGCAAGGCCAAACATGACAAAAAGAGCAACTCAGGTTCCGTAACCACGTAGTCCAACTGGCACCAACCGTTCCTCTGGCAGTCTTCCCAACAGGCGCAGGGGATCGGTTTGCACCTTCCTGCCTGACAATACCCCCATCGACAAACAGGTAGCCCGGGCATTCCCGCCCGGCGCCACGCGTACCCCGTACAATCCTGACGCCGTGGAAAAAACGGCTCAACGCAAAATGAAGTGCGCCGTGCGAGGCAGCCAGCGAGTGTTGTCCTGCAACTGGGGGTGCTCGGTAGGTCCCCCTGGAAGGGCGAGGCTCCCGCCGAGCCGCGAGATCCAGCAGCCTGACATGCTGTTCGGCTCAGCAGGAGCTTCGCCCTCCCAGGATCGCAATCAACACCTCTGGCAGTGCAGGCTGCAGCTGCGCACAGGATTTCGCGTTGATCCGAAAAAAACGTAGCCTCGGCTTTAGCCCTTGTCGTTACCCATAATATGGGGTGTTGTCGATGGCATTCCGCCACTGCCTCGCAGGGAATTCATCGTTTTCTGCTCGCAATTAGAAGCCGGTGATCGTCGAATGCATTGGCTGTGAATACAGGAACAGATTTGGGAGCTCTGCCCCGAGTCCCTCGGGCGATGCTCGCGGCCAAGTTGTGCCTGGCCGTTGGCCCCTTGGGGGTCGGTTGCGCGACACATTCATTTGAACCATGCCCCCTGCAAAAGGGGTCATGACAATGGCTGCGCCCTGGGCTACCGGAAAACGGCGTTTCAGGCTTGAATCGCAAACGCGGGCAAGCCGAACCAACAAAACGAGACCCTGAGGCCCCCACCAGGCCTGAAGGGCCGGTTTCAGCAGAGCCACGTGCGTAAGCACCTCGTCGCAACACCCCAAAAACACCCGTACCAGGCCTGAAGGGCCGGTTTCAGCAAAGCCACGTGCGTAAGCACCTGGAACGCCGTGCAAGACCACACA
>CAITYU010000463.1 GCA_903896675.1 uncultured Planctomycetaceae bacterium
ATCGCGCACAGCAGGGAGTGGCCAGCAAAGTCCAGCCCGGAATTTTTTTGTTCAGACTCGGTTTTCGGTTTTCAGTTCTCAGTTCTCAGTTCTCGGTTTTCGGTTTTCGGTTTTCGGTGGGCGGGTGGCGGGTGGCGGGAGTGAGGGGGTGAGGCAGTCCTGAAACCGGCACCGCAGTTCCGTCGGCATTTTCGTACTCAAAAATCAGTCGGGGGGTTGCTGCGGAGCTTCCCGATTGGAAAATGCAGTGTGTTTAAGATGGTGTGGCAGGTGATTTACCCGGGCTAAAGCCCAGGCTACGGTTTCGCCCCAGCACCAGGAAAGCCCACGCTACGGGTTATGGGCAGGGGGTCTCTTTCCCCCCGATTTGCTCGCGCGTGGCTACTCGATCACCAGTTCGTTGATATCCGGAATCTCTGCAAACTCCGAATCCACAGTCGCTGCGGCCCCGCTCTTTCCTCCCAACGCTGACAACCAGTCCTGTGTCGGCCACGCGAAGGGGCGAAAGGGAGTGGCCGTTCCCGTGCGGTCCCGATACAGAATCGCCCGGCCCTGTCCCAGCATGGCGGCCGCCGGTGTGTCAATCAAACTGGAAGAATCCGTCTGATTCAGTCGAAACGCGATGCGGGAATCAAATTCACGCAGCAGTGACGATGACAGCCAGCGCAGGGCATTCGCATAAGTATCGGCCCAGATCATCAGGTGCATTCCGACCGCCGGGCCGCGACGAATCAGATCACTTAAACGTCCGGCCGCATTCAGTTCCTTCGGTGCCCCGAATCCCGACATGCCGAAGTCATCTTCGTCCCGCCGCAGGTCCCGGAATTGTCCCAGATTGCGAATGCACAGGATCAGCGGATCGCGCTGCTGTGAATCCGCTTCCCGGAGCTGCAGCAGATCCCACAGCTCACGCAGCACCTCGTCGCTCTGCTGCGGCAGGGCCAGTTGCCAGCGATCTGCATCCAGATCGGCAAACGCACTGCGAAAGTTCTGCAGCGATACCTGATCACGACCATCATGCAGCAGTACAGCCCGCGACCGTCGTTCCCCGGTCGGCAGCGCGGCAGAGACCACCGTCGCCGCAAAAATTGCATCGACAGCGTCGGCCTCCTGACCGGCCAGCAGGACATTCTGGCCAGCGGCAGCTTCAAAACAAATCTCCAGCGGCGGTGCAATCGCCACCGGCTCGCCGACCCAGACCGGCAGACCAGTGGTCGCCACCACGCTGGTGCGCAACCACGTCTGCAGTGGCCGACACTGTTCCATCAGCGGCGGCACATTTCCCTCGAACACGATGGTCGGCAACTGCGAAGACTTCAGAGCCTCCGGACGCCGATGCAGATCACTCAGCAGTTCATCGCGTTTGTCCTCATCCAGCCACGCAATCTGGAACGGATGATTGCCTTCAACGAGCCCGTTGGCATCGTTGTAAATGGCTTCACCCGGACGCGTCAGCAGTCTGGCGGCCGAGTTGTCTTCGCTGAGAATCAGATGCGCATCGTTTTCACTGCACTGCAGCGCAATGCGGACAGCGACCTGTCCCAGAGTACTGCGGGCCAGCGAATAGGCGCCACCCAGAGTCTGCGATCCAAGCACCACGTGAATCCCGAAGGCACGCCCCTGGCGGATCAGCCGATCCAGCAGCAGTGATGCTCGTGAAGATACCCGGTCTTCCGATGTGAAAAACTCCTGAAACTCGTCAATCAGCAGCAGCAGTCGCGGCATGCGGTCCGCAGGAAACTGACGACGAAAGGACGGTACATCCTGGGCACCCCGCGCTCGAAACAGCTCGCCACGTTCCTGCAGCACCTGATCCAGTCGCTCCAGCACGCTGAGACCAAACTCACGATCACTTTCGATGGCAATAACTCGAGCATGCGGCAGTCGACAGGCCGAATAACTGCGAAACTCAACGCCCTTCTTGAAGTCCACAAGGTAGAACTCAATTTCGTCCGGACTGTAGTGCAGGGCCAGATTGGTGACCAGAATGTGCATCAGTGTGGACTTGCCGGACCCGGTTTTACCGGCGATCAGCACATGCTGACTGGTACCTCGCCCCAGTCGCAGGTACTGCAGTCGAGCTGCTCCGGCGCGACCGATCGGCAGGTTGATTCCTTCGGCTGTGCTGTCAGCCCAGATGGCTTCGGCTTTGGGCGCGATTCGCTGGAATGACACTTCGACGCGGCGGGCATCGCGACTTTTTTCACCGACCATGCGGACCACGCTGACGCTGGTCGCCGAATCCGGTGCCGTCTGTGCTGTGAACTGCAGGCGATCGGCGGTTGCTGCCGGCAGCGCGGGCAGTTGAGCCGGCACGACCGCCCCATCCCGAACCTCGAACTGAAGACAGCCGGTCCGCAGCAGGTCCACGTCGAAGTTGCGAGGCAACAACTGATCCGGCGACCACGCGACAATCGCATGCACCCCGCACCGCGCTCCGCTGGTCAGAATACCCGACAGACTGCGGCAGGCTTCTTCCGTAAACCCCGCCGGGAAACCGGCAATTACCACAAAATGATAAGGCTCTGCCACCTCTCCGGCAGCCCGATTGTAATCCTCAATCGTTTCAAACTCGCTGCGCAGATAGGTCTGAAACACACTCTCCATGTGCTCAGTCACCTTCTGCAGGCGATCGCGAATCTGCGTGGCATCGGTCCAGATGCGGCTGTTGATCAGCAGCTCATCAAAGTCTGCCAGATGCATCATTGCCGAAAAGCTCTGCCCCAGTCCGATCGGGTCGATCAGAGTGAACTGGATGCGTCCCGGCAGCACGCTGGTCAGCAGTCGCAGCAGCAGCATGCGGATGAAATCCAGAGCCTGTTCGCGGCCAGCCGCAGCATGCCGCACAGAGATGGATGTGTCGGCTGGAAATGTCAGCAGGGCCGGTAACTGCAGGTCAGTGTCGCCCGACACTGGCGTCGGCACGGTCAGCACGTCCGCAGGCAGCGCAGGACAGCGCGGGAACCGTGCCTGCAGCGTCCCGCATGACAACGCTGCAGGAAGCTGCGCTGGCGGTAACCAGCCGGCAGTCGGCCACGCTGCACCGCCCGACCCGCCCTGCAATGCCGCGCGAGTCATGGTGCGGCCGGACTGCAGCGCCGAATTCCAGTTGTTCGTGAGCTGCGTGGCTTCCTCCAGGAGTACCCTGCTCTGCTCCTGCAACTGCTGCTC
Source organism: uncultured Planctomycetaceae bacterium (assembly GCA_903896675.1). GTDB lineage: Bacteria > Planctomycetota > Planctomycetia > Planctomycetales > Planctomycetaceae > SXXK01. Next base: position 3,172 of record CAITYU010000463.1, read on the forward strand.
AGACTGCAGTTGCTGCTGACGAAATGTCTGCTGCAGTGTCGTCAGCAGTTCGGTTGCCGATTGCTCGCTCCAGTTGTCCGTGTCGGCGTCTTCACGAGACTCTTCAAGGGCAACCTCAGCCAGCAGCCGATCCAGTTCAGACTGTTCGTGCTGCTGCTGTTGCTGATGCTGCTGACGAGCCTCGGTCGTGGCACGCAGCGCCTCTGTCCGCAAGGCCGCCACGCGCTGTTCCCGTCGCTGCTGCAAATCCTGCAGCCAGCGTTCGCCGGCAGCCTGCAGTCGAGCTACCTCCTGAGTCGTCTTCTGCCGCCAGTATTCGGACAGGGCCTGAGCATTGGCGGTGCATTGCTGCATGCGGCCAAAAGGCGTTCTGAGCTGCCCCTGGACGATGCTGACCACAATGATGGAAATCAGAAAAGAAGCTGCTGCACCGATGCCGCACGACACACCCAGCCACTGCCAGTCCGGGCGACCGATGGCGGGATTCAGAAACAGTGAAATGTCAGCCCGCGCAATTGTTGTAAAGACGGCGACCGTCAGGAATGTCAGGGATGCCAGCCCCAGTACTCGCCAGCCCAGCACCCACTGCGGCAGTGAACGTCGATCGATGTCGACCGCACACTTCAGTGCTTCATCCATCTGCTCTGTGGCCTTCTGCCGGGCTTCTTCGCGGTTGCGCGCTTCGGCCACCGGTGGTGGCAGCGTTTCATCCGCCCGCGCATGGCACAGTCGCAGGTAATCGGCTGAGACACCAATCCGCTGGGCCAGATCAGCCAGTCGCTGATCCAGCCAGACGGACTGCGTCTGAAAATTCTCCTGCGCCCGTGCAGCTTCACTGAGCGGTGTGTCTTCCTGAGTCTCATCACAAACGGACTGCAGCACCCACAGTTCGTTCTGCAGCTTCTGTTCGACCGCTGTACATTCCGCATCGCACTGAATCTGCAGCTCGGATAAGCGGGCCTGAGTCGCCTGCCGCAACTGCCGCCGACGCTGCTCCCAGCGATTCGCAGTCTGCTGCCGACGCTGCTCTGCAGCAGTGGCCTGCTGCGCGGTGCGAGCATCACGCTGCGACTGATACTGCGACTGCAGTTCGTGCTGTCTGTGTGTGTACTGCTGTCGTACGTCAGACAGCTTCTGCCAGACCTGCTGCAGCCG
>CAITYU010000464.1 GCA_903896675.1 uncultured Planctomycetaceae bacterium
AACTGAAAACTGAGAACTGAGAACTGAGAACTGAGAACTGAGAACTGAGAACTGAGAACTGAGAACTGAGAACTGAGAACTGAAATCCCCCTCGCCCCCACCGTATCGGCGATCGTGCTCAGGAAATCCCATCAACAGATCTCGGGCTGGAAAGACGCGAGGGACAAAAACCGTAGCCTGGGCTTTAGCCCGGGTGAGTTACGCACCCCAGTACTGGAACAACACTGAGTCTTTCAACCGGAGTAAGTTGTTTTGACACTCCCAGCGCGCTTTTGTCCCCTGCGTCTGCAAAGCCCGGGCTGCATCAATTCGTGTCCATTCGTGTTCATTCGTGGTTCCAAACCGCCCCTGCATTCCTCTTTGCGATTATCCGTGCAAATCCGTGTCAATCCGTGGCGAAATGTCCCCTGCCCCTCCGTGGCCGCGGGCCTGCTCAGGAAATCCCATCAACAGATCTCGGGCTAAAGCCCAAGCTACATCAATTCGTTTCCCTCCGTGGCGAAAAACCGTGATTCTCATCCCCCTCTCCAACTCGACTGATCCTGCTTGTCTGTGTCACCCTGCTGCCGGGCTGCATGCTTGGCACTGGTGCTGCCGGTCTGTTCAGCCGCGACAAGCCTGAGTATCTGACGCCGCGGCAGATGGTGCCGGTGTGGTCGGATACGGTGTTGCATCAGTCGGGGGAACCGGCCACGCGAGGAGTTGGTGGACGGATCATGTTTTACGGGCTGGACAAGCATAAGGCGGTGCGGTCCGAGGGCACGTTGGTGGTGTATGCGTGGGACGACAGTCAGGGGATGCAGGAGCGGAGTCCGGATCGGAAGTTTGTGTTTCCGGCGGAAGACCTGCAGCAGCATTACAGTCAGTCGCGGCTGGGTCATTCGTACAGTTTCTGGCTGCCGTGGGATGCAGCGGGCGGTCAGTTAACGCATTTGACGCTGATTACGCGATTTGTCAGTAAGGACGGAGCGGAATTGACATCGGCTCCGGCGCATGTGGTGTTGCCGGGCCCGGGGGATGGTGTGCCTTTTTATCAGTCACTGGCGAAATCGCGACGGCTGCGGGGGAGTGACGCGGACGAACTGCGGGACACTGGGGGCGAGTCTTGGGGCCGCGTGCACCGCAGCGTGACCCACTGGAGATCTCGGTCAGCCCGGAATTTTTAGCGCGGCATGCGGGCGTGACATCGGCGGCGATTGCAGTGGACGATCAGCCGCGATTGCCGGGCATGCTGCAGGCACCGCCACCGCAGGCTGGGTACGGGCAGGGTTCGGCCGAGGACAGTGGCGGGGGTGTGACGGGTGGTGTGACGGGAGGTGTGCGAGCGATCAGGGATCGCGAAGTTTTGCGGGCGGCTTACGAGCGGGTCGAGGAGCCTGTGGATCAATTGTCAGAAGATTCTGAACTGACTGAATCCCGGGTTCCAGCATCAGCAGCAGTTCGATCTTTTGGCGATCCTCGGCGGAAGGCACCACTCCGCGGACAGTGGCCGACTGCTCTGCCGACGACACCTCGACTGACATTCCGGCGGACTGCAGATAGTCATTGACGGAGTTGGAGACGGGCGAGCTGCGGCGATTGCGGAGTGCCGTGGCGGCGGTATTGAGCTCACTGGCCGGCCGCAGTCGTTCGTTATAGAGGCCTGTGGCGCGAGGAATTCTGGGGCGGTTGACGGGTGGCCGGGCCTCGGTCATACCGATAGCCGACCCTACAGCGGCCTGAGCGGTACCTTCACGACCGACAAAATCCGCGGCCGCATCGGCCGCAGTGGTCCCTCCGACGAAACCACCGGTCTGACGTTCCTCGCGCAGGAACCGCTGCGGCACAGCGGACTGGGACGCGGATGCAGTGTTTCCGCCGCCGCCGCCGCTGCCACTTCCGCCACTGGCATTTGCCGCGCGACCAGCCAATCGTTCATTGCGATTACTGATTGAACCACCGACTGAGCGTTGTCCGAACAGCCCCTGAGCACAGCAGTCCGAGCTGAATCCTGCCACCGAGGCCAACATCAGTCCGGCAACACACAGCGTCCGCGACCCCATCACAGTTCCCCCGCCCACCCCAACACTGGTTTTGCACGCCCCTGCGGAACTAGTTTCGACCTCCCCGCCACCCCAATCCCACATTTTGTACCCCCTAAGCACCTTTTGGTAGCCCGAAGCCCCGCCCCCGGGGGCCCACCGAGCACCAGATCGGTTCCGGCATCCGCGCCCCTGCGGCTCGGCAGGAGCCTCGCCCTCCCAAGGGGGCCTTCACCTTCACCGAAAACCGAAAACCGAAAACCGAAAACCGAAAACCGAAAACCGAAAACTGAGCACTGAGCACTGAGCACTGAACACTGAACAATGAACACTGAACACTGAACACTGAACACTGAGCACTGAGCACTGAAAACCAATTTGCCGTTTCCGTTGCCACCGCGCACAATGTGGCGAACAAATTGTCACCCGCGAGTTCATTTAAACCCGCGCATTCCCGCCCACCCACGGTGTTCGCATGTCCGACCCCCAAAGCACTGTCATCCTGCATCTCACTGATCTGCACTTCGGCTGGGAAGGCGGGCCGAATCAGCAGACCCTGCAGGCTCAGCGGACAAACTGCCTCAAGGCACTGCACGAAGCCCTGAAGAAACTGGTCGCTGACCCCGGCAACGGCAACTGGAAACCGGACATCGTAGCCATCTCCGGTGACCTCGGCTGGAGAGGTGCACCGGCGGATTACAGTGCCCTGAAAAAATGGCTGGGTCCCGTCCTGAAAGCACTGAACCTGAAATACAGCGACGTCGTCGTCTGTCCCGGCAATCATGATATCGATCGTGAAAGTGCCGAAGTGATCGGAACGCCTCAAAATCACATCGATGCCGACAAATGGCTGAAATACCCAGTCCCCAAATCCTACGCAGATACATTCTCTGCCTACTCAGCCTTTTGCAAGGCAGCGAAGATTCCGGCCTATAAGCTGGGCAATGTCCCCTCCCATCTTGTCGGCACCCGTGAGCTGAAAGGCATCCGCTTTATCGCCCTCAATTCGGCATGGTACTGTCGCGGTGAACAGGAC
>CAITYU010000465.1 GCA_903896675.1 uncultured Planctomycetaceae bacterium
CCTCGTCAATTCCTGCGTATCGCGTGCCTGCGGGGATTCCGTTTTCGCACCGTGTGCGGGCATTTTTTGGTCGCCCGCTTCGCGCTCGGCTGGCTCGTTCACGTCGTCGTTTTCTGCGTCATGCTGCGTCGAATTGTCAGAAGCTGCAGCAGCGGGTGTTGCAGGACCTGCTGAAGCTGAATTCCGGGTCTGCGTTCGCCCGGGATTTCGGGCTGAGGCCCGGGATGACGGTGCAGCAGCTGCGCGGGCAGGTTCCGATCAGCGATTACGAGCTGTACCGGCCCTATGTGGATCGCATGCGGCAGGGTGAAACCAGTGCGCTGCTGGGGCGTCGCAATCGCCTGCTGATGTTTGCCATGACCAGTGGCACAACGTCGTCTTCCAAATACATTCCTGTCACCAGTCGGTTTCTGGCGGATTACCGTGCCGGCTGGCAGATGTGGGGCATCGAGCTGTACCGGACGGTGCCGGGGCTGCCGGATCTGAATGTCGTGCAGATCGCCAGCAGTCACTGTCGTTCGCTCACACCAGCAGGTACTCCCTGCGGCAACATCAGTGGTCTTGTGGCCTCGATGCAGAATCCGCTGGTGCGGTCGTTGTATACCATTCCGGCTGCCGTGGCGGACGTTGCTGATGCCGATCTGAAGCGTCGGCTGATTCTGTCGCTGGCCTATGGCGACCCGCATGTCGGAATGTTTGTCACAGCCAATCCCAGCACGTTACTGCAGCTTTTTGAAAGTGTGCAGAGGAATCCTGAGCAGCTGCTGCGGGATCTGCACGACGGGTTGCGTGGTCGGATCACACTGCCGGGCTCGGCAGGTCGTCGGCTGCAGGCGGCTGTTCGCCCCAAAGTGGATCGCAGTCGGCAACTGCAGCAGCAGTTGCGATTGTACGGCCAACTGACACCTCGCGATGTCTGGCCCAATCTGCAGGTGATGGCCTGCTGGACGGGTGGCAGTGCTTCGGCCTACATCAGTCGGCTGCGTGAGATCTGCGAGGGCATTACGATCTGTGATCATGGCCTGCACGCCAGTGAGGGGCGTATGACCATGCCGCTGGCGGCAGAAACCTCGGCTGGAATGCTGGAGATCGGGACGCATTTCTTCGAGTTTCTGCCGGTGGCAAAAGCGGATTCTGCGAACCCGGACGTGTTGAGTGCGTGGGAACTGGTTCCGGGGCATGAATATTACATTCTGCTGACCACAAGTTCCGGATTTTATCGTTACAACATCCGGGACGTGGTCCGCTGCACCGGTTTCCATGGCGAGACTCCACTGCTCGAGTTCCTGCACAAGGGAGCTCACATATCCAGTATTACGGGCGAAAAGATTTCTGAGTCACAGGTTGTCGAGGCCGTGCGGGCTGCTCAGGCGGACAGCGGTCTGTGGACCGCCCAGTTCACAATGACACCCGAATGGCTGGATCAGCCCGGGTACACTCTGTACGTCGATCTGCGACGCCAGGCCGAATCGACGCAACTGGAACGTTTTGCATCACTGGTTGAGCAGCAGTTGTGCAGCCGAAATGACGAGTATCGCGAAAAACGGCAGACCGGGCGTCTGAGTGCAATTCGAACGCTGCCGTTGCCCGAATCGGCATGGCAAACTCTGCAGCAGACGCGTCTGAATAAGTCGGGTGGCAGTGCCGAACAGTACAAGCATCCCTGCCTGATGCCTGACCCGGAATTCCGGCAGGTCTTCCTGCAGGCCTGTGGACTGGGCAGCGAGTTGCAGCGGCACACGCACCTGTAACTGTTTACGCCAGCATGGTTTCACCCTGCGGTGCTGTGGGGTTGCAGGACCAGCCGCATTTCACTGGCCGTCTGTCGTCGCTGCCCCATCATTTTCAAGATCCCCGGCCATCACCACATACAGTCGCTGTGGCTGCAGATGCTTCCGCAGCGCGGCATTGACCTCGTCCACAGTCAATTGCCGAATCTGTTCGTCAGCACGTGCCGCGAACTGCATATCCCGTCCCACGAAGGAGTAGACTTCCAGCATGGCTGCGAGGGCAGTTTCACTGGAACGCTGCACCTGCTGCTCCTGCAGATATCCGCTCTTCGCTGCCGCCAGCTCTTCCTCTGTAATTCCATCCTTCAGCAGACGTGCCAGTTCCTCGCGAATCGCCGCATCCACCTTGCGGACATTCTGTGGATTCGAGATGGCGAAGATGAAAAACGCGGTCCGACGATCCACCGCCGAGGGCTGCAGGCCCGACTGAATTCCATAGGACAATCCTTCATTCTGGCGAACACGATCACCCAGCCGTGAGCTGAGACCACCACTTCCGAGGATGAAGTTGCCGATTTCGAGGGCAGCAAAATCCGGGTCATCATCGCGCACCGGCAGCGTCATCATGCCGATCCATGCCGCGTTGGCTTTGTCCGGAGTCCTGATGAATTCAACGCTGCCCTCGGTGTTGTCCACATGCACTCGCGGCAGACGCGCAAAGGCGGCTTTTGAAGTCCAGCCTGCTGTCAGTTCCTGCACCGCTGCTGTCACGGCCGTGGCATCGAAGTCGCCGAGTACGGTCAATTCTCCTGTGGAACCGGCCAGCAGTGAGGACCAGACCAGTTTCACCTGCTCAAGCTGCACGGCTTTCAGGCGTTCCAGTTGCTCAGGCAGCGAGGCTTCGTGACGAGGATCGGCGGGGCCGTAGGGTGAAATCCTGCGGGTGGCGGCCGAAAATGCCAGCGCCACGGGATCAGACACCTGCTGGCCAATCGCGGCCAGTTGTTCC
>CAITYU010000466.1 GCA_903896675.1 uncultured Planctomycetaceae bacterium
ACCCCGCCGCGGACGCCGCTCAGCGTCTGCAGACACTGCTGGCCATCCTGCCCGGACTCCGCGACGCCCTGCAGTCAGCCGGGCTGCAGGACCTGTACCACACCCTCGAAGAACCGCTCATCCGCATCCTCGCCACCATGGAACATGCGGGCATCACCGTCGATGCCGCCGAACTGCAGCGGCAGAGCAGGGCAGCGGGCACAACCATCGAACAGCTCACCGCAGACATCTACGCCATCGCCGGACACCAGTTCAACATCGACTCACCCAAACAACTGGGGCAGGTCCTGTTCACCGAACTCAAACTGCCCGTCATCCGCAAAACTCAGACCGGTGCCAGCACAGACCAGGAAGTCCTCGAGGAACTGTCGGCACAGCATCCGCTGCCCAAACAGATCCTCGAACGTCGACACCTGATCAAACTGCAGGGCACCTACCTCGACGCACTCCCCAAACTGGTCTCCCCGCAGACCGGTCGCATTCATGCCACCTTTCACCAGACAGTGGCCGCCACCGGACGACTCAGCTCCAGCGACCCCAACCTGCAGAACATCCCGGTCCGCACACCGGAAGGTCGCCGAGTGCGTGCTGCGTTTCAGCCTGCGGATTCGCAGTGGACGCTGGTCTGCGCTGACTACTCGCAGATTGAACTGCGAGTCCTTGCGCACTTCAGCGGGGACCAGGCCATGTGCGAAGCCTTCCACGCCGGAATCGACATTCATGCAGCCGTCGCGGCCGACGTCTTTCAGGTGCCCGTCGAAACCGTCACCTCAGACCAGCGGCGGATGGCCAAGGCGGTGAATTTCGGAGTCATCTATGGGCAGACACCGTGGGGCCTTGCAGCATCCCTCGGCATCGACAAAGCCGAAGCCGCCGCATTCATTGACGATTACTTCCGGCGGTATTCCGGAGTCGCTGCGTTTTGCGAACGAGTCCTGGAAGAGACGGCACGCACCGGCTTTGCCCGCACCATCCTGAATCGCCGCCGCGCCATCTCCGGAATCCGCCGCACCACCGGCATCAATCGCAACATGCCCGAACGCACAGCCATCAACACTGTGATCCAGGGCTCAGCCGCCGACCTGATCAAGCAGGCCATGCTGAATGTGGACCGCATGCTGCGTCAGCACCCCAGCCAGACCCGTCTCCTGCTGCAGATTCACGACGAACTGGTCCTGGAATGTCCCCGCAACCAGACCGCCGACCTGATCCCCCGACTGCGGCAAAGCATGCAGGACGCCATGACACTCAACGTCCCGCTGGTCGTCGACATCACCACCGGCCCCGACTGGCTCAACCAGCAGGACATCTGACCGCCCCAGCCAGCCCGTTCCCCAACCCCGGCCCGGGAATCCCGATTCGAAATTTGCATTCCCCCCAAACCCAGGCTATACTGCCAACACTCCGCAGGGAACTCCGGGCGATTGGCTCAGTTGGTTAGAGCACTACCTTGACATGGTAGGGGTCACAGGTTCGAGTCCTGTATCGCCCATTCTCAAACACAACCCGCGAAAAACACTCTGTTTTTCGCGGGTTTTTTCGTTTCCCGGCCACCACAATGGGACACATCGGTCCTATACGACCTATACGACCCACTGCCAACTGAAAACTGAAAACTGCCCCATGCCCACCCTTTTCTTTTTTCTGCTTGTGTTGTGTCCCGTTGCCGCCAGCGCGGAAGAATTCTGGCGGGCCGGGGCTGCCAGTGTTCGCATCACCCCCGCTGCGCCGGTGTGGATGGCCGGTTATGCGTCGCGGACCGGACCTTCTGAAGGCGTTCTTCATGAGCTGCAGGCGACAGCGGTGGTGCTCACGGACAGCGCCGAACACCGGCTGGCCATCGTGGCTCTGGATCTGATTGAAATCCCTGCGGCGCTTCGCGAACAACTGCTGGCTGTGGCCCGGCAGAAGCATGGTCTGGGTCCGTCCGAGCTGTTGCTGAATGTGTCCCATACGCATGGTGGCCCGATGGTCTCGGCAAAGACCGTGGCGGACTGGGGCGCGGATCCGGTGTGGGGTGATCGCACTGATGCGTGGCTGGCCACACTGGTGCAGCAGGTGGATCAATTGCTGGGTCAGGCGATTGCGGCACAGGGGCCGGCCCGCGTGCGTTTTTCGCGTGCCACCAGTCCGCTGGCGATGAATCGTCGCTTGCCGACACCGGACGGTATCCGACTCGCCCCGAACCCGGCCGGACCGGTGGATCATGATGTCCCGGTACTGCAGATTTCAGCGACCGACGATCGTCTGCTGGCGGTTGTGTTTGGGTATGCGTGCCACAGTACGACGCTGGGTGGTATTCCGCTGCTGAATGGCGACTATGTCGGTGCAGCGCGGCTGCAGCTTGAGCAGCAGCATCCGGGGGTGGTGGGAGTGTTTCTGGGGGGCTGTGGTGGTGACCAGGATCCGGTGCTGCGAGGAGGTCCGGGGGAAGCCGAGCAGAACGGGAAGCTGCTGGCGGGGGCGGTCGAGCGAGCGATTGCGGATTCGCCCCGGCTGCTGGCACCGCGACTGGCGGTGGCCATGGAAACGGTCCCGCTGCCATTTGCGGCACTCCCGCCGCGATCGGAATTGCAGGCGCGAGCAGTCTCGGCCAATGGCTTTGTGGCCCGACACGCACAGATGATCCTGCAGAACTGGCCCGGCGCGAATGATCAGCCCTCCGACTATCAATACCCGGTGCAGGTGATTCGACTGGGTGACGAACTGACACTGGTGGCGCTGGCTGGTGAACCAATGGTGGACTATTCACTGCAACTGAAGGAGCTGCTGGGGAATGACCGGCAACCGGTCTGGGTCGCCGGCTATTCCAATCTTGTGAACGCCTACATACCCAACCGTCGCACTTTGCAGGAAGGTGGCTACGAAGGCACCGAGGCGATTATCTACCAGTCACTGCCCGCACCATTCAAACCTGAACTGGAAGATCGCATCAAAGCAGCCGTGCAGCGTCTGTCCGCCACCACCCGACAGTAACACGCCGACACCCACAGACTCCCATCTGCGACTCGCCCGACAACTGCCCACCGCCCAACGCCC
>CAITYU010000467.1 GCA_903896675.1 uncultured Planctomycetaceae bacterium
CAGCGACGGCGATTGACTTTTCGGCAGCCCGTCGATTCTGGTCATTCCGTCCATTGGCGCTGCCCGCGTTGCCGACACTTTCGCCGGCCGGGTCAGCGTGGTCTGCGGGTGCGATTGACGCCTTTGTCTGGCAGGGGTTGCAGCAGCACGGGCTGCAGCCGACGGAGCCGGCAGATCGGCGGGTGCTGTTGCGGCGGGCCAGTTTTCTGGTGGCGGGATTGCCACCGACACTGGAGGAGCAGTCAGCAATGCTGGCTGATACGGCGGCTGACTGGTGGCCACGTACGGTGGATCGGCTGCTGAATTCGCCGCATTATGGTGAGCGTTGGGCGCGATTCTGGCTGGATCTGGTGCGTTACACGGATTTTACTCCGGACTGGCAGAATCCCACGGACCGTGGCTGGCTGTACCGGGACTGGGTGGTGCAGGCTTTCAATCGCAATCTGCCTTACGATCAGTTTGTGCGACTGCAACTGGCGGCCGATCTGCAGCCGGATGCGGCTGTTGAGGATCTGGCGGCGACGGGACTGCTGGGATTGAGTCCAACGTACTGGAAAGAGCTGCGGCTGGCACCTTCGGTCATTGAGCAGATCGTGGCGGACGAATGGGATGAGCGAGTGGACTGTGTGTCGCGAACGTTTCTGGGGCTGACGGTCTCGTGTGCGCGTTGTCATGACCACAAGTTCGATGCGATTTCCACCGAGGACTATTATGGTCTGGCGGGAGTCTTTGCCAGTACTCAGCTGGACGAGCGTCCGTTGCTGCCGCGGGCTGATGCAGAGCGAGTGAAGGCTGCGCGGGTGCGACTGCGTGAGCTGGAGAGCCGGTTGAAGGCGCTGACTGAAAAGCAGGATCCGGCAGCGGCGATGGTATCCGCGGAGATTGCTCAACTGCGTTCTGCTGAGCCTCAGGTGGACGCCCCTTTTGCGCATGTGCTGCGTGATGCTGCGGTGTATGTACTGCCGCAGGGTGACGAGATGACTCAGTTGCAGTATCGTGAGGGTGAAGCGAGGGATCTGCCGGTATTTCGGCGTGGCAATCCGGGGAATCCGGGAGCTGTGGTGCCGCGGCGATTTCTGACGGTGCTCAGTCCCGAGGCAGGGCGACCACTGAGCAGTGGCAGCGGTCGTCTGCAGTTGGCGGAGGCGCTGACTTCTGAGGCGGCTCCGTTGCTGGCGCGGGTCATCGTGAATCGAATCTGGGATGCGTACTTTGGTGCGGGTCTGGTGCGGACGACCAGTGATTTCGGAGTGCAGGGAGATCGTCCGACGCACCCTGAGCTGCTGGAATACCTGGCCTTTGAGCTGGTCTCGCGGGGCTGGGATCTGAAGTGGCTGCAGCGAGAAATTCTGTTGTCTGCCACATGGCGACAGGGATCAGCCTGGCAATCGACCGGGGATACGGTGGATCCGGAGAATCGGCAGTTATGGCGTGCCTGTCGTCGACGCCTCGACTTTGAGATGTGGCGTGATGCGGCCCTGTCTGCTTCCGGTGTGCTGGATCTGAAATTCGGAGGTCCGGGGCAGTCTCCTGATGATCCGCAGGCGTATCGCAGATCGCTGTATCTGGTGGTGGCTCGTGAGGAGCTGCATCCGGTGCTGCGAATGCATGATTTTCCTGAGGCCAGTTCGCACAGCCCGCGACGCGAGCCTACGACGACTCCGTTGCAGCAATTGTATTTTCTGAATTCTGAGTGGGTGGAAACGCGGGCTGCGCAGGTGCGGGATCGGCTGTGGTCACTGTCCGGCGAGCAGCGAGTGCAGCAGGCCTATCTGCTGCTGTTTGGACGGGAACCTGATGCGGAGGAGTTGCGTGCTGCACTGGAGTTTACGGCGGGTCAGACGGCTGCTGCCGGAGGTACTGGTGAGGCAGAGCGGATGGCGTGGGCCGAATACCTGCAGGCTTTGCTGGGATTGAGTGAGTTTGTCACGCTGGATTAGCAGAGCCGTTGATCAGACGGCAAAGGATCTCTGTGGCCTGATGCAACTGAGCGACTTCGATCCATTCGTCCTTCGTGTGTGCCTGTGCGATATCGCCGGGGCCGAATACCACCGCCGGGACTCCTGCCGCAGCGACTCGTGACGCATGTGTTCCAAAGGGCACTCCGATGCAGCGATGGGGACCGGTGGCTGCTTCGACGTGCTGCAGCAGTTCGCGGGCCAGTGACTGATTGTTGTTGTCATTCAGTCCCGGGCTGTTGCACCACGGTTGATCGTGGAACAGTTCGAAGTCGAATCGTGGTGCCAGCCAGTCGATGATCTCCTGCCGTGCAGCAAGCGGGTCTTCACCGGGAAGCAGGCGTCGATCAATATCGATTCCGCAGCCGTCCGGGACAACATTCACGCTGCTGCCGCCGGAGATCAGTCCAACGCTGAGTGTGGCGGGACCGCAGAGGGGGTGTGCCGGCCGTGACGATGGCAGCCACGCCGCGAATTCTTCCATCGCCAGCAGGACTCGTGCCATGCGATAGATCGCGTTGACACCGTCGGTGGGTCTGGAACTGTGACAGGCTCGCCCGGCGGTACGGATTCTCCAGCGTACGGCCCCGCGGTGGGCGACGACGATGTCCAGCAGGGTGGGCTCGGCAATTACGGCGACATCGGGAGCGACAGGCAGCAGACTGTATCGTGGTCCGTCGGATTGCCAGCCTGCGGTGAGATGATTGATGCCCAGACTTGTTGATTCTTCATCGCAGGTGAGGGACAGGACGAGGTTTGGTCGACCGGGAGCAGGCTGCCGTCGCAGTCGCAGGAGGGTCGCCAGCATTGAGGCCATTCCGCCTTTGACGTCGCAGGCGCCGCGTCCGCTGATCCGCCCACCCGCTTCCGTGGGCGTAAAGGGGGCGATTGTCATGCCGTCAACGGGAACGGTGTCCTGATGCACGTCGAAGAGGACCGTGCGGGTGGCGCCGGGGCTGTCGAGGCGAGTGAGGACGTTGCAGCGTCCGGGAACCACTTCCTGAACTTCCACCGGGAGGCGGTGTGCCTGCAGAAAGTCCGACAGCCAGCGCGTCATCCGACCTTCGTAGTATTCTGCTCCGGACAGTTCACGCCCCATCGGGTTCACACTGGGGATTGCGATCAATTCCTTCAGGATCTCGGCGGGATCGTGCAGGCTGGCAAGTGCGGGGCTCATTGGGCGATCACCTGGAAAACGAGCAGGGACGGCCTTGTGATAGGCCGTCCCTGCACCGGGGGTGGGAATTCTTCGTTCAGCGCGTCGGATGCATTGTCGGAGCGGCTGCAGGAGTCCGCTGCGGGGCCAGGGCCGGCAGCAGAGCACGATCAAGCGACTGTTTGTAGGTGTCAAGCCGAGTTGCAAGGGTCGGCAGCAGCGGGGCTGAATATGGGGCCTCCGGCTGTCCTGAGGCTGCTGCCGCATAGATCTGATCGAAGTAGATCTGTCGATAATTGTAAGGCCGGAAGTAGTAGTTCCCTTTGCCGACGGGCGAGATCGGGGCCATGGGGAACATGTTGCCGGGACTGACGTGGAGCAGGGCATCTTTTCTGAGAGGATGCACGTGGAACCGAGTGGCAGGACTATTGGTGTAAATCGGGGCCCGGTGGAAGGGGTATCCGACAATTCCAGGAGTGTAGATCAGATCCAGCGGAGCAACTGCCTGACCAGGCGGGCACCA
>CAITYU010000468.1 GCA_903896675.1 uncultured Planctomycetaceae bacterium
GTGAGCATCTGCCGATGCTGGCAGCGTGCAGTGATCAGTGGGCGATGGTGCGTTCGCTGACTCATCCGTACAACGAGCATTCGATAGGTCATCATGTGATGCTGACCGGGCGGACTCAGACGCCCATCGGTTTCAACCCGAATCGTCCGACGTCGTCGGATTATCCTTCGCTGGCGGCGCTGGCTACGAAGCTGGTGCCATCGCGTAACAATCTGCCTCCTGCGGCCGTGTTGCCTGAGAAGCTGGTGCATGTGACTGGTCGAACGATTCCTGGTCAGTTTGCGGGTGAGCTGGGCGATCGCTCGGAGCCGTGGTTTATTGAGGCCAGTCAGTATCGTGACACGTCGTATGTGCACGGAGCATTTCCGCAGTATGGATTTCAGCGGCAGCGTGGTCGTGAGGTACCGGCGGGATACCGTTATGAGGCTCCGCGGCTGGAGCTTTCGGGTGGTCTGCTGCGGGATCAGTTTCAGTCGCGTCTGGCGCTGCTGCGTTCGATTGAATCGCAGCGCGCGTTGCTGGATGAGGGTGCGGAGCAGTTGCAGTATGATCGTCATCGGCAGACGGCGGTCTCGATGCTGCTGAAGGGGCAGGTGCATCGGGCACTGGACGTGCACGGGGCGGATGACCGGCTGCAGGATCGGTATGGCAGGAATTCCTTTGGCTGGTCACTGCTGATGGCGCGGCAGTTGGTGGAGGCTGGTGTCAGTCTGGTGCAGGTGAATCTGGGGAACGATGAATCGTGGGATACTCATGAGGCTGCTTTTCGTAATCTGCGTGAGTTTTTGCTGCCGCCGACGGATCGAGCGGTTTCGGCGCTGGTGGAGGATTTGTCTGAGCGGGGATTGCTGGACGACGTGCTGATTGTGATGGCGGGGGAATTCGGCAGGACTCCGAAGGTGTTCACCTTTCCGGGAGCTGAGACGAAGTTGCCGGGGCGTGATCACTGGGGTGCGGTGCAGACGGTGTTTTTTGCGGGTGGTGGAGTGCGTGGTGGAGTGGTGGTGGGTGAGTCGGATGCGACGGGTGGTTATCCGAAAGCGGATGCTCAGACGCCCGAAAACATGGCGGCTACGATTTATCAGGCGTTGGGATTACCGCGTGAGCTGGTGTGGAAGGATGCGTTTGAGCGCCCGCATCAGGTGTATCATGGTGAGCCGATTGCCGGTTTGACATAGGTCTGGAAGACAGGGGCGGGAGATGCTGAGGATTTTCGGAAGGCGTCCGTCGGCGCACTGTGACGGCAGGACTCGCAGGCACTTCCTGCAGATTGGCGGATTGGCTCTGGGGGGCGCTTCGCTGCCGCAGTTGCTGGCAGCGGAGCAGTCTGTGGGAGGAGTGCGGGGGCGTGTGCTGCCGCATAAGGCAGTGATCATGATTTATCTGTCCGGAGGTCCGTCGCATCAGGACATGTATGATCTGAAGATGGAGGCGCCGCCGGAGATTCGCGGAACATTTCGACCGATTTCGACGAATGTTGCCGGTGTGGAGATCTGCGAGCATCTGCCGCGTCTGGCGACGATGATGGATCGGGTGGCGATTATACGATCTTTGCATGGATGTCCGGACCAGCATGCATCGGATCTGTGTTTGAGTGGTTATCCGATCGGTGGTCGTGGACGTCAGGACAATCATCCGTCTCTGGGATCGGCGGTGAGCAGGCTGCAGGGTCCGGTGGATCCTTCGGTTCCTCCGTTTGTGGGTCTGACCATCAGGACTCGGCATGCCCCCTACAGCAACCCCGGCTATCCTGGATTTCTGGGGACAGCGCATGCGGCATTTCAGCCGGAGGGACAGGGGATGGCGGACATGCGTTTGTCGGGAGTGACGCTGGAGGAGCTGCGTGACCGGCAGTCGCTGTTGCAGAGTTTTGATCGTTTTCGGCGTGGAGCTGATGCCCTGTCGCAGTATCGCGGAGTGGATGCA
>CAITYU010000469.1 GCA_903896675.1 uncultured Planctomycetaceae bacterium
ATGACCACCATTCAGCAAACTCCACCGGCCATCACCCTGCACCCACCAGCAAACTCCCCTGCGCCAACCCCCACTTTGATGTGAGCCATGCCTGAAAAATCCGTCCGCCGCGGGGGAAGGTTTTCAGTTTTCAGTTTTCGGTTTTCAGTGGGCAGTGGGCAGTGGGCAGTGGGCAGTTCAGCCACTGGGGGGGGGGGAGTCGCAGTATGCTCAATGAGCACTGCAACACGCGGCAAGAACGATTTCGAGTATTTCGAGTATTGCTTCTGTTTCGATGTTGTGATATCCTCTCAACGTCACTTTTGACGGGAGCACCGGTATGACAACATTACTTCCCCAGAACTTTGAAACGGTTTCGCCCAGTGAGTCTGACGCCCGGCTGGCACTCCAGTCCAGTCGTCAGTTGGCAGCCCGGAAACTGGGGCGCAAGTCCAGCGTGCGGATTCAGGTGATTGACAGTGGTGACAAGGCAGAAACGATTGCGGTACCGGCTTCTGCGCTGCGAATGTTCATCCATCTGTTGACCGAAATGTCGCAGGGTAATGCCGTCACTCTGATCCCGACTCACGCCGAACTCACAACTCAGCAGGCCGCTGATCTGCTGAATGTCTCGCGGCCTTACATGGCTCGTTTGCTGGATGAGGGTAAGATTCCTGGCCGAACAGTCGGCAAGTATCGGCGTGTGCGATTTGATGACCTGATGGCGTTCAAGCGGAAGGACGACGACGCCAGAGCTCGCATTCTGGACCAACTGACCGCTGAAGCTCAGGAACTGGGGATGGGATATTGATTCAGCACCCGATTACCGCGATCTATGACGCGAATATCCTTTACCCGGCCCCTCTCCGCGACTTGTTTATTCGGATCGCCCAGACAGGACTGGTGCGGGCATGCTGGACAGAGCAGATTCACGATGAGTGGATCCGGAATGTACTCAAAGACAACCCGCGATTGGATGCAGAACGGTTGGCCAGGACAAAGGCGTTGATGAATGAAGCCATTCGTGACTCATTGGTGACCGGCCACGAAGACCTGATCGACTCATTGACGTTACCCGATGCTGACGACCGTCATGTCCTTGCTGCCGCCATCCGAGTTCGGGCTTCAGTGATTGTGACGTTTAATCTAAAAGACTTTCCTCGCGACCAGCTTTGTCGGTTTGAAATTGAAGCTCAACACCCGGACGACTTTCTGAACACACTGCTTGATATTTCCCCGGGATTGGTCTGCAGTGCGGTCCGGCGGCAGCGCGAATCGCTGCGGAATCCTGCCAGGACCGCGGCGGAGTTGCTGGCCACCTTTGAGCGGCAGGGGTTGCCGAAATCGGTCGCCCGACTCACAGAGTTTGCGGCGACTCTTTGAGCGCCGTGGCCTGACGACTCCGGCAGATTCTTTTGCCGCGAACTGGACGAACCCACGATCCGGAGCCTGGTCGGCCTGTTGAGTCAGCTGGCAGCCAGCGTGCAGCCGGATCCGATTCGCGAACGCATCACAGCCATTCTGATCACCGCCGTTTCTCCAAATGGCCAGCGAACGGAACTGCTGCATCGTCTGCAACTCTCAACCTGCCACACCCTGCTGCAGCAGCTGCAGCAATTACAGACCTGCCTGACTCTGATGACCACTATTCAGCAAACCCCATCGGCCATCACCCTGCACCCACCAGCAAACTCCCCTGCGACAACCCCCAATTGGATGTGAGCCATGCCTGAAAAATCCGTCCGCCGCGGGG
>CAITYU010000470.1 GCA_903896675.1 uncultured Planctomycetaceae bacterium
ACCAGCGGCTTCAGCTCCGCCCGGGCCGCGTAAATCGCCGCCGTCCAGCCTGCAGGACCTGACCCGATAATCGTTACCTTCTCGGTCATCACCCAACCCGCTCTCTGTTTCGCACGTCGAAATTCGTCCACTTCCGCCCGCCGCGGAGCACGACACTCCAACATCCCAGGATAACGAAGCCCCCGCAGCGAAACAACACACCAACACACTACCACACCACGGTCCCAGCGAAAGGGAATCCGTCAACCGCAAAAAGCCCCAACCCCAACCCCAACCGAAAACTGAAAACTGAAAACTGAGAACTGAGAACTGAGAACTCCGTCGTTCTCCCCGCCCGGATCAGCGCCGCCCGAGCCATCCGGACATTGCATTCCCCGAAATTCCCGATAGTCTGGCAACTGCAAACGCTGCGAACCCCAGTCCGCAGCCCACCCCAGCTCTCCCAAGCCCCGACAGGATCGCCTGCATCCCTGTCCCCCCCTTCATCAACCCGGCTCACCATGACTTCAGCACTCACACGCATCACTTTCCTCCTGCTTCTCGTCGCCTCCCTGCTGCCGGTCTCTGCTCAGCAGCAACCCCCCGCTGCCCCAGCCGCTGCCCCAGCCACAGTCACAGCTCGGCCCATCCGCGCCCTGCTGATCACCGGTGGCTGCTGCCACGAATACGACCGACAGAAGCTGATCCTGACACAGGGAATCTCCGCTCGCGCCAACGTCGTCTGGACCGTCGTGCACCAGGGCGGAACCTCCACCGATACCAAAATTCCCTTCTACAACGACCCGAACTGGGCCGATGGCTTCGACATCGTCGTCCACAACGAATGCTTCGCTGACGTCAAAGACCCGGACTTTGTCGACGGCATCCTGCGTCCACACCAGCAGGGTGTGCCCGCCATCCTGATCCACTGTGCCATGCACTGCTACCGCGTCGGTGATGACCGCTGGTTCGAATTCTGCGGAATTCAGTCACCCGGACACGGCCCACACTACTCCTATGCCATCGATAATCTGCAGCCCGATAACCCCATCATGGCCGGATTCGGAGAACGCTTTGTGGTTCCGAAGGGCGAGCTCTACCACGCAGCAAAAGTCTTCGACACCGCCACACCACTTGCCTCAGCCCGACGCGAGGACAACAACGAGCCGCAGGTCTGCATCTGGACCAACAACTACCGCGGCACCAAAGTCTTCGCCACCACGGTCGGACACTACAGTGAAACCATGGCGGAACCCGTCTACCTTGACATGCTGACCCGCGGCCTGCTGTGGGCTACCGGACGCAACCCGGATCAGCACTTTTCACCGGCCACCCCCGCACAGGATCAGCAGGTCCGCGCACTGGTCACCGCGCCACTCAGTGACAACTCCCCCGTGCTCACCCAGGGCTGCTGCGGTGAAGGCAACCTCGTCTTCAATCGCAGGGCCACAGCCTCCAGCGAAGAAACTCCCAAAAACAACCTCGCCCCCAATGCTGTCGACGGCCGTCTGGATACACGCTGGTGCGCCGCCGGACCAGCCAGCGGTGAAACCCTGACGCTCGATCTGGAAACTCCCCAAAGCATTCGTAATGTGCGGATTCACTGGGAAAGCCGGCAAACCGCCTACCGCTACCGCCTCGAAACCTCCGCCAACGGCACCGACTGGTCGACTCTGGCCGATCACGCCGAAAATCGCACCCGCAACGGACTGTCCACGGATGCCGTCACTGCCGACAATGTCCGCTACCTCAGAATCACTTTTCTCGGATCCAACGGCGGTGGCTGGGGCAGCATCCGGGAAGTCGAAGCTTACCCCGGCGATCTGCCGCCACTGCCCGCTGCAATCTCCGCCGGCACCGAAGCGTCCGCGTCCGCTGCCGACGTCAAATCCCCCGCGGGCTTCCGCAGCATTGTCTTCGCTGCACCTCCCGAAGTCACCTACCCGGTCTGCCTGACCACATCACCCGCCGGTGAAGTCTTCGTGGGAGTGGATGAGCAGGGCTCACTGGGAAAAGAGCCCGGGCGCGGCAAAGTTGTCCGCTGCATCGATACGGATGGCGACGGAAAGGCCGACCGATTCAATGACTTCGCCCGCATGGATCACCCCCGCGGACTGGTCTGGGATCATGGCTCACTGTGGGTCCTGCATCCGCCGTTCCTCTCCGTCTTTCGCGATCTGAACGGTGACGGCACTGCTGATGAAAGCCACGTTCTGATTGAAGGCATCAGCACCGAAGAAGTCGAAAAACGCGGCGCTGACCACACCACGAACGGGATCCGCCTCGGGATCGATGGCTGGATCTGCATCGCTGTGGGTGACTTCGGCTTCCAGCAGGCCAAAGGCCGCGATGGCACGACACTCGGACGCCGCGGTGGCGGGGTGGTGCGAGTCCGTCCGGACGGAACGGAGCTGGAATTCTTCAGCTGGGGCCAGCGAAACATCGTCGATATTGCCATCGACCCATATCTCAATGTCTTCACACGTGACAACACCAATGATGGCGGTGGCTGGGATATCCGGCTGTCGCACGTCATGCAGACGGCCAACTACGGCTACCCGTCACAGTACATCAACTTCACACAGGAAATCATGCCCCCCCTCGCCGATTACGGAGGGGGATCCGGCTGCGGGGTTCTGTATTTCCAGGATGCTCGCTGGCCACAGTCGCACAGCGACATGCTGCTGACCTGCGACTGGGGCCGCAGCGAAGTGTTCAGCCACCGACTGCCTCGACACGGCGCCACCTTCGATGCTCAGCAGGATACCTTCCTGAATATCCCGCGACCGACCGATGCCGATGCCGATGCCAGTGGCCGACTGTTCGTCTCCAGCTGGAAAAACGGCGGTTTCTCCTTCGATCGCCCCGATGTGGGCTTCGTCGCCATGATCACTCCCGAGGATTTCATTCCCAGACCCGCACCGGTCTTCGCTGAACTGACCGACGATCAACTGGTCGCCGCACTGACACACCCCGCTGATGCCGGACGACTGCACGCCCAGCGGGAAATTCTGCGCCGCCCGTCCATCACCGCCGCAGCACTCGTCGCTGCCGCGCGAAACACCACCAGCCCCGCACATGCTCGCGTCGCCGCTCTCTGGACACTCCGACAGAAAGACTGGGATGGATTCCGCAGCGCATTCGCCACTCTGCTCCTCGACCCCCTGCTGCGGGAACACGCCATTCGCGCCGCCACCGATCGACGCACCCAACTGGACAAATCCCTGTTCGCCCCCATTTTCAGCAAACTGGACGATCCGGATCCGCGAGTTCAGGCGGCCACCGTCGTGGCACTCGGTCGCTTCGGCGATCTCCGCGCCGCAAATGGACTGCTGCAGATCGCTCAGCGCACGGAAGCTGCCCCCGCGGGACACGCCGATGCCTGGCGCAATCCGGATCCTGGTCGAGTCCTGCAGCACCTCGCCGTGCAGGCCCTCGTTGACCTGCAGGCCGTAGACACCTGCCTCGCTGCCATCGGTGGGCCACTCGAAGAACCGGCCCTCAGTGCGCTGCAGCGGATACACCAGACTGCCACTGTCGATGGACTGTTCCGACTGCTCAACGGAACCTACGACGCACGTCGCCGTACGGCCCTCTGGACCGCACTGGTCCGACTCTTCCACACCGAAGGCCAGTTCACCGCAGACAGTCCGAAATGGTGGGGTACTCGACCGGATACCAGCGGACCTTACTACGATCGACAGAAATGGTCCGAATCCGACCGCATCGCCGCAGCTGTCAGAACGGCACTGCAGGACGGCAATGATGCTCAGAAGGCCGAATTGCTGGCCATCCTGAAACGACATGTCGTCAATCCTGAAGGCGTCTCTGACAACACCACCGCGATGGTCGCGGACAAACCCATCGAACTGCCCAAAGCTGACCCCAACAATCCGGACCTGATTGCCAACCTGCCCTGGGAACAGGTGCTGGCCCGCACACTGGCCGCAGGGGCAGGCGATTCCGAAAAGGGAGCACAACTGTTCCGCCAGCAGGCCTGCATCAACTGCCACTCCTTCGCCAACGGACAGCAGCCCCGCGGACCACACCTCGTCGATATCACCAAACGCTACAAACGCGAAGAACTCATCGAATCCATCGTGCAACCCAGCCGCCGCATCGCTCAGGGTTTTGATACGTGGGCCATCGCCATGCAAAGCGGGCAGGTGCACACCGGCTTCATCGTACTGGAAAGCGCCGAAACCGTAACACTCAGGGATACCACCGGCATCGCCCGAGATCTGATTCAGGATGAGATTGAAGATCGAGTTCGGCAGGAGATTTCCGTGATGCCGGCCGGCATTGTCGGGAACCTGACCCCCGCACAGCTGGCCGATCTGCTGGCGTGGCTGGACACCCTGCACTGAATGTCACCGCACAGCACTCACAGAAAGTTCACAATCACAAGCCACACTACGACCACCTTCCGCAGGCACCACCCCAGCCCAAACTCCGGCCATCTGAACACAGAATTCACACTGTCTTCAAACGTTCTTCATCAGCAGCAGTGATGATGCCAGCAGGTGTGGAAGGACACTGAAGTCCTTGTACTTCGGGATCCGCACCTGCCAGCTTGCTCCTCGGCACCATTCTCTGCAGGGCCGCACGAATTGCGGTGTACCGAGGCATCATCAGCTCCGGCTTTTTTTTGCCTGTTGAAGGAAGGTGTTTCGTGAAGAATTTTCGTACACAACCGCAGAGCCGCCCCGGCTCGCGGCAGGGCTTCACCCTGATCGAACTGCTCGTAGTGATCGCCATTATCGCCATTCTGGTTTCGCTGCTGCTGCCCGCTGTCCAGCAGGCCCGCGAATCCGCTCGTCGCACGCAGTGCAAAAACAACCTGAAGCAACTGGGGCTGGCAGTTCACAACTTCGAAAGCACCTACGGTCGCCTGCCACACTCCGGTCAGTGTGACAGCACGGGCAGCGCCTCAACCACCTACATGACACAGTCCACACCCACCCTGCTGCTGCCATACATCGAGCAGGTAAACGTTTATCAGCAGATGGATCATCAGCTGAAATTCGCCGACATGACTGCCGCCGGATACAACGTGTCAGTACTCAACGCGAATTCCATCGGAGCAGCCTATAACGATGCGAATTTCCCCAACACGGTTGCTGCCGCAAAGACGCAGATCCCATCCTTCGTCTGCCCAAGCACCCCGATTGACACAGCCCGACGCGCTCCGGACGGTTATGGCCTGTGGGACTACATGTTCATCGCCACGACCGACATCGAGGACGGTTCAGCCGGAGCAGTCAGCCCAACCGGGACTCGCCCGACAACCACTGCTCGCCGCATCGAAATGACCGTCGCCTCCGCCCTGTCCTGCGACCCCAAGCGAAAGTTCAGTGCGCTCACCGACGGAACTTCCAACACCATTCTGTGTATCGAAGACGCCGGCCGCGCTCACCCGGCCGCCGGTGCACTCGGATCACTCTCCAGCCGCCCCTCGCCAAATGGTGAAGGCCCGGCATGGTCCGGTGGCACCTCCGGCGGTCGTCGTATGTACGCCTGGGCCGACCCGGATGCCGGCAGCAACGGTCTGTCCGGCCCCAGCAACGCACTGTCTCCGGCATCGCGAGTCGCTCGACCAAACAACTACAATGCTCCTCTCGGTGGTCCCCCGGAATGCCGCTGGGTGAACAACAACTGCGGCCCCAATGACGAACCGTTCAGCTGGCACACCGGCGGCGTGCAGGTCGTCATGGCCGACGGCTCCGTTCGCTTCCTCAGCGAAAATATCGATGTGCTGACCATGAAGTACCTCGCTGGTGCCGACGACGGTCGCATCATCGGTGATTTCTGATCAACACCGGCCGCAACGGCCCGCTGCCCCTGCTGAGTTTGCCGGGAGGCCTCACTGTGCCTCCCGGCTTTTTTATTCCACCTGCTCCGCTCAGGAAAACCATCCCATGAAACGCCTCATGACCCTTCTGCTCGCCACTGTTGCGGGCTGCAGTCAGAATGTCCCCGTGGGCACCAACCC
>CAITYU010000471.1 GCA_903896675.1 uncultured Planctomycetaceae bacterium
ACTTCTCGTCACTCTTGAAATCACCAATGTTTTTAAGTGATGGGGCCGAGCAGGAATGACGCCAGGGACAAAAACCGTAGCCTGGGCTTTAGCCCGGGCAACTTACGCACCCCACCACCCCAAAAACACCGCGTTTTTCAACCGGAGGAAGTTGGGTTGATACCCCCAGCCGACTTTTGTCCCTCGGTGTCAGGAATATCCGATTCAATGGACGTGACATCCTTCCGTGGCCGAAAACAACGACGGCCCACGCAATCGCAAACGGACCATCGTCCGGTGACACGCATCCGTGTTTATCGGGTGTGGATGACTTGCCCGGGCTAAAGCCCAGGCTACGGGTTTGCAGTGTCGGCGGGCTGAAGCCCACGCTACGGGTTTTGTTCAGGGTGTCGGGAAAGCCCAGGTTGCCGTGGGGGCCTCGGTGTCATTCCACACGCTGCATTCAACGCCCCAGCACCTCGTCCAGCACCTGCATCACTCGCCGCGAGTTCACACGCTCCAATGGCAACAGTCGCACACTCCGCGCCCGCGATGCACTCGACGTTTCATCCAACTGACGCACCAGCTCACCAATCTCCTCAATCAGATTCTGTGGCGCCTTCAGTACCAGCGAATTCGTCTCCCGCTGCACCTCAACAGTCAACAGCGGAGCGGATGACTGAGCGTTGATCTGACGCAGCACACTGGCTACTGAACTGTCAATCCCCGCAGGAATCTCAATCGCCCGACGACTGCCTCCGGCACTCAGCTCCGTCCGATAGACCCCCTGGATCACCTCCTCAATCTCCGCTGCATCCGCGTGCCGAACCTCCACCACTTCTGTCCGAAAAACACGCCCCGAATCCGGCAGTTTCTCCGTGTCCAGAATCTCCAGCAATTGCTCAATCCGATCC
This sequence comes from uncultured Planctomycetaceae bacterium, assembly GCA_903896675.1. GTDB lineage: Bacteria > Planctomycetota > Planctomycetia > Planctomycetales > Planctomycetaceae > SXXK01. Next base: position 894 of record CAITYU010000471.1, read on the forward strand.
CGGTCCGTGCGTGATCCGTAAACGATCAGGGCATTCAGGCGAGTCTCCGGGACAATCACCACGGATCCAAAGGCCAGCAATCCCGCTCGACTGGTATACACCGACTGCAGCGTCTCAGACACATCTTCCGCGCCCGCATTCCGCAACTGATACACGGAAAAATCCCGACTACGCTGTCCACCCGCTCGCGAAAATGCCGTCCGCACAATCGATTCGAGCTGATCCAGGGCCCCGCGGTCCTCAGACGCGATCGTAATTCGATCCACACCCGGAATCACGACCACCGCCGGCAACTCATCTGCCCCAGCCACCTCGGCCGCCGCAGCCCTGATTGCACCCTCCCGTGACTCGTCCTGAGGACCACACTGCGGATCAGACTCCGGGGCCGGTGCCGGTGCTGGTGTCGGCTCAGCAGCACCACCAACCGCGCCACTGCCAGGTTGCAGTACCCGCAGCGGGTTCCGCCGAATTCGCGGCCACAGATCCTGTATTCTCCGCACCGCTCCGTCCACATCACCCGTCACCGGAATCACGCGGACATTGCCACCAGCGCCCCCGACTGCAGACTCCGCGGCACCACCACCCGGCTCCACCGCCACCGCCGGTTCGCCCATCTTCTGCAACAGCAGTCGAATGTCCTGCAGTTGTTTTTTTGTCCCGCGCAGCAGCAGTTGCTGACTGTCTTCGTCCGCCTGAATCGTCGGATAATCACCGGTCTTCACATAGCTGTCACCGTACAGGCTTTCAATGGCATTCTGAGCAGCCTCAGCACTCAGCACCCGCAGAGGAATCACATCCATTTCCTTCGGATCACTCTGCTGCAATCGCTCCATCACACCCCGCACCGCCTGTTGGCCAGCAGCCGTCGTGGAAATCACCAATTGCTGAGTCGTTTTCTCCCACGAAATCAAAGCCGCCGGGTCCAGCGACTGCAGCACGTCCCGCACCACCTGCTCCGCTGTATCTCCATTCATGCCCGGCAAAGCATACATTTCCACCTGTCGCGGTTCAGCGGCCGCTGGCGGTTCCAGTTCTGACACCAGTTTTTCAATCACGGCGTGCTGTTCGGGTCGCGCCACGGCGATCAATGCTCGCGCCTGCTCGTCCACCGAAATCCGCACATTGTCCGTGCGATTGAACAGGGACTGCAGTGCAATCGAAAGTGAGCTGCCATCGGAATTCCGCAGCCGATACGTTCGCGGCTCAGCCGTCACGCCCGCCGACTTCCGCACCATCATCTGCTGCACCACTCGTTCCACCGTCTGATGCTGCTCGGCTGTCGCCGTCGCTACAAGCACCTCCTGTGATGTATCCGTGACAAATACCGCGTCCGGGTACAGTCGCTCAAGAACCTCCTGAGCTTCATCCGCTTCAAAGGGACGCAGCCAGTAACTGCGAGTGTCAAGGCCGTTGCTGCCTGTGCCACCTGACTGCCCCAGCATTTGCTGCACCTGCTCACGCACCGCCGGCATTTCGGCTGCCGGAGCACTGATGAAGAGCTGACGCCCAATGCGGTCCGGAGTCACCGTGACGGCCGCTGACAACACCGACTGCAGAGCCTGCTGAGCTGCCAGTCCATCCATCGTTCCCAGCCGAAACACCGCCAGCTCCCGCGGTTCAGCCGCAGCCGGAGCCTGATCGAGCTGCTCGATCAGACCGCGAATCTCCGTGTGCTGGTCATCCTTCGCCACGACCACCAGTCGGCCAGTGCGATCGTTGCCTGTGATCCGAATACCATCAAATCTGGTATACAGTGACTGCAGCAGAGTCTGCACGTCGACAGCACCCGCGTGTTTCAATTCATAAATCTGCGGCACCGCCACCGCACCGTCCAGTCCCTTGCCCTTCAGTTCATCCGTGATCTTCTGAATTGTCACATGCTGCTCCGGAGTTGCCGTGGCGATCAGCAGCTTACGATCGGCGTCAATGAACAGTCGAGCGTCCGGATACATCGCCAGCAGGGCTTCCTGAGCTTCATCAGCATTCGGAGCTCCCACAAAGTAGGTGCGAGTTTCCCGGCCGGGCCCCGCCAGACCCTCCGTAATCTGCTGCAGCATTCTGCCGATTTCCGCCTGCTTCTCCGCTGTCGCTCGCACAAACAACTGTCGGCCTCCGGCGTCGGCCGTCACCTGCACTGATGCGTCCACCAGAGGCTGCAGCACCTGCAGAACTGCGGCCGGAGTACTGCCCTTCAGCGGATACACCTGCAGTTGAACTGCCGGAGCAACGGACTGCGGAGCCAGTTGCTGCAACACCTCGTCCACCAGCTGGTGATCTCGCGGCGCGGCATTCACCAGCAGTCGCCGACCGGCTTCATCAGGCGTCAGTGTGGCGCGGGGAGCCAGCGGCGTCAGAGTTGCCACGGCCACGGCCGCTGTCAGGCCCTCGGGCAACGGATGACTCTGCAG
>CAITYU010000472.1 GCA_903896675.1 uncultured Planctomycetaceae bacterium
GGATGTTCCAGCTTCAGAATCGCCAGATCAGAAGGCTCTTCAGCCGCTCCGATGGAAACTGTCACCACACGAGTTCCGGCGGCCGCCAGCTCGCGAGCCGTTTCGATCGGAGAATCACCCTGCGTATGCCGCCCATCCGTGAACAGCACCGCCACCGCATCCCGGCGAGTCCCTGAACCGCTGGCGGCCTGCAGACCCGTACTGAGATCCGTAGCATCCGCAAACTCTGCAAACAGCGATTGCCGGGGTGTGTCCGTCGGAGCAGCAGTCTGCGACAACAGCTCGGCCGACACCGGCACCGCCTGCGAACCCTGCAGCAGCAGCACACGCACTTCATGCTGCTCCTGCAACTGCTGCAGCAGGCTGGGACGACCACCGGTCAATGCCTGTTCAAGCCGCTGCCAGCGCGGCGTTTGATCGAACATCGCCAGAGCCGAACGGACGGCCGGGTCGTCGGGATTTGTCTGCGCCGGATCCAGCCAGCCATGACTGATCGCGGCCGCCACGCGACGTTCCGCCGTCATGTGGCCATCCGTCAGTTGCATGCTGGCCGAACCATCAAGATACAGATCCAGTCGACCGGGTTCACCCACGATCGTGCGATGATGCAGGACCGGTCCGGCCAGCACCAGCACGGTCAGCAGAAACGCCAGCGCCCGCAGTGTCGGCAACAGCCAGCGCAGGCGGTCGGACAGCGTACGAGTTTCGCGGCGGTAGTAACGAAAGGACAGCAGCGACATGATCGCGGCCACGGTCAGTCCCAGCCACAGTGGCAGCAGTCCGTTGAATTGCAGGCTCATGCCGTGACTCCTGCAAATCGCTGCTGCAACACCACTTCCAGACACATCATCAGCAGCAGTCCGGCCAGGACCCACGGCCAGATCTCGGCCCCGTGTCGCTGTCGCCGGTCAGCCTCCAGATAGTCCTGCACAGAGGTCAGCAGTTGTGCGTTCAACTGCTGGGCAATGTTCTGCTGCTGCAGTGGATCCAGCAGCGTGAGATCAGATTCCGTGGCATCAGTCTGCACGGCGAAGTGTGCGGGACGCCCGTCAGGCAGCGTCATCAGGTAAATTCCCGGACGCTGTGTCGCGGTGGTTTCGGCTGCCAGCCAGCGTCCCTGCACTCGGGACGGCAATGTGCTGCGAGCGTTCAGGGGATCCACCAGTGTGACGGCCGGCAGCGGCGACGCGTTGTCGGTGTTCGCTGTGTTTTGGGGTGCTGCCGGAGCTGCCGCAGTTGCTTTGGTGGCCGCTGCCGGATCGGTTTCCGCAGCAACCGGCGGATGAAACAGGGCCACCGCAGCCGTCCCGGCCGGCAGATTTCGCGGCGGCTGAATCTGCACTGCCAGAGTCGCCACCAGTTGCTGCATCAGTGGCACATAAAAAGGACGCAGCGGCAGATCGGACCAGTCCGCGTCCACGGCCGTCGCCAGTTGCAGCACCACGCCGTCACCCAGCCGTCGTTCCAGCAGCAGTGGGTCACCGGAATCCAGCAGCGCGGCGGTGGCCGAGCCCGGTTGACTGTCGGTGGCAGCGGCCGGCGTCAGGACATGCCAGCGTCGAATTTCCGCCGTCGACAGGTCGCCATTGGCCGGGTCATTGAAAAAGGCCAGAGCCGGATGTTCGGAACGCTTCGAGACAATCCGTGCCGACCGCGGGCCGGCTGCCGCTGCTGGTGCCGCGGGAGCTGCCGCAGTGGGTTCTCCCGCACCACGCAATTCACCCCACGCTGCTGGCAGCAGACCTGTGCCGTCGGCCCACAGTTTCGTACGATGCCACTCAATGTCCATCCGGTTGCCCGCGGTGATCAGCAGCGAGCCCCCACCTTTGACCCACGCTGTCAGCCAATCCGTCTGCGGGTCTGTCAGCTTCGGCACGTTGGCCAGCACGACCACCCGGGCCGTCTGCAGTGCAGCTTCCGTCAGTTGAGCCGGCGGGAC
>CAITYU010000473.1 GCA_903896675.1 uncultured Planctomycetaceae bacterium
GAACCATGCCTCGCCGCGATCGCCCAGGGCTTCATGAGCAGCGGCTTCCAGCACCGGCGCGATCAGATCCTGTACGGCCTGGCTACAGGCGGCCTCGGCCTTTGCCATCCATTTATTCGCCTGGGTGCGGCTTGTGCCGGCGTCGGGCAGGTTCAGGAATTGCGGCGAAAGCGAGAGGTCGATGTCTTCCGAGAATCTGTGGATGACGCCGAAGACCTTCGATAGCGATGTTCCGCCTTTGAAGACGAGTTCGCCCGCGAATTCTGTTTCGAAGAGGATGCCCAGCAACCAGCAGACCCAGAAATCCTTTTCCATGATCACCGGGGAGAGGCTTCTTCGGATCGCCGCCTGTTCGATATAGACGCGACGTTCGGCATCAGGCAGTGTCAGGAATTCGAGCTTCATACATCCTCCCCGGCGAGTTCCCGGAAGATCGGATGTATCCATGCCGGGGCGAGCCGGATGTCCTTGAGCAGTTCCCGTCGCTTACTGGCCGGGATGGTCCGCTTGAGATGAGCGATCCGAACAGGTGTGATGTGATCCTGGCCCAGTTCGCGAAGAGCCTGGATCAATAGACCGCTGAGGCGTCCGGCCGTTTCCATGTTCTTTGGCGTCGTCCGCCGCAGCTGGATGGTGGTTGGGCCGACCGTGACCGTCCTTGCCGGGCCGTCGGTCAGGAACACAATCCTCGCTGGCACCTGCTCGGACAGGCCGAGCGTGTTCGCCGCATAAGCCCCCGCCGGCTGGAGCCTTGTGCGGTCACGTCCGGCCAGTGCGCGGGCGATCGCCTCGGCGGACGGTTCCAATAGACCGAGAACCGGGTGTTGCTTCGGGAAATCGTAGATCCCGCGCGCCAGGCGTCGGATAAGTCCCTGGCGGACGAGGCGATGAAGGGCGACATCGACAGCCTGTCGGCTGCCGATCCCGAGGAAGTCCGCTGGAACAAAGACCGACCCGTGTCCCTGCTTTCGGATCGCTGCAAGGATTCTGGAGTCAATGGCTTGTGGTGATTTCTTTCTGCCGCTCATGTAAGAAATAGTACCCACGATTTCTTACAGAATCAAACGGTTTCCTGGGGGCCGTTCTGCCCTCAGTGTGATGGCAGGCTACAGGGCCAGCCAAAGCCATGCTCTTGTCGGGAATGAGTTGGAATGCTTCGGTGGTTCTTCTCACTTTTTCGTCACTGACCCCTGAAATGACTGGGAATCGAGAAATGCGAAGATCAGCCGTTTTGTGACGCTGATCGATGGACACTTTGTCACGTCATGATCATCAGTGGGTGGGCCTGAATTCGGACTGAGTCATAGCAGGTGGTGACCTCGATGTGGAGAACCGGACGCTGACGCTGGCTCAAGAGTTTGTGAGTGCGCTCGCGGTGTGCCCGGCGTGTGGGGCCGAGTGTGCTATGAAAGATCATGCGGCTGAGCGGAGCGGGCGTCATTTGGATGCAAGGCAGTTTCAGACGGACCTGACGGGTCGGATTCCCCGCTGTTCCAGCGAGTCACTTTACTCTTTGGTTTGAATCCTTCTCGAAGCGCTGCGAAAGAGCACAACAACGCCCGGCCGTGCCTGGAGTCTGTAGGAACTGTTCCGATGCCTCTGGCAGGAACCCAACGCGATTGGTGGTCGCACCTTCTTCGAATCGTGGTACCCGTCGACGATCCGCAGCAGACTTGACCCAATCAGGAAGATGGCACGGATGCTGGAGAAACGAATCGATGGAATCCTGACAGGGGTTTCTTACCCGATCAGCAACGGACCTGCCGCAGGATTCAACAGCCGGATTCAGGCGATCAAGTCCCCGGCAAGAGGCTTTCGTATCTTTGAGCACTATCGAATTCGGATGCTGTTGCTCTGTGGAAACCTAAGCCTGAAACCCAGCGAAAATGAGCCACGAAAATCCCAGAAGAACCCAGGATTCCGGGTTTAAAGTTGGTTGCCAGGGTCGTACTCGTACTCAGCAACGCGGTACTCGTACTCGTACTCGAAACGACCGCTGAAACCACAACCCACTTTTACCCACCAACCACTCGATGTTTATCCGCTCTCGATC
>CAITYU010000474.1 GCA_903896675.1 uncultured Planctomycetaceae bacterium
CCATCCACGGTCACCGTTTCCCGCCCCACTCGCAGGTACCGCCCACTGGCCGATGTGGAAACCACAGTGCGACCGGGGAACTTCCAGCCGAAATGCACCACACCATTGTTCCAGCCTGCCAGTTGCACATCCGGCCAGCTCCAGCGGTTGTATATTTCCAGCAGTTCGCGGCTGGACCGTGGCCGCACTGTCTGCGCCAGCAGCGAAGTCCACGCCCTGCCCCGCCACATTGACACCGTCAACAGCAGACTCACCAGCAAGCCCGCACCCAGATAAGCAGCAACCGCAGCAATTGCCACCGCCACAGCAGTTCCCGCAGGCCTGCCGGTACCCCGCTGCAGCAGTTGGCGCAGCGAATATCGCCTGCCAGGTATCGTCAGCCGACGGAGACGTGCTGCCGGCAATGACAACTCACCGGAAAACTCGGCTTCCAGCACTTCCGCCAGCCGCGCTGCGGACAGACACGGCAGTGTCGCGGAAGGTGGCAGCAGCGGAGCCAGCCATTGGGGTATTCGAGGCTGCTCAGGAACGTGCGAATCATCGACTGTCAGAACACCGCAACTGAGCAGCAGAAGATCCCGAACCCTGACTGCCGGTAGCTCCGCCCGCAACTTTTGCCACTCGCTCTCCCACTGCGGATTCGTCGAACGAAATGCTCCGCCAGCAGCGAGCACACACAGCGAAATGGAATGACCAGCTGCCTGCCGCAGCACTGCCCGCAATGGCTGCCACTGAACGTCAGCACCGGCGTCCACGATCCAGATCACTCGCAGCGCTCCGGCAGCCATCGCTCGGCCGTCGCTGCCGGATTCGCCACTCGTTGCGACGACCACGTGCCAGCCGGATTCCCCCAGCAATTCGGAAAGTCTCCGGGAAAACAACGGGAACTGCGGGCCTCCCAGCAGCACCGTTGTGGTCCGCGTCCCGGTCCGCGGCGGCTGGTCAGCACTCAGCAACTGACTCATCAATGCGACTCCCCGCTTCGCACCTCTGATGCCAGCTCAAACAGCGGCTGGCGGATGCGGGTGACAGAATCACGTGGACACAGCATACGTTCGGTGCGTCCGCCTTCGGCCAGAACAATCACAGTCGAGCCCAGTTCAAAAGTCGCCATCCATTCGCCCCGCTTCAGGCTTCTGGTCGGCGACAATTCGCACACCGATGTGGAGCGTCGGCGGATCGGCAACGGCAGCGGAAACGGATGTGTCAGACAACCGACACCCCAGCCGGCAACCAGAATCACCAGCACCCGACCATGCTCTGTCTGCAATTCCATCACGAGGCGTTCGTTGAGTGAGAACACGGGGTATTCAGCGGTCTGATACGGCGGATGCACCAGCAGTCGGCAGCCAGGCACATGGACAACACGCGTCAGCTCGCAGTCCGCCGGGGAATAGACGCGGTGACAGTCCCGTGGAGACAGAAACAGAATGGCAAATCGGCCGTTATTGAAGGCTGTCGTGTCCGTTTCCGGACACAGCGAATCCAGCACATAGGGGATCTGCTTGACAGTCAGCACGGTGTGCTGCTGAATCAGTCCTTCGTCCTGCACCGTGCCGTCGACCGGGGAGAGCAGAACATCTGTCCGCTCGCTGAGCGGACGCAGCTCGTCACGCACACCGCGGGTGAACAATTCGTTGATCGAACGATAGTCGGTCAGCGGCTGCTCCAGTTCCGACTCATCGAGTGCTCCGTACTTTCCACCGTACATCATGGAATACACGCGTTTTCGCAGCGCCCGGCCGGGAATTGGCAGGCGGCTCAGGTGCACCCCGGCAGCGGCTGTCAGCAGTCCAGCCAGACCACCGTGGATTCTTCGAGCCTGGCGAAACTGTTCCAGTCTGACCCCCATCAGTCAAGCTCCCTCTGCCGACGGAATGAACACATCAGATTTCGTTGCACAGAATTTCTCCGATCCGCAGAGCATTGGCGATGACTGTTAAGGCCGGACCAACTCCGAGTGAAGTTGGCATGAAGGACGCGTCGGCAACGTACAGTTCGCGATGTGACCACGCTCGGCACTGCGGATCCAGCACGGCGTGCTGCCGCTGATGGCCGAACCGGGCCGTCCCGCACTGATGTCCCACGTGTTCGGCCGGCGGCATATTCCCCGCGACAGTCAGGCTGGCTCCAGCAGTCTTCAGCAGCCGACTGATGCCAGCGGTCAGCGAATCTGCTCGCCGCAGGTCAAATGCGGAAAATCTGTGCTGCAGATGGATCTGACCGGTGGCGGACAGTTGCACCCGATTATCCGGGCTGGGCAGATCCTCAACAATTCCAACCATCGGCAGCATGTGGTCACGCAGCCACTGTCTGACCAGCGCTGGCAGGACTCGCAGGCCGTTTCTGGCCAGCAGCAACGGTCCTGGAGCCGGCAGCGACTGCACAATACCCATCTTTTCAGGCAGATCGGGAGTTCCGGAGTAGTAGTCGGAAATTCCCAGTTGTTTGATGAACGTGCGACGTCCGCCGGTGGATTTCAGGAACAAGCCGACCACGACTGGCGAGCAGTGGAACATGAAGTTTCTGCCCAACTGAGCATGTTCAAATCCCGAGGCCAGCAGGAGTGCCGCGGTGCCAATGGCTCCCGCGGCCAGCACATAGCGTCGCCCCCGGATGCGGTATTGCCGGCCGGTGTCCCGGTCGCAGACTTCCACACCTTCGATGCGGCCGGCAGTATGCTGCAGACGGACGGCTTCCGTACGTGTTTTCAGCACCGGACTGCGGCCGGACTGCCGGGCGTTTCTCAGCACCTGCAGGGCGGACCAGCGCGCGCCGGTGGGACACGGTATTCCCGCACACTGGTCGCATCGCAGACAGCGGGAAGCATCAATCGCCAGCGGCAATCGCCAGACGCGATGCCCCGTCTGCTGCAGTCGACTCAGCACGCGCTGATTCACGGGAGCGAGCGGCAATTCGGACGGAAGACTGCCGTGTTGGGAAGCACTGACCGGCTGAAAATCCCGCTGCAGCGCCCCGGCCACACCACACATCTGCTCGGCCCGCTGCAGCCACGGCTCAAACTC
>CAITYU010000475.1 GCA_903896675.1 uncultured Planctomycetaceae bacterium
GCAGATAATGCCCGCCCACATGGAACTGCACCGTCGTCCCCCGCTGGCCACCAGCCGGGAAAATGTAACTGGCTGTGGGTTCATCACCCACGGCGGTGGCAGGCAGCAAATGCAGCCACAACAGGACCACACACACCCGGCAATGGGTTGCGGCTGATGATGCACTCACAGGTACCGGACAGCTCGACACAGACGCGGCCTTTGCCAGGAATCAGGAAAACAACGGTTGAATGACTCGTCCCTCGCCCGGAACAATCGGCAGCGGACGCCCTTCCGCAGTGTGGAACAGCGTCCGGGGATCGATTCCAAGAACGTGATAGATGGTGGCCGCCAGATCCTCCGGTCCATAAGGTTCCGTCGCCGGCTTTTCCGCTCGCCCGTCCGAAGCCCCCACGACGTTGCCACCACGAATCCCGCCACCCCCGATGGCGATGGCGGTGCTGGGCCCCCAGTGATCCCGCCCGGCGTCCTTGTTGATCCGCGGAGTTCGCCCGAATTCTCCCGTCACCAGCACCATCGTTTTTTCCAGCAGACCCCGATCATGCAGATCCCGAAACAAAGTGCTCATGGCACTGTCCAGATGCGGCAGCAGATCGTTCTTCAGCACGCTGAAATTCGAATAGTGCGTATCCCAGTTGGTATGGTCAATCAACACGCAGCGCACCCCGGCCTCCACCAGTCGACGCGCAAGTATGCAGGACTGACCAAGCGAATGCCGACCATATTCATCCCGCAGTGCATCCGGCTCGGCAGCAATCTCGAACGCCGCCTTCGTGGCCTCCGATGTCATCAGATCAAATGCCTTCTGCTGGAAGGTGTCCATCGCCAGAGCACCGCGATTCGCAGCCAGCTCCCCGGCCTTCTGAAATCGATTGATCCGACTCATCAGACCCCGACGCGATTCCAGACGGTCCGCCCGCACTGTCATCGGAGGCATCAGGTCAGGTACCGTAAAACCCGGCGCGTTCGGATCCGCATCGACCACAAATGGAGCAGCCGCCGAACCAAGATAGGACGAACCCGCACTGTTGTGCATCTTCGGCAGACAGACATACGGCGGAACTGATCCCCGCGGACCCAACTGCCGCGCAATCACCGCCCCATGCGCCGGTCGCTGATTGTTGGGCTTCAGACCACCATTGAAACCCGGACCCGGTCGATAACCCGTCAGCAGGTAATGGTCGGCCGGACCATGGTCAGAATTGGGATTTGTGAACGAACGCACCAGAGCAAACTTGTCGAATTGCCGCGACAGACGCGGCAAATGCTCACAGACCTGAATCCCCGGAACACAGGTCTCAATCGGATTGAATTCGCCTCGAAACTCCGATGGCGCATCCGGCTTCATATCCCACGTATCAATCGTCGACAACCCGCCCTGCAGGAAAACAATGATCAGCGACATGCCATCACGAGCATTCGGATGACGGGCCTTCTGAGCCTGCTCGGCAGCCAGCAGGCCGGGCAAACTCAGACCAAACGCACTCAGCCCCGCAGCACCCACATGCAGCAGGTCCCGACGCCGAATTCCATCACAGTACTGATTTGTTTTCATGTCAGTGATTCATTAGAAACTCAAGGGAATTCATCAGACCCCACGCCAGATCCTCAGCACCCTCACGTCGGCTGGGAACCACCGACAGATGCTGCAGCGCCGCCACCTGCTCATCCGCAGTCGGCAGCCGGCTGTAAAACGTCAGAAACAGGCTCTCCACCAGTTGACGGTCGTCTGCATGCTGCTCACACAAATTCGCAATACGCCCGTCAGCGTGCCGCAGACGCGCTTCAATCTGCGGCGAATTCAGCACATGCAGGACCTGCGACACCGTCGGCTCGGTCACACGCTCGCACTCACACGCCGTCTCACGCACCGGACGACCGAACAGTTCCAGAAACTGATGCGGCAGATGACTGTCCCATAATTGAATGGCGCGAGTTCCAGCGGGCATACCAGGGAAATCTTCCGCCACACCCGTGGCCTGCGAGACAGCATCCAGCAACACCTCTGCATCCATCCGCTTCAGCGGATACCGCGAATAATTCTGCTCGTCAGTGGCGTTGCTGTCGCTGATCTCAGTACCCGACTGATAAGTCTGCGACAGCACTATCGTCCGCACAAATCGGCGATAATCAAACTTCAGTTCCGTCAACTGCCGAGCCAGCGCATCCAGCAGCTCCGGATTGGCAGCCGGATTGGTCAGACGAAAATCATCGACCGGCTCCACCAGACCGCGGCCCAGAAAATGAGCCCACGTACGATTGGCCAGATTCCTCGCAAACCACGGGTTGTCAGCCGTCGCCAGCCAGCTCGCCAGCAGCCGGCGACGGTCACCGTCCGGATTGTCCTGCGGCTGAGCCTCGTCCAGCGCATGAGCCAGCACCGCCTGCTTTGTCCGCGGATGAATCGTCGGAACTTTGGCCGCAGCCAGCAGCGATTCCGAATCCCCCGCCTTCCTGAAACTGACCTGCGTGAAGAACGCCTGCATCCCGTGATAATCGTGCTGGCTCCAGCGATCCCACGGATGGTGGTGACAACGCGCACACTCAATGCGGACGCCCAGAAACACCTGCGACACGGTATTTGCCAGATCATTTGGATCAGGGATGGCCTTGTAAAAGTAACCGGCCGGGCTGGTGTTCAACGGACCTTCCGCGGTCAGCAGCTCTGTCGCAAACCGATCCAGCGGCAGATTCGCCTCCACGCAGTCGTGAATCCAGCGGTAGTAGGCGGCCGCCGCCTTACGCCCCAGCGTCCTGCGATTGACTCGCAGCAGATCAGCCCACTTGAGCGTCCAGTAGTCCACAAATTCCGGCTGCTGCAACAGCCGATCCACCAGCCTGTCGCGACGATCAGGAGCCGGGTCCGACAGAAACTCGCGGGCCTGCTGAGCCGTAGGCAGTGTCCCGCTCAGGTCCAGGCTGACACGACGCAGAAAAGTGGCATCATCACACAAACCGGCCGGGGCAATCTGCAGTCGCTCCAGACGAGCCGCTACGATGCGATCATACTCGACCGGCGACTGAGCCAGACGCGCCAGCCTTGCGGAACCGCTGGCATCCGGCTTGCCCGGATGCGGCACCAAAGCCTGAAACACATCCACCCGGCCCAGAAAACTGGCCATCACGGCCACTGTCCCCGGTACCCGCCCCGTCAGCACCCTGCCGAATTCATCCACACTGGCCACAGCCTCACTGTTGGTCTGCCACGTTGCCAGCCCCGTCACATCCTCACTGCGACCATCACTCCAGTAGGCTGTCGCACGCAGCTCGGCAGTCTGATCCATCCCCATCTGCAGCTGCTCAGGCAGCACTTCAATACGGATCAGCCGGGGATCAGTGGCCGCCCCCTGAGGCATCCCGGCGGCGATCCAGTGTTGCAGCCGGATGTACTGCGGATGATCCGTGGTCAGTCGCGAACCACCGCCATGAGGCACCTGCCCCGTCGCCTTCAACAGCAGCAGACTGTTTTCCGGAACAGCCGGAAACACGCGTCGCCCGAAGTTCTCCTTCACGACCGCATCATAATCGGCCTCCGGATCCGAACCGAACACCGACAGCTTAAAACCATTCTGCCCCTCGGCCTTGCCATGACAACCGGAAGTATTGCAGCCGAATCGAGACAGGATCGGGACGATGTCGTTTTCGAAATTCCAGTGAGCCTTTTCAGGGGCGGTTCCGGATTGCTGCTGCTGCTGCGCGTGCACTGCGCTCGGCATGCCACAGCACAACAACAGCAGTAACCGCAGATTCAGCAGGCGGGAAGTCCTCGGCACAGGATGGGGTCTCCGGTGTGCGATGCGGGAAGGTCAGGCGAGCAGTCAGGCGACGAGGCGGGAAATTACAGGAGGCAGGCCGTGGAGCCTGGATTTGGAGGCAGCATACATGATGGCGGGGACAAAAAGGTAGCCCACGGCATGGCCACCTGACCCCGACCTTGAAAAAAAGGGCTTTCTTCAACCAACCAAAAGTAACTTGAAGAACCCAACAGCCGATGCGGCCCGGCCGTCAGACA
>CAITYU010000476.1 GCA_903896675.1 uncultured Planctomycetaceae bacterium
CTGCCCACTGACCACTGACCACTGACCACTGACCACTGACCACTGACCACTGACCACTGACCACTGACCACTGACCACTGACCACTGACCACTGACCACTGACCACTGACCACTGAAAACTGAAAACTGAAAACTGAAAACTAAACAAATATTTCGCTGACGACTCTTCCTGAAACATCGGTCAGCCGAAAATCCCGACCGCCATAACGATAAGTCAACTGTTCGTGATTCAACCCCATCAGATGCAGAATGGTGGCATGCAGATCATGCACATGCACTTTGTTTTCGGCTGCATAAAATCCAAACTCGTCCGACGCACCATAGCGAAAGCCCGCTTTGACTCCGCCCCCGGCCATCCACCACGTAAATGCATGCGGATTGTGGTCTCGACCGTCTTTGCCCTGAGCTGTCGGAGTCCGACCGAATTCCGCTCCCCAGATGACAAGCGTCTCTTCCAGCAGTCCCCGCTGCCGCAGGTCCCGCAACAGTCCCGCGATCGGAAGATCCACCTCCGCAGCCAGTCGACCATGATCCTTTCGCAGATCCGCATGCTGATCCCAGTACGCATGCGACACCTGCACGAAACGCACGCCCGCTTCTGACAGGCGTCGCGCCAGCAGGCACTGAGTCCCGAAATTGCCGGTCGGTTCGTGGTCGATCCCGTAAAGGTCGCGGGTGGCCTGAGTCTCATCGGACAGATCAAACAGTCGCGGCGCCTCCGTCTGCATGCGAAAAGCAAGCTCGAAGGAACTGAGCCGCGCCTGCAGCTCGGAATCCAGCCCGGCCGGAATCAGCAAACCTGCCTGCCCCGCATCTGCCCCCACGCCACGCAACTCGTCAAGACGACCCAGCATCCGCAACTGCAGTCGCTGCACATCAGCAGAACTTCCCGCATGCGTCAGGTTGGCAATCTGCGCAGTGGTTCGGCCTGCAGAACGAGATGTGGCAATTCGAGTCGCCTGGTGAATGGGCGGCAGAAAACCGGAACCAAAATTTCGCACTCCGCCATGCCCCAGCGTCGGATTGATGGTGACAAATGACGGCAGACTTTCATTCTCGGTGCCCAGTCCATAACTCAGCCACGCACCGAGGCTCGGACGCACAAACGTGTCCGAACCCGTATTGATTTTCAACAGGGCCCCCCCGTGAGCCTCGTTGGAACCGTGCAGGGAATGCAGAAAGGTCAGCCAGTCCGCACACTGACCCACATGGGGAAACAAATCACTGACCCACGCTCCGCTGTCACCGTACTGCCGAAATCTCCATGGACTTTTCAGCAGATTACCCGTCTGAGCAAACTGAATGCGAGGCTTGGCGAAGGGCAGCGGCTCACCGTCCCGCTGCTGCAGCTGCGGCTTGTAGTCAAATGTGTCCACATGGGATGGGCCACCGTGCATGAACAGAAAGATGATTCGCCGAGCTCGCGCAATAGTATGTCCCGAACGCTGCGCTAACGGATTCAGAGCTGCCGCACTATCCGCGACAACCTGCCGCTGGCCACCAGCCAGCAGATCGTGCAGGGCCACGCCGCACAACCCCGTGGAAACATTCTGCAGCCAGCCACGTCGTATCATCGTGAATTTCCTGATCCTCGGTGCACGGCACCAGCCAGACAAGACCAACCAACCACACGAGGCAGGCCCCGGAAACCAATGCCCTGAGGGTTGAGTGTACTGCCTGAAATGAATCCCGGGCAACAGCGCCCACCCACAGTTGCCATAACAGAGCTGCACGACAGACTGTACACCCAGCCACCCGCTTCGTTTCACAGCCACAGAACCGGAAAATGTCGCTGTTGGTTTTTTTGAGAATGTCTCAATCCGACTCGGATTTTCAGGACAGGAATCCGCCCGCTGCAAGGTTTATCCTGGCACCCAGGCACTCATCCAACGACTCAGGACTCGCTCTCCAGTTGCAGGGTTTTGCTGTATGCAGCCAATTCAGGCTGTGACCTTGCGCACCGCCAATCAATCACCACCAGAATTGACTTCCTCGACAAAATGTCCGCAACGCTGCCCTCGTTCTGGCACCGCTTTGTACGCCGACGATTGCCACTGATCATTGTCTTCGCAGTCCTTCAGGCGACTCTTGCCTTCCTGCTGCCACGCAATACGCGCGGCACTCAGATTCGCGGAGATTCTGTTGTATTGAAAGCGACCTGTCGGCATCCGGAGCTAATTGCTGGCGGAAACGAAGTTCTGCTGACCTACTCGTTCTCTTCACAAATGCCATCCGACACGGAACTGGCCGATCCTGCTCAGCCTCATCAGGATATCTACGTCCGCCTGCAGCAGAACCCCAACACCCCGCACCATCATTGCGCTGCAGTGACATGGAATAAACCGGACACAGGTCGCTTCATCAAAGGCCGGGTGACGCCCGCTGGACAGTTGCAGTGTGGCATCGAGCAGTTGACAGTGCCGGAAGATCTCAAACAGACTTTTCGACAGGCCGTAGCATCGGATCGCCTCTTTGTTGAAATCACGTTCGATAAATCGGGGCGGGCGGTTCTTCGCAGATTACTGATGCCGGAGTGATCAGCGGGCCTGGCGTCACGCGAGGATCTCCCGAATCACACCGCCACGAATCAGTGGAAACGGACGGCCACTCTGGTCGTACAGCAGGGTTTCCGGAGCAAACCCGAGGCAGTGAAAGATGGTCGCTGTAATGTCTGCTGCCGACACGGCTCCAGCGACCGGAAACGCCGCATGCCCGTCCGATTCACCGAGGACAAATCCGCGACGAACACCCGCTCCTCCCAAAGCAATCGAAAAGCAGTTGCCCCAGTGATCGCGACCGGCGTTCCCGTTGATTTTCGGAGTATGCCCGAATTCGCCGATCCACACCACCAGCGTCTCATCCAGCAACCCCCGCTGCTGCAGATCCTGCAGCAGCGCCGAGCAGGCCTTGTCCATCCGCGGCATCAGAAAGCCCTTGAGATCGCTGAAGTGGTTGTTATGAGTGTCCCACGAACCGTTGTTTTTGACTTCTTCGATTTTTGTCCAGTTGACCTGCACCAGTGACACCCCCGCCTGCACCAGACGCCGAGCCAGCAGCAACGACTGCCCGAAACGGTTGCGGCCGTACTGCTCCCGCACCACATCTGATTCCTCGCTGATCTCAAAGGCTCGCCGCGCTGCCCGGCCAGCCAGCAGATCAAATGCCTGTCGCGCATGATGCGAAAAACGCCCACCGGTCGACGCCAGATCAGCCTGCCGCTGCCCGGCATCAAGGGCCGCCAGCAGCTGCCGTCGCGAACTGAAACGGGCACCGCTGATTTCCGCCGGTAACGAAAGATCCGGCACCTGAAAATCCGGCAGCGAAGGATCGCAGGTGATCAGCCACGGATCAAATTGTCGCCCCAGCACACCAGCCGTCTGGCCCGGCCACAGAATCTCACCATCGTTGGCAATGTGCCGTGGCAGAGTAATTGCAGAGGGCAGCCCATCACGATCGGCACGCAGAGCCCGCATGATAGCCCCGTGCGAGGGTGAAAGATTCGGGGCTTTGGAGACAACGTTTTCCTGGCTGAGCGGCTGATGCGGCACACCCGTCAGCATCTGATACCCACTTGAAGAATGTGCCTGATCCTGAGTCACCACGGCCCGCAGCACCGACA
This sequence comes from uncultured Planctomycetaceae bacterium, assembly GCA_903896675.1. GTDB lineage: Bacteria > Planctomycetota > Planctomycetia > Planctomycetales > Planctomycetaceae > SXXK01. The sequence continues at coordinate 3,620 of CAITYU010000476.1, forward strand.
ACTTATCCGTGTGCAGCGCGAGGCCCGGCATCAGTTCGCCCACCCGCAGACCCGGTACCACAGATTCGATGCTGCCAAACTCACCCCGAATTTCCGCCGGAGCCTGCGGCTTGGGATCCCATGTCTCGTGCTGCGGAGGCCCCCCGGTGAGCCACACCAGAATCACGGACTTCGCAGACCCAAACCCCGGTGACTGGTCCCGCTGCGGAGACGCCGCTCGCGTCTGCCGCGCCGCCAGCAATCCCGGCAGCGACAGTCCCAGAGCCTGCAACCCGCCCACTCGCAATGCCGAACGGCGACTGCGTCCATCGCAGAGGGCTGCAGCAGAATCCACAAAATTCAGCATCGAAAACTCCGGAAGCAGGGCCGGAAGGAACGGCAGGTACAACGCGGGCAGGGATGATACCAGAGTCTTGCAGAAGGCCCGGATCACCGCAAGGAACATCTTCCCCTCACAGGCTCCGGCAACACAAAAAGTTCGGCAATTCCAGAGATTTCTGCAAAACCGGTGAATCCGGACAACAGGCTTCCCGTTGCAATCCGCTATGCGCCCGCGTAAGCTGTCCGAAGCACTCACTCCCCACTGCCCTCGCCGGACAGCTCCGGTTAAACCCGCCAGTCCCAAAGTCCGCCACACATGAAACTCCCCAGACGTCACTTCCTGAAAGGCCCCGGGGCTGCCGTCCTGCTGCCCTTCCTCCCTTCCATCGCCTCCGCCGCCGCCCGCAAAGCCGCCGAAAAACCGGCTCGCCGCATGGTCATCGTCTACCTGCCCAATGGCATCGTCAGACGCTGCTTCTTCCCCGGCGAAGAACAGGCCGAACTGCCCGACTTCATCGGTGGCTTTGACGCCGATCGCGTCAAGGCTGAAAGACGGCTCAAAGGACAGCCCGGAATCCGGCCCCTGCAGCTCACATCCACACTGCAGCCACTGGCCGAACTCAGCAATGACCTCACCATGCTGATCGGACTCGATCGCTCATTCAAACACGGCCAGGACGTCCACGCACAGGGGGCCTCCTGCTACCTCAGCAGCCTCTCTCCGCAACAGGCTGCTGACAGCGGGATCGCACACCCGAACGGAAGAACGCTTGACCAGATCGTCGGAGACCACGTCGGACATGCAACTGTCTTAAACACCCTGGAAATCAGCTGCAACGGCTTCACCGCCCCCAAAGAACCCATCGAATTTGACAACATCTCATGGTATGGCCCGGGACGCATCGCACCCGCTGTCCGCGATCCGCAGAAACTCTACGAGCGTCTGTTTCTGCGCGAAGATTACCGCCGCCATGTCAGCAGTGTCACGGACCTCGTCCTCGCCGATGCCCGCGACCTCTCCAGACAACTGGCCGCTGATGATCGTCGCCAGATGGATGAATTCATGGAACTCATCCGCGGCATCGAACAACGCATCAAACGCATGGACGAAATGCTCCGCTCCGCCGATGTCAAAGTCCCCAAAAATGAAATCCTGCCACGCGGTGAATACATCCGACTGCAGATGGACCTGATGCTGGCCGCGCTGCAGACCGGGATCACCAGCGTCTGCACCTTCATGATCGGTCCCGAACGCTGGGACGCCACCCTGATGTACGAAGGCGTCTTTGAACAACCCGTACAGCACCACAATATGACTCACAATCAAAAGGGTGATGGCTGGAAAGACCTGCAGAAAATCGACCTGTTTCATATGCAGCAGTTTGCGTGGCTGATCCGCCGCATGAAGGAAATCCGGGAACCAGACGGCAGCTCACTCCTCGATAACTCCATCGTCTCCCTCGGTGCGGGACTGGGAGATGGTGCCACCCACCAGTATTACGACCTGCCCATGCTGATCGCCGGAACCGCACAGGGACAGATTCGACACGGACGAACCATCCAACTGCCACCAGGAACCCTCACCTCAAGCCTCTGGCTCACCTTCGCACAACTGATGGGACTGGAAATGACATCCTTCGCTGACAGCTCCGGAGTCCTCACGGACCTCTGGAACTGACGCACCCCCGGAAAACTGAGAACTGACATCCAGTACCTTAGACCACGCAAACAATTCAGGTGCCCGCAGCAACTCAAGGATCAATTCAAGTACGACCGAAGACACCAAACACCTCAATCGCAAGCGATTATCCCTCGAGGCAACCTGTGATCTTCGTGGTTGCAACAGCCCCACCCTGCCCACACGATTTTCCGTGTCCTTCCGTGGCAAAAAGAAAACTGAAAACTGAAAACTGAAAACTGAACACTCTATGGCCTCGCCCAACTTTCTGACTGTCAGCCTGCTGCTGGCCCTCGTGCTGTCCCGGTCAGTTGCCGCGGCCTCAGATGAAAATCCGCTCCTCCCGCTCATCGCTGAACGCTGTGCCACCTGCCATGCCGGCAGCGAACCCGCCGGGCAACTCAACCTTGCAGATATCACCTCCCCCGCATCACTGCTCAACCAGCCCGCATTGATTCATAAGCTGCTGAAGGCTGTCGATTCTGGAGCGATGCCGCCGGAGACAGAACCGCCGCTGCCGCTGACACTCCGCCAGCAGGCCTCCAGCCAACTGCTGACACTGCTGCAGAACGCCAGCCACTCACCGCCTGCAACCGCTCCTGTCTGGCGTATGAATCGGTTTCAA
>CAITYU010000477.1 GCA_903896675.1 uncultured Planctomycetaceae bacterium
ACCCCACGACCCCCAAAGCACTGTGTTTTCAACCGGAGGAAGTCGGCAGGATCCTGCAGCCATGAATCACACCGCGGACCGCGGACAAACACCCGCGCCGGGTCGTTCCTGCACCGGGCCCACCCTGTCACCCTGAAAATAACCCGTTTTTTGCCCAACAGCCATCTCTCGCATCACACAGACTTTTGTTCGTGGCGTCATTCATGAATCCGTTCCCCTGGCTGTCACTGGTCACGCCGGCCTTTCCGGAATCCGCCTCAAACCCGGATGCGGGTTTCGGATCCGCGCACAGTTCCAGCCTGCAACTCGTGCAGTGGTGGCTGCAGATCAGCAGTCCGCTGCCCAGTCTGCCCATTCGCTGCTCGTTGCTCAGCCCACAGACAGTACCCGCACCACAGACAGAAGCATCAGAATCCCCCGCCGCGCAGCCCGTACCGCACAGCGACGTGCTGCACGTTATTGCGGTCGCCTCACCTGCAGAACTGCAGAACCTGACCATCGAATACTCCGTACGCCTCGCCAGCGCCACTGCAGCACGGCTGACCGTTACGCCCCTCGCCATTTCCGACACAGATCCTGAAGCTGACCAGCAGCTTCGGCTGCGGCTGGCCCAGACCGATTACCGCACACTGCCGCATGGAGTGCGGATTACGGGGCCGGTGCGGCAGGTGTCTGCTGCCCTTGCCGATTCCACCGACAGCCATCAGTTCACCGTGCTGCTGCTGTCTGCCCGGGATCTGACTGCCATTGATCATGCGGTGCACGGCCTGCCACAGCTCCTGCTGCTGCCCGGCGTGGCGATTCTGGCACATGCGGAGCCCGAACATGAATGACTCGGATCGCCCGCATTCCGAAATGACGCCGCAGCAGTTCCTGATCAGTGCTGCCATCTTTGAAGGAATCCTGCTGGCCATTGCCTTCATCGGCGGTTGGTTCACGGGAATCAATCCCACGGCGCAGCTCCGCTGGTCGGGTGCGGATCTGCTGCTGGGACTTCTGGCAACGCTGCCGATGCTGGCAGTGCTGGCCGTCTGCATGCTGTCCACCCTGCCCGCACTGCTGCAGATGCGGCAACTGCTGAAGGACATGCTGGGCCCGGTACTGCTCCGCTGCCGGCTGCACGATCTGCTGCTTCTGTCACTGCTGGCCGGCATCTGCGAGGAAGTGTTTTTTCGAGGCTTTCTGTTTCCGTGGATTGCTTCGGGAAATTCGTTTCTGGGAGTCATGCTCAGCAGCCTGCTGTTCGGGCTGGCTCACGCACTGACGCCCGGCTATGCGGTTTTTGCGTCCTTCCTTGGATTGTATCTCACCGGACTTCTGGCTGCAGATGCCACCCCGAATCTGCTGATCCCGATTGTGGCGCATACCCTTTACGACCTGATTGCCTTTGCGGCCCTGCTGCTGGATCTGCGCCGCCGATAAACTCGGCACAAAGCCGTCCGCTGGTATGCCCGAAGCCGAGAAGTTCCGCGGGAACCTGCGGACAGCCAGTATGCAGAGCTCACTCGGCGCGACAAGATACACAGTCGTTGGGCGGTACAGAGATTCCAGGAGACAACTCATGGGCAGATGGCCGGATACACCACGGGCAACCCTCACAGGGTTCCTGCTGATCTTCGTTCTGTTCCCGCTGCTGGCATGGCTGTGTCTCTGGTTCATGGGACGCTGAAGGCAGTGGCATGCACGACTTGCAATCCATCCTTGAACAGTGCTGGCTGAAACTGACACTGGCATCGCAGACTCCCGGGGCTGCGTGGCGCACTCCGGTGCTGGCAACCGTCAGTGCGCAACAGCCGCGGCAGCGCACTGTGGTCCTGCGCGGTGTGGATGCTGCTGTCGGTTCGCTCTGGCTGCACTCGGATCTTCGGTCCGCAAAATTTCGACAGCTCGACCTGCAGCCGGCAGTCAGCCTGCTGTTCTATGATCCGGCTGCAGAAACTCAGTTGCAGGTCCGCGGACGGGCCGTTGTGCATACTGCCGGTGCTGTTTGGCAGCAGTTGTGGGACAGTAGTCCGGAGTCCAGCCTGCGGATGTATCTGGCTCCACAGCCGCCCGGTACACGCTGCAGTGGTCCCTCACCGAACCTGCCGGAACAGTTTGTCGGACAGCTGCCAGGCCGCAGTGACCTTGCGGCAGGGCTGAACAATTTTGCCGTTGTGGAAATTCAGGCGGAGGAACTTGAGTGGCTGCAGCTTTCCCGTGCCGGGCATCGTCGGGCAGCGTTTGTGGTCTGTGCAGGCACATTGCAGCAGGCCACGTGGCTGGAACCATGAGTCCCAGAACAGAACTGATGCTGACAAACAGAAACAGAGACAAATCGACGCGACGGCCATCCGGCCTGAGTATCGCTATCATGCAGATCGGAGCAGAACGCAGCCATGGGTGAACGAGTCGTGCTGGCAATGAGCGGTGGAGTGGACAGTTCGGCAGCGGCCGTGCTGCTGCATCAGCAGGGCTATGATGTCGTCGGGCTGTTTATGCGGTCGGGCGAATCCGAGTCTGCCTGCAGTATTGAAAACACCGGACTGCTGCCCATCGCGGCCCCGCACCGGCAGGGCTGCTGCAGTGCCGAGGACGCCGCCGACGCCAGACGAGTTGCCGATCGCCTCGGTATCCCGTTTCATGCCCTCAATTTCAGGGATGAGTTTCGCAGGATCAAGGATTACTTCGCCGATGAATACCTCGCCGGACGTACCCCCAATCCCTGTGTGCAGTGCAACAACTGGCTGAAGTTCGGCAAATTATGGGATTTCGCTCAGCAGATTGATGCCCGCTACATCGCCACCGGCCACTATGCTCAGACCGCACGGCAGGCTGATGGCTCGTGGGCACTGCTGGCAGGTGAAGACAGCACCAAGGATCAGTCCTATGTGCTGTTCGGTATCCGGCAGTCACTGCTGCCCAGTATTCTGTTTCCGGTTGGCGGGAGTGAAAAAACGGAGATCCGTCGACTGGCGCGGGAAGCCGGACTGCGAGTCGCTGACAAGAAGGACAGCTACGAAATCTGCTTTGTTCCGGATCAGGACCACGCCGGCTTCCTCAGAAATTTCCGCGGGCCGCAGGAAACTGCCGGAGACTTTGTGGATCTGGAAGGGAATGTGCTGGGAAAGCATGATGGCTACGAGCGGTTTACGATCGGACAGCGAAAGGGACTGGGCCTGGCCTTCGGAGAACCGCGATTCGTGATCAGGATCGATCCGCAGTCGAAGCAGGTGGTACTGGGACGACACGAAGATCTGGCCGTGAGTGTCATTCCAGTGCATCAGACGAACTGGCTGGTGACACCACCGCAGGCTGCATTTTCCTGCGAAGTCAAAGTGCGATATCGGCAGCGCAGTGAAAGCTGCACGGTGATCCCGGCCGCTGACGGAACAGCACGTATTGAAACACAGGCACCTGTCTTCGGTGTCGCTCCGGGACAGGCTGCCGTGTTCTATGATGGCCGGCGAGTCCTGGGTGGGGGCTGGATCTGCTGAACCGAAAGTCGCCTTTGTTTCGCAGTCTGCAGAGCTTCCGGCCGCCCGGCCGCCGAACGAAACCTGCGTCGGAAACTGCGTACCAGCTCCAGCCAGAATACGTGGCCGCAGTCCAGTCTTTGCAGGATCGGCAGGAGTGTGGCGGGCATGCGTGCTGATCTGCCGTGCCGTACCTGTCGACCGGACCAGTCCACCAGACTGAGATACTGATCCAGCGTCATTGGCAGGCAGCCCCGGTTGCTGGCGCGACGGTGCGTGCGACGATCCCGTACCCGCAGCCGCGGTGGTTCAAGTGAAATCGGAGCCAGCCAGCCGGCCTGCGGGCCGTGTTCGGTCTGCTGATCCTGCACATCCGCAGTGGGAGCACTCTGGGCGGACTGTCGATCCAGCACACGATCCTGCACGCTGGTGAAATCGCTGGTCTCCGGAGTGTCTGCGAGATTTGCCCGCACGGGATTCAGATCGACATACGCCATGCAGGCTGCGATCGCCAGTTCGTCCAGCAATGGCAGAGCTTTGAAGCGTGCTTCCCAGAAATGTCCCGTCAGAGCATCCTCCCGATTGGCCCGTTTGGCGATTGGCTCAACAAGGCATTTCATGAACCAGGAAACATTTGCCAGACGGCGACGTTTGTCGGCCACAGCCGCCTCGCTGCAGATCAGTTTCTGCAGTTCCTCGGCAGTGGCTTCAGCCGGGTGTCCATCGCTGCATCGCCGCTGTGGGAAAAGCGCCCACCACCGAGCGGCCAGCTGGTCCGTGGACCAGTTGTGAGCGAGGTCCGGGCGAGTTCTGACGACCAGATGCAGATGATTATCCATCACCGCATAACTGAGTATCTCGACTGCAAAGATGCCAGCCAGCAGTTCAAGTCGGCTGCGAATCCATTGTTTCCGGTGGGAATAATCGCGACCTGAGCGTTTATCGGTGCCGCACAGGTGATTGCGTCGCACACAGCGGCTGATCAGGTGGAACACCTGGATGTCGGTTTCAGAAAAGATGTCTCTGCGGCTGACCCGTGGCATGGCAGGCTCCGGAAATAGCAGGAAATGCTGTGCATTGACGGCTTTTTTGGATGGTTCGGTGACAACAGGTGGCAAGCCGGTGCATGGCACCTGATGTTGCAACCTGCCCCATACCCTACCAACCGCAGTTCCCTTCCAGATCCTGCAATCCCCCGGTTTGCGCGGTAATCCGGGCAAACTTTGACCAGCGTGAGTTTTGTAGCGGTCAGATCGACGAGAGTCCGTCTTTAATACTTCCGGGCTTTTAAGAAACTTTTCTGTCGATTTTTGCCAACATTCGGGCCTTTATTCCAGCAGAGGGATTTTGCTGACCTAGGTATTCAGGGTGTTCAGGAAAGATTTTCCCGTTGCATCACATGTCCGATGCGACTTCCTGGCACAAAAGGACTTCCTGAAAATTTCATTCAAGAAGCTGTATAAGGAATACCACGATGATGAAGCGCGTTTCAGGCCATTCCCCGGCACGGAAAGATCGCGAAGGATTCACCCTCATCGAACTGCTGGTGGTGATCGCGATCATTGCAATTCTGGTCTCGCTGCTGCTGCCCGCAGTCCAGCAGGCCCGCGAGTCAGCTCGCAGAACGCAATGCAAGAACAACCTCAAGCAACTTGGGCTGGCTGTCCACAACTTCGAAGGCACCTACAGGAAACTGCCGCCCGGGCAGATCTTCGACGTGCGTTCCTATTCAGAATTCGAACTGATGGACAATCTGACGCTGATCGGCACGATGCCCTACCTGCTGCCCTACATGGAACAGGAAGCCGTCTATCGACCGTTCGCCTCCAGCCTGAAGATGGATGCTCGCGATTTCCAGACAAATTCCCCTGACCCGATGAAACAGAACTACTACAACTATGCTGCAGTCAATGCAGTCACCAGCGTTCAGATTCCGGGGTTGCTGTGTCCTTCGGACAATCCCGCTTCAGCCCTTAAGCCCGGCTCTTCGGACTACACACTGTGGATGATTCGTACCGCAGGTGGTCCGCGTTATGGTGGCTTCATTATGAACGACGAAAATCCGGATCCGGTCGCCAGCAAGCACGCGCTGACAAGCTACATGGGTTGTGCCGGTCGACTGACTGCCAGTGCCGATGAACTGGGAATCCCCAGCACCAGCCCGGATTACAAAGCCATTAATGACTACGAAGGTCTGTTTCGCATGAACATGCAGAAGCGATTCGCTGATGTTCGCGACGGCCTGTCAAACACCGTCATGTTCGGCGAAGTCACGGGAGCTTTCATGGATGGTTACCGCGGCACCGGACGAATCCGTTCGTTTTCATGGCTGGTCGGCCCCATGGGCATGCACTACGCCGCAAAATCCCTGGCCGGTATTCCCTACGGCGGAACACGACCAACTCTGGAAGATGCCAAGTTCTCCAGTCGCCACGCCGGAATTGTGCAGTATACTCTGGGTGACGGTTCTGTCCGTGCTCTGTCCACCAGTACCGATGCGGATATTCTGCTGCGGCTCGGTGGCATTGCTGACGGTCAGGTGGTTTCCGGTCTCGAGTAATCCTGTACGAAACTGAGGTATTCCATGCGTTTGACATTGTGCCTGCTGGCACTCGGCTGCATCTGCCTGCCGGGTTGCACTGCCGACAGCGACGTTCCAGAAGATCTGCGTGCTCCTCCGGGACAGCCCATCACGCCTGCGGATATGCCAAAAGATGCTCCCAAAGGAGCCGTTCCGGCAGAAGCTCTCTGATCTTCCTCCGGTCCTGATCACAGAAGCCCCTGTTTCCAACTCGGAAACCAGGGGCTTTTTTTCGATCAACGCGAAATCATGTGCGCGGCAGCAGGTGACAACTCGCGGTTCGTCTGTCGCCTCACCCCTTTGGGAGGGCGAAGCTCCAGCTGAGCCGCCCGCCTGCCCGGCCGCTTGCTCCCTCTGTTCGTCTGCAGCCTCGCCCCTTCGGGAGGGCGAAGCTCCTGCTGAGCCGCCTGCCCGGCCGCTTGCTCCCTCTGTTCGTCTGCAGGCTCGCCCCTTTGGGAGGGCGAAGCTCCAGCTGAGCCGCCCGCCTGCCCGGCCACTTGCTCCCTCTGTTCGTCTGCAGGCTCGCCCCTTCGGGAGGGCGAAGCTCCTGCTGAGCCGAAGAATGTGGTGACGATCCTATCGCCCCGTGTTGATCTCGGGCAGGAAGGCCCGATCTGCGACTGGTGATGACGTTCGGCTCGGCAGGAGCCTCGCCCTCCCGAGATGGGGGTGGACTTTGCGATTACTGAACACTGATTACTGAGCACTGACTTGCGTCTCGGCGGGAGCCTCGCCCTCCCAAGGGGCAGGAGCCTCGCGTTCCCAGGGGCGATGGTGTTGCGGATCCCGGAAGGTTGAAAACTCCTGCTGAACCGAAGACCTGTTGCGTGTCTTTTGTGGTTAAAAGACTTCCTCACACCGCGCACTTCATTTGACGTCGAGCCTTTTTTGTTGTCAGTCCTGTCGCGTCCGCCACTGGATAACACCCACCGCCCGCGATAGACTCCCGTCACTGCCTGCATGTCCGCTCGACCATAACCACTTAAATCGGCAGATCCGCGGCATGCCGCAGATTTTTGCCCATCGGAACTCCCCATGACAGCATCCTCTGTCTCACTTATTCGCATGGCTTTGCTGGTGTTGATTCCCACCATCACCTGTGCGCAGGATACCCTGCCAGCCACCCGACCTGCCGTTTCCCCGTCTGACGAAAAACCGGCTGGTCAGAACTCAGATCAGGAAATCTTCTCCGGACCCCAGCCGAATGAAAAAACTGCCCCGCTGCCAGTCCGGCTGGCACTCGGAACCAAAGCCGGAACAGACTTTGATCCCGTCACTGCCGCTGCCGACAAGCCGCTGCTGTTGATCTTCGTGCATGATGTCAACCGACAATCCATCAGCATGACGCGAGTCCTTTCGGGCTACGCTGCGTCACGTGCAGATGCCGAACTGCAGACATGCGTCGTCTTCCTTGCCGATGACCTGCCGGCCATGGATGCCCGGATTCGCAGCATGCAGCATGCACTCACACCGGATGTCCCCACTGGCGTTTCACCGGATGGTCGCGAAGGTCCCGGTACGTGGGGACTCAATCGCAGCGTCACCCTGACGATCGTCCTCAGCCGTGGCGACAAAGTCATCGCCAACCACGCACTGATCCAGCCCAGCCTGCAGGCTGACCTGCCCCGTATCCTGAAAAGTCTGGTCGCGGAAATCGGTGGCGACGTCCCGGCACTCGAAAAACTTCCCGGCATGCCACAGATGGCTGCCCGCACTGCTCCCGGAAGCAACCCTGCTCCGGATATGCGTGCACTCCTGACACCCGTGATTCGACGGAATGCTCCGGAAAAGGATGTCCGCAAAGCCGCTGAGCGGGTGGAAAATGCGGCCCAGTCTGACCCCGCTGTTCGCGCTGAACTGGCCCGTATCTCCACCACCATCGTTAACTCTGGAAAATTGTCCGATTACGGTACCAGCACTGCCCAGGAATACCTCAGAAAATGGGCCCGTCTGTACGGTGCACCAGCCAATAACAAACCCGCCACTGACTCCCCCAAATGACTGCCGGTCACACCCTTTTTCTCATCCTGCCGCTGATCCTGACTGCAGGGCAGTCCCAGGCACCGGCAACTCAGTCTGCCGACTCTGCCGGTGACTCTGCCCCCGCCGAGATCCCCGATTTTCAAACGCAGATCCTGCCCCTGCTGACGCGGTCCGGTTGCAATGCCGGAGCCTGTCATGGGGCGGCCGCCGGACGCGGCGAATTCCGACTGTCCCTGTTCGCCGCTGACCCGGCCGCCGACTTTCAGGCCATCACACTCGAACGACACAGCCGTCGCGTCCACCTCACTCAACCCCACCTCAGCCTGCTGCTCAGAAAAGCCTGCGGCCAGCT